>NZ_VBUM01000002.1 GCF_005774735.1 Microbacterium sp. 5K110 | reverse complement strand
GGGTGGGGCCGGGAGTCCGACCCCACCCGGTCACAGCGGGGGACGCAGGCGCAGTGCCGCTCGCTGCCATTCGGCCTCGCGCCGGACCCGGTCGCGGGCGTTGCGGCGGGCGAGGTCGGCGACGTCGGCAGCGCGTGCCGCGCGGCGCGTCGCCTCGTCGGCGCGCGCCGCGGCGCGGACGAGCAGCCAGAGGCCGAGGCGGAGGGAGAGACGGTCGACGGGACCCAGGCCCCGCTGGGCCGAGGTCTCGACGACGGGGAGGGTGAGCGCGGATGCCGCGTGCTGCGGCGCGCGCGTGAGCGAGATGTTCATGCGGAGGCTCCGATGAGGAAGAACGAGCAGTGAGGCCACGTGCGGCGGGGCCGGCAACGGGCGGACAGGTCTCAGAGGACCCGGGCGCGCGGCATCCGATGATCGGACGGCGTCGCGGGAGCGGAGACGATCGAGCGTCTCAACGCGGCGAGGTCACGCCTGGCGAGCAGGCATGCCGACGGCGGCGGTCACTCCGCGCAGGGATGCGGACAGCACGGGAGCGGCGGTGAAGCCGGTGGCGATAAAGCCGGTGGTGTTGCGAATCATGGGGGTGACCTCCTTTCGACGTCGGTTGCGACCCCCGACGCTAGCGAACGGGTTCAGCGAATGTCAAGCGAAGATCCAGAAACGGTGGGCTCCCGGGCGCGTCGGGCGAGGGCTGGACCGGCCAGCCACTGCGGGATTCCGCGGGTCTTCGGGTAGCGTGAGGCGGAAGTTCACCGGTCGGGAAGGCGCATCGGCATGCACCTCAAGAGCGTCACGCTCAAGGGCTTCAAGTCCTTCGCGCAGTCGACGACGTTCGCACTGGAACCCGGGGTGACGTGCATCGTGGGGCCCAACGGCTCGGGCAAGTCCAATGTCGTCGACGCGCTCGCGTGGGTGATGGGGGAGCAGGGGGCCAAGACCCTTCGCGGCGGCAAGATGGAGGACGTCATCTTCGCGGGTACGTCGACCCGCGGTCCCCTCGGGCGAGCCGAGGTGCAGTTGACGATCGACAACGCCGACGGCGCGCTCCCGATCGACTACAGCGAGGTCACGATCAGTCGCACGCTGTTCCGCACCGGGGCGAGCGAGTACGCGATCAACGGGCAGACGTGCCGTCTGCTCGACGTGCAGGAGTTGCTCAGCGACTCGGGTCTCGGGAGAGAGATGCACGTGATCATCGGGCAGGGGCGCCTCGACACGGTACTGCAGGCCTCGGCCGAAGAACGGCGCGGGTTCATCGAGGAGGCCGCGGGCATCCTCAAGCACCGCCGCCGCAAAGAGAAGACCGTTCGCAAGCTCGAGGCCATGGAGACCAACCTCACGCGGCTGAGCGATCTCGCCGGCGAACTGCGCCGGCAACTCAAGCCGCTCGGGAAGCAGGCCGAGATCGCGCGCGAGGCAGCGACGATCGCGGCCGTGCTGCGCGACGCGAAGGCGCGGCTGTTCGCCGATGAACTCGTGCGGTTGCGCCGCGAGCTCGCCGACGCGGCCGCGGCCGAGAGTGAGCGGCATACCGAGCGCCTCATGCTGCAGGACCAGGCGGACGGCGTGCGTCAGCGCGTCGAACGCCTCGAGGAGGAACAGCGGTCCGAGGCCGTGGATCGGGCTCGCCGCGTCGCGTTCTCGCTCGAACAGGTGCAGGAGCGCCTGCGCGGGCTGTACACGCTGGCGGGGCAGCGCCTCACGCTCCTCGCCGACGACGACCTCGACGCGTCGTCGCAGGCTCCCACCGTGAGCCAGTCGACCATCGACGACGTCCGGTCCGAGGTCGACGACATCGCCGGCGGGTTGGGCGACGCGCAGGATGCCGCGGCGGACGCGGCGCGCGGTGTCGCCCGGGCGCGCGCCGAACTCGACGCGCTCGACGCCGACATCGCCGCGCAGAGCGCTCTCGTCTCCGCGCACGACATGAAGCTCACCGCGCTCCGCGGCTCGGCGGAGGCAGCGGCCTCCGGGCTGGCCGCCGTGCGCGGTGCGGTCGAGCGGCAGCAGCGAGCCCTGGATGCCGCACTCGAGCGCCGCGCCGAGGCGGAGGAAGCGCGCGCCGCGCTCGACCCCGACGTCACGCCCGAGGAGTCGACGGCCGAACACGCTGCCGCGTACGAGCGCGCACAGCGCGAGACCAATGACACCGAGACGGAGGTCGCTGCGTTGCGCGAGCGCCTCCACGCCGCCGAACGCGAACGCGACGCCCTGACGGCGCAGACCACGGCGCTCGGCCGGGCGCTGGACGTCCGCAACGCGGCGGCGGATCTCGCGGCCACCGGGGGAGCCGGCATCCGCGGGCTCGTCGGCGATGCCGTCAAGGTCACCGCCGGGTACGAGGCGGCGATCGCTGCGGCGCTCGGCTCACTCGCCGAGGGGCTGCTCGTCGATGACGCTGCGGCGGCGTTCTCGGCGGCGCGGGCGGCGCGCGAGGGCGACCTCGGAGTGGTCGAGATCGCGATCGCGGATGCCCCGGATGCCGACTCCGGCGTCTCGTTGGACGGCGGGGTGCGGGCGGTCGACGTCGTCTCGGCGCCAGCGGGCGTGCGCGGCATCCTGTCGGGCGTGATCATCGTCGACGATCTCGCGGCCGCCGAGCGTGTCCGCGCCACCCTGGCCGACAGTCCGGCGGGGACGGTCGTGGTCACGCGCGACGGCGCGGTGCTGACCTCCCGCACGCTGCGCGCCGGGTCGGGTTCGGGCCGATCGCGCCTGGAACTCGCGGCCGAACGGGACGCGGCGGCCGAGCGGTTGGACGAGATCGTCGTGGTCGCCGATTCCCTGCGGGAGGCGCTGGCGGACGCCCAGCGATCCTTGACGGAGGCGCGTGCGCGCACGAAGGAGACGCTCGCGACGCTGCGCGCTCACGATGCCGCCCTCGCCGCGCACGCCGAGAAGCTCAACCGCGTCACCGTCCGCCACGAGGCCGCGGTCGCCGAGTGCGAGCGCCTGGAGACGGGTCTGGCGCAAGCGCAAGCCGCGGTGTCCGACGCCGAGGAGACTGCGCGGATCGCCGACGAGGCGCTCGCGCGCGCCCTCGAGATGCCGCGTCCGCTCCTCGACGCGTCGGCGCGCGAAGGGATGCTCGCCGAACTCGAGTCCGCGCGCGAGAACGAGATGCGCGCGCGACTCGACATCGAGGCGCTGCGCGAACGCGTCCGAGCGGGAGAGGCGCGGATCGTCCAGCTCGAGCAGCAACGCGAACGCGAGCGGGCGGCCGCGGACGCCGTGGCTCGACGCGCCGTGATCCGGCGAGCCCAACGCGAGATCGCCGCGGAGGTGTCCGCAGCGTTGCCCGCGCTCCTCGACTCCGTCGACCGGTCGGTCAGCCGGGCTCGCGTGGAATTGGCCGCCGCCGAATCGGCCCGGTCCGCCGTGACCGCGGATCTCGCACGGGCCCGCAGCGAGGAGACGGCGGTGCGGGAGCGCCTGGCACGTCTGACCGAGAACGTGCACGGTCTGGAACTGCAGATGCACGAGAAACGGCTCCACGTCACGAGCCTGCTCGAGCGCGTGAACTCCGAGCTCGCGCTCGACGAGGACATTCTCGTTTCGGAATATGGCCCCGATCAGCCGGTTCCGGCCAGTGAGGGCGACGAGGCGGTACCTTTCGAGCGGGCGGCGGAGAAGCGTCGACTTCAGGATGCCGAGCGCAAGCTCGCTCAGCTCGGACGCGTGAACCCGCTCGCCCTCGAGGAGTTCGCCGCGCTGGAGCAGCGGCACGCCTTCTTGACCGAGCAGCTCGCCGACCTCCAACAGACACGCGCCGACCTGCAGACGATCATCGCCGACCTCGACGAACGCATGCAGACGATCTTCGTCGCGGCGTTCGAGGACACCCGTGTCGCGTTCGGCGAGATCTTCCCGATCCTCTTTCCGGGCGGCACCGGCAGTATCGCGCTGACCGATCCCGACAATCCCCTGACGACGGGGATCGAGGTCGCCGTGCGCCCCGTCGGCAAGAAGATCGAGCGCCTGTCGCTGCTGTCCGGCGGCGAACGTTCGCTCGCGGCGGTGGCGTTCCTGACCGCGATCTTCACGGCGCGGCCGAGCCCCTTCTACATCCTCGACGAGGTCGAAGCGGCGCTGGATGACGCCAACCTCGGCCGGCTCCTCGGGGTGTTCGAGAAGCTGCGCGAGAGCAGCCAGCTCATCGTGATCACCCACCAGAAGCGCACCATGGAGATCGCCGACGCGCTGTACGGCGTCTCCATGCGGCAGGACGGCGTCTCCGCCGTCGTCGGGCAGCGCGTGGGGGACCGCGCCCGCGCGTCGTCGGAACCCGCCCCCGTAAGCTGAAGCAATGGCTGAGAACTCCTGGTCGCTGGGCCGCGCGCTGCGCGGGCTGTTCGTCAAACCCACGATCGACGAGACCACGTGGGACGACCTCGAGACGGCTCTGTTGACGGCCGATTTCGGTCCCGATGTCACCGAGCGACTGATCGACGAGTTGCGCGAGAAGGTCGAGCGCTACCGGACCACCGACCCCAAGGATCTCCAGCGCATGCTGCGCGAGACCCTCGAAGAGCACTTCGCGAAGTTCGACACGACGCTGCGTCTGACCGAGCGGCCCGCGGTGGTCCTCGTCGTCGGCGTCAACGGCGTGGGGAAGACCACGACGATCGGCAAGTTCGCGAAGTTCCTCCAGCGCTACGGCCGAACGGTCGTCGTCGGGGCCGCCGATACGTTCCGCGCCGCCGCCGTCGACCAGCTCGCCACGTGGGCCGATCGCGGGGGAGCCACGATCGTGCGTCCGCAGCAGGAGGGCCAGGATCCGGCATCCGTCGCCTTCCAGACGGTCGCCCACGCCAAAGAGACGGGCACCGAGATCGTGCTCATCGACACGGCCGGGCGCCTCCACACCAAGGGCGGGCTCATGGACGAGCTCGGCAAGATCAAGCGCGTCGTCGAGAAGCAGGCGCCGATCAGCGAGGTCCTCCTGGTTCTGGATGCCACGACCGGGCAGAACGGTCTGATGCAGGCCCAGGCCTTCCTCGACAGCGCCGGCGTCACGGGCCTGGTGCTCACGAAGCTCGACGGTTCCGCGAAGGGCGGTTTCGTCCTGGCAGTCCAGGAACTCACCGGCATCCCTGTGAAACTGCTCGGGCAGGGCGAAGGCATCAACGACCTCACGGGCTTCACGCCACACGTTTTCGCGGCGTCGCTCGTCGACTGATCCCTTTATCGCACTCGGCCGCGCGGGCGGGTCGCCTTCCGCGAGACCCTTCGGGCTGGTTTCATGGGGGAATGGCGATCGAGCACGACTTCTTCGGCCTTCTCGAGTCAGGCCCCGACGGCTCGATCTTCTGGTCTGAGAACGTGGAGTTCGGTGACCAGAGCGTGACCGTCGATCTCACGGCCCCCGATCAAGACGACGTGTCGATCGATGCGCTCGATGTCGCCGCGTCGATGATCGCCTCTCTCGAGGCCATCGACTTCGCCGCGCGCAACGCCATGGTCGACGAACTGGACGACCGCACGAGCGAGGTGACCGAGTACATCCTGCAGCAGCAGGCGACGCTCGGTGAAGAGCTCGACGACCTGCTGAGCGACCCCTCCGGCGACACGCACATCGACGTCATCAAGTCGTTGCAGCTCATGAGCATGACGATCCTCGCCGACGAGCACGGCGGCACCGATCCGTTCGCCGTCCTCGAGTACGCGCTGGATCCGGATGCCACCGACGACGTGCTGCTGGTCAACCTCGCGTCGGACGGGAAGGTGCAGTCCGTCTCCAGCGCGGACTGATCCGGGAGACGTTTCTGCGCTCCGCGCCGTTCGTCGACGTCGTCGAAGCCCTCGTCATCCCCGGGCTGGACACGTGAGGGGTCGGCATCCAGGTAAGGTAAGCCTTGCCTACCTCGGAATCATCGAGGTCCTGTCGCCTGAAGGAGTCCCATGTTCGTGCGCTCGCGCCGCCCCGCTCGTGTCCTCGGAGCCGCCGCCCTCATCGTCACCGGCGTGATCGCCATGGCCGGATGCGCGGGTACGGCGCCGTCGGCGGCCGAGTCCGCCATCCCGTCCACCGACGGTTTCCCGGTGACCATCGACTCCGCTCTCGGACAGACCGTCATCGACGCCAAGCCCGAACGGGTCGCTACGTGGGGCTGGTCGGCACAGGACGCCGTACTCGCGCTCGGTGTCGTGCCGGTGGCTATGCCGGCGTTCCCTTATGGCGGAGTCGATGGCGTGCTCCCTTGGGACAAGGACGCCATCGACGAGCTCGGCGGGCAGACCCCCCAGCTGCTTTCGGGCGGCGACACCAGCACGCCGAACGTGGAGGAGTTCGTGCAGGCCAAGCCCGACGTCATCCTCGCGCCCTACTCCGGAATGACGCAGGAGCAGTTCGACGAGCTCAGCAAGATCGCGCCCGTGGTGGCGTACCCCGACAAGCCCTGGGCCACCTCCTGGCAGGATCAGACGAAGATCGTCGGGCAAGCCCTCGGCCTGTCCGACGACGCCGAGGCGCTCGTCTCCCGGACGAACGACGAGATCACGACGCTGGCCGGGAAGTACCCTGCACTGAAGGGCAAGACCTTCGTCTACGGCGCGAACAACGAGCCCGAGACGTTCAACGTCTTTCGCGAGAACGATCCGCGCGTGCAGCTGCTCACGCAACTCGGCATGACGGTCGCGCCCAGCGTCGAGGCGAACGTGCCGGCGTCGGACGCCTCGCGCTACTTCTACAAGGTGAGCTTCGAGAATCTCGGTGCGCTGAGCTCCGACGTGCTCGTGGCCTACTTCGGGACTCAGGATGCCGCCGACACCTTCGTCGCCGACCCGCTCGTCGCGGCGATGCCCCAGGTGAAGGACGGACGGTTCGCTCCCATCGTCGGCGAGTCGTTCGTGATGGCCTCGAGCGCGCCCACCGCGCTGTCGATCCCGTGGATGCTCGACCGGTATGTCCCGCAACTCGCCGCCGTCGCCGAGCGTGTCGGCTGACGTCGTTCCCGCTGCCCGCCACGCCCGCGTCGAGCTCGCCCACCGCCGTCTCGTCGGGGTCGGGATCGTCATCGGCGTGCTCGTCGTCGTCACGCTGCTCGGTGTCGCAGTGGGCTCGGCCGACATCCGGCCCGAGACGGTCTGGACGGCGCTGGCACACTACGACCCCGGCAACCCCGAGCACATCGCGGTCGTCGAGAAGCGCGTCCCCCGCACCGTGGCGGGCCTCCTGGTCGGGGCGGCCCTGGGCATCGCGGGAGCGGTTGCGCAGGGCGTGACGCGCAATCCGCTGGCCGATCCCGGCATCCTGGGCGTGAATCAGGGAGCCGCTCTCGCGGTGGTGGTCGGCATCACCGTGTTCGGGGCGGTCGGTTCGGTCCAGTACATGTGGTTCGCGTGGGTCGGCGGAGCCCTTGCCGCCGTCGTCGTCTGGGCGGTGTCCTCCGGTGGTCGGGAGGGGGCGACACCGGCCAAGCTCTCACTCGCCGGCGCCGCGCTGAGCGCTGCGTTGGCGGGTCTGGTCTCGGCGGTCCTCCTCATCCGGCAGGACGCTCTCGATGCGCTGCGGTTCTGGCAGGTGGGCGCGCTCGCGGGCCGCGGTCTCGACGTGCTGCTCCCGGTGCTGCCGGTGCTGGTCGTCGCACTGCTGGCGGGGCTCGCCTCAGGCCGAGTACTGAACCTGTTCGCTCTCGGCGACGACACCGCCGCGGGTCTGGGGATGCGCGTCGGACGTGCGCGGCTGGTGGCGGCCCTGATCGTCGTGGCCCTGGCAGGCGGTGCGACCGCCGTGGCGGGTCCCATCGCGTTCGTGGGGCTCGTCGTGCCGCACATCGTGCGGCTGCTCGCGGGGGTCGACTATCGCTGGATCCTGGCGTTCTCCGCGCCTGTGGGCGCGGCCTTCCTCGTTGCCGCAGACGTTGTGGCGCGCGTCGTCGCTCGGCCGGGTGAGGTGCAGGTCGGTGTCGTGGTGGCCGTGGTGGGCGCCCCGGTCTTCATCGCCATCGTGCGACGGATGAGGGTGGTGGGCCTGTGACCGCCATGACGGCGCGCCTGCGGCGCGCGGAGACGCGTCGCATCACTCTCGTGGTCGCCGGAGGCCTGGTCCTGGTCGCGGCGCTGTCCGCGGTGGCGCTGTCCCTCGGCGCTGCGGCTTTGACCCCTGCCGAGGTGTGGAGCGCCCTCACCGGCACGGGCAGCCGGATCGCGACCTACGTGGTGTGGGACGTGAGGATGCCGCGTGCCACCGCAGCGGTGGTGGTGGCTGCCGCGCTCGGGCTCGCCGGTGCGGTCTTCCAGGTCGTGCTGCGCAATCCGCTGGCCAGCCCCGATGTCCTCGGTGTGACCGCCTCGGCGGGCGCCGTCGGGGTGTTCGCCGTGTTGACCCTTACCGTGAGTGGTCTGACACTGACAGGGTTCGTCGTGATCGGTGGCGTCGCGTCGGCGGCCCTCATCGGTGCCCTCGCGTGGCGACGTGGCATCCACGCCATGCGGCTGGTGCTCGTGGGCGTGGGCGTGTCCGCGCTCGCATCGGCCGTGACCGGCTACCTGCTCACCGTGTCGGACCTGCGCGACGTCAGCGTGGCGTTCACGTGGCTCGTCGGCAATCTCGGCGGCGCGGCATGGCCGGTCGTCGGCTCGACGGGGATCGTCGGGTTGCTCGGGGTGCTGGCGCTGGCGGCGCAGCGGCGGGGGTTGCGGGCACTCGAGCTCGACGACGCAACCGCGACCGCTCTGGGTTTTCGTGTCGAACGCGTGCGGATCGGCGTGCTCGCCACCGCGGTGGTCCTCGCCGCCGTCGCCGTCTCGGCTGCCGGTCCGATCGGTTTCGTCGCGCTCGTCGCGCCGCAGTTGGCGCGCCGGATCGGAGGCGTGGGGCCGCTGTCGCTCTGGGCCGCGGCGGCTGTGGGCGCGGCGCTGGTCAGTGCGGCCGACCTCCTGGGGCAGTATGCCGTGCCCGGTGTCGACCTCCCCGTCGGAGTCGTGACCGGAATCGTCGGCGCCCCCTACCTCGTGTGGCTGTTGGCGCGCGGAACCCGTACTCGTCCCGGAGGACTGACATGAACGACAGACCCGTCGACCTGCGCGCGGAGGGTGTCTCACTCGCCTACGATGCGCGGCCCGTCGTCGAAGACCTCACTCTCGCGATCCCGCCGGGACGCATCTCCGTCATCGTCGGGGCGAATGCGTGCGGCAAGTCGACTCTGCTGCGGGCACTGGCGCGACTGATCGCCCCGTCCGCGGGCACGGTGCTGCTCGACGGCGCCGACATCAGATCCCGGCCCACCGCCGAGGTCGCCCGACGACTCGGTCTGCTGCCGCAGTCGCCCGTCGCACCCGAGGGCGTCACGGTGGCCGATCTGGTCGCTCGTGGCCGATATCCGCACCAGAGCTGGTTGCGTCGGCGCGTCGACGGTGACGATGAGATCATCGACGCGGCGATGTCGACGACGGGAGTGCTCGACCTCGCTGCTCGTTCGGTCGATTCCCTGTCGGGTGGTCAGAGGCAACGCGTGTGGATCGCGATGGCGCTCGCGCAGCAGACCGATGTCCTGTTGCTGGACGAGCCCACCACGTATCTCGACGTGAGCCACCAGATCGAGGTTCTCGATCTGCTGGCCGACCTCAATCGCGAGCGGGGCGTCACGATCGTCATGGTGTTGCACGAGCTCTCGCTCGCCTGCCGCTATGCCGACCACCTCATCGCGATGTGCAACGGCCGGATCGTGCGCGAGGGCACCCCGGAGCGGATCGTCGACGTCGATCTCGTGCGAGAGGTGTTCGGCATCGAGTCCGTCATCGTGACCGACCCCGCCTCGGGGATGCCGCTGGTCTCACCGATCAGCCGGCATCGGCGGACGCCGGCCCCGGGCGAGGGAACCCGAGCGTGCGAACGGGAATGATGCGCGGAGCGGCGCGGTCGCCCGTGCGCCCCCGCGGCGTCGGCCCGTCCGGCGTCACACCGCCTGGGCGAAGCCGGCGTCGGCTCCGGCGATGTCCTTCGCGAGGTGGGAGAGGTGCGGGGGGATCTCGCGTCCTTTCGACACCATCGACTGCGCCCACAGGCGACCCGCGCGGTAGGACGAGCGCACGAGGGGCCCGGCGAGCACGCCGAGGAACCCGATGCGCTCGGCCTCCTCTTTGAACTCCACGAACTCGGCGGGCTTGACCCACCGCTGCACCGGCAGGTGGCGCGGTGTGGGACGCAGGTACTGCGTGATCGTGATGATGTCGGTGCCGGCGTCGTGCAGGTCCTGGAGCGCCTGCACGACCTCTTCGGGCTCTTCGCCCATGCCGAGGATGAGGTTGGACTTCGTGATGAGTCCGGCCTCGCGCGCGGCGGTCAGCACGCCGAGGGAGCGCTCGTACCGGAAGGCGGGGCGGATGCGCTTGAAAATGCGGGGCACCGTTTCGACGTTGTGCGCGAAGACCTCGGGCCGCGATGAGAAGACCTCGTCGAGCAGCGCCGGGTTGCCCGAGAAGTCGGTCGCGAGGATTTCGACGCCTGTTCCCGGGTTCTCGGCGTGGATGCGCCGCACGGTCTCCGCGTGCAGCCAGGCGCCCTCGTCGGGCAGGTCGTCGCGCGCGACGCCCGTCACGGTGGCGTAGCGCAGCTGCATGCGCGAGACGCTCTCGGCGACACGGCGAGGCTCGTCGGTGTCGTAGTCCGCGGGCTTGCCGGTGTCGATCTGGCAGAAGTCGCAGCGCCGTGTGCACTGCGAGCCGCCGATGAGGAACGTCGCCTCGCGGTCCTCCCAGCACTCGAAGATGTTCGGACAGCCCGCCTCCTGACAGACCGTGTGCAGGTCCTCGGTCTTCACGAGGTTCTGCAGCGCGGTGTATTCGGGCCCGAGGCGCGCCTTGGTCTTGATCCACTCGGGCTTGCGTTCGATCGGGGTCTCGGCGTTCCGCACCTCGAGACGCAGGAGCTTCCTCCCGTTCGGGGCGGTGGATGCCGCACCCTGGGCGGTGCCGGTCCCGCAGGCGCTCATGCCGCCACCGCCGCGTACTCGGCCCGGAAGACGTCCTCGACGGAGCCGACGACGTCGGCGGGGGAGACCTCGGCCCCGACGACTTCGCTGACCGTGGTGACGCCGGCATCCGTGATCCCGCACGGGATGATGCCGCGGAAGCCCGCGAGCGTGTTGTCGCAGTTGACGGCGAAGCCGTGCATGGTGACGCCTCTCTCTACGCGGACGCCGATCGCCGCGATCTTGTCGGTGCCGAGGGGGCGGCGCACCCACACGCCGCTGCGTCCCTCGACGCGGAAGCCGTCGACGCCGTGGCGGGCGAGGACAGTGATGAGCAGCCCTTCGAGCCGGCGCACGTGCGCGACGACGTCGAGGGGTTCGGGGAGTCGGACGATGGGATAGCCCACGAGCTGGCCCGGGCCGTGCCATGTGATCTTGCCGCCGCGGTCCACGTCGATGACGGGCGTGCCGTCGGTCGGGCGCTCGTGCGCCTCGGTGCGCTTACCGGCGGTGTACACGGCCTCGTGCTCGAGCAGCAGAAGAGTGTCGGGGCGGACTCCCGCCACGACGTCGGCGTGCACCGCCCGCTGCCGGGTCCAGCCGTCGAGGTACGGCACGTAGTCCGGGGCGAGCCCCACGTGGTCGATGTCGAGCATCCGCGCTCCCGCCTTTGTTGGATTGCGTCCAAGAATACACACGAGCCACGCGTCCTAGGCTGTTCGCATGGCCTCCGAATCCCGCAGCGGTCGTCCGCGCGCCTCGTCGCGGGAAGTGCTCTCGGAGGCGGCCTGCGAGCTGTTCCTCGAGCAGGGGTACGACGCGACGTCCGTCTCGGACATCACGCAGCGGGCGGGCGTCAGCCGCTCGAGCTTCTTCAACTACTTCTCGGCGAAGAGCGACGTGCTGTGGTCGGGGTTCGATGAGCGGGTCGACGAGGCCATCGCGGCACTCACGGAGTCCGCCGCGTCGCCGACGGAGGCGCTCGTCTGCATCGGTCGGGACTTCGCGCCCGACGCCCTCGCGCTGGCGATCGCGAACGCCGATGTCATGGGTCTCTCCGCCGAACTGGACCGCGACCGCGCCCAGCGCCAGTTCCGGCTGCAGCGCGAGGTCTCGGCCCGGCTGGTCAGCGAGGGCGAAGAGCGGCTGCGGGCGCAGGTGCGCGGGGGTGCGGTGGCCGCCGCGGTGCTCGCGGCGGTGTGGGCCTGGGCGGAGCACACCGCCGGCGGTCCGGGCCTGGCAGACCTCCTCGCCACGGCCCTCGCGGAGGCGCGCGCCTGAGTCGGGCGGCGAACGGCGCCGCCGCCGGTAGAATCGGAGGATCATGGCGACTTTCGGCACTCTCTCCGACCGGCTCACAGAGACCTTCCGCAATCTGCGCAAGAAGGGGCAGCTGACCCCCGCCGACGTCGACGGGACGGTTCGCGAGATCCGTCGCGCCCTGCTCGACGCCGACGTCGCCCTGCCCGTCGTGAAGGAGTTCACCGCGGCGGTGCGCGAACGCGCCCTCGGCGACGAGGTCAACCGCGCCCTGAACCCGGCGCAGCAGGTCGTGCAGATCGTCAACGACGAGCTCGTGGGCATCCTGGGCGGTCAGCAGCGCCGCCTGCAGTTCGCCAAGAACCCGCCGACGGTGATCATGCTCGCGGGCCTCCAGGGTTCGGGTAAGACGACGTTCGCGGGCAAGCTCGCCAAGATGCTCGAGAAGGACGGCCACACCCCGCTTCTCGTGGCGTGCGACCTCCAGCGACCCAACGCCGTGGACCAGCTGCAGGTCGTCGCCGAGCGCGCGGGTGCCGCGATCTACGCGCCCGAACCCGGCAACGGCGTGGGCGATCCCGTGAAGGTGGCCCGCGACGGCGTCGCCTACGCGACGCGTCAGCAGCACGACATCGTCATCATCGACACGGCCGGTCGTCTCGGTGTCGACGCCGAGCTGATGAAGCAGGCCGCCGACATCCGCACGGCGACCCAGCCCGACGAAGTGCTCTTCGTCATCGACGCGATGATCGGTCAGGATGCCGTGAACACGGCGAAGGCCTTCCAGGACGGTGTCGACTTCACCGGCGTCGTGCTGTCCAAGCTCGACGGCGACGCGCGCGGTGGTGCCGCCCTGTCGGTGGCCTCGGTCACCGGTCGCCCGATCATCTTCGCCTCGACCGGTGAAGGGCTCGACGATGTCGAACCCTTCTACCCCGACCGCATGGCATCCCGGATCCTCGACCTCGGTGACATCCTCACCCTGATCGAGCAGGCGCAGCAGGCGTTCGACGAGGCCGAGGCGATGAAGGTCGCCGAGAAGCTCGCGACCGAGACCTTCACGCTCGAGGACTTCCTCGAGCAGATGCAGCAGATGAAGAAGATGGGCTCCATGAAGAAGATGCTCGGGATGCTCCCGGGTATGGGCTCCATGAAGCAGCAGCTCGAGGACTTCGACGAGCGCGAGATCGACCGCACCGAGGCGATCATCCGCTCGATGACGCTCGTCGAGCGTCGCAACCCGAAGATCCTCAACGGCTCGCGTCGTCTGCGCATCGCCCGCGGCTCGGGAATGACCGTGACCGATGTGAACCAGCTCGTGCAGCGCTTCGACCAGGCCGCCAAGATGATGAAGACCGTCGCGCGCGGCGGTGTGCCCAACATCCCGGGTATGGGCCCCGTCGGCGGAAAGCCCGGCGCGTCGTCCAAGCGCGGCAAGCAGCAGAAGGCGAAGGGGTCGCGGTCGGGCAACCCCGCCAAGCGCGCCGCCGAGAACGCCGGCATCGCTGCGGCTGCTCCGGCGACCGGCTCGGGCTTCGGCCTGGGCGGCCAGAAGGCGCCGAGCGAGGCTGATCTCGCCGAGCTGCAGAAGATGCTCGGCCGCGGCTGAGCCCCGGGATCAGGGCAGGACGCCGGCGCTCTGCAGCGCTGACACCACGGTCTGCTCGATGGCCCGCTGACCGCGGGCGGTGGGGTGAACCTCGTCGGCCTGCATCCAGTCGGGGTGCCCGGCCAGGGGCTGTCCGACGTCGATGAAGGTCCCCCCGACGGTGTCGATCGCCTCGTGCAGGGCGTCGGAGGTCGTGGCGGTGTCGTCCGGAACGTCCGGGTCGTCGTTCCAGATGGTGCTCAACCCGACGATCCGAGCATCCGGCGCGGCCTCGTGCAGCTGAGCGACCGTGTCGTCGGTGTCCGTGCGGATCTCGTCGGGGTCCTGCCAGAAGTCGTTGCTCGAGGACTGCACGATGATGAGCTCGGGCTGCAGCGCAGCGATCGCGGGGGAGAAGCCGGAGTAGGCGGTGCCGCATTCGCCGTCGACGACGAATCCCATCCCGCCGCACGCGAGGTTCGTCAAGGTGACTCCCTCGCGCGCGGCGAGGAGCTCGGGCCAGGCCTCGCCCCACGGCAGACCGGAGCCGGACATCAGCGAGTCGCCGAGCGTGACCATTCGGACGGCAGGCGTCGACGCCGTGACCGGGTGCGCCGCCGCGGGGGTGGGGACGGCGAAGGTCAGCGCGGGCACCGGTTCGCCGGCGGCGGGGGCGCACCCGCTGAGGGTGGCGATCCCGCCGGCCGCGAGGGCGGCGAGCAGTGTCATCGCGACAGGGGGCCGACGGATCATGGCGCGATCCTACGGCCGCGAAGCTATGAGTCCGCGCGGAGTCCGGGGGCTCAGACGCGCAGCGAGGCGAGGTGTTCGCGGAGAGTCGGTCCGCCCCGGAACTCCCGGATCAGATGCTGCACCACGGCCCGCAGATCGCCGTCGGCGGCGTCGGCGACCGCGATCTGGCGCGCCGAGCTGCCGCCCGTGGCGAGGATCGTCTCGAGTCCCGCGAATTCCCGCGCGCACTTCAGCTCCGTGGCGACGTCGGCGAGCTGCTCCATCGTGGTGAACAGGTGGTCGCGCACGGGGAGCTGAGTGCCCTCCCGGTCGACGATCACGCGAGCGTCCAGCCCGTAGCGGGCGGCGCGCCACTTGTTCTCGCGGGCGTACCAGGGCGGGATGCCGGGGAGCTCGCCGCCGGCGTCGAGGATGCGCGAGAAGTGCTCGACGAGCGACTGCGCGAGCGCCGCGACGGCGGCGAGCTCGGGCAACGTCGACATGCCGTCGCACGCGCGGATCTCGACGGTGCCCCAGTGGGGCGCCGGACGGATATCCCAGCGGACCTCGCTGGCATCCGCCATCACCCCGGTGCGCACCATGTCGTCGAGGTACGCCTCGAAGTCCCCCCACTCACGCAGTTGCCATGGCAGACCCGCGGTGGGCAGCTGTTGAAACACGAGGGCGCGGTTGGAGGCATAGCCCGTGCGTTCGCCCGCCCAGAACGGACTGGATGCCGACAGGGCCTGCAGGTGCGGGAGGTAGACGGTCAGCGCGTTGATGATCGGCATGACCTTGTCGACGTCGTCGACGCCGATGTGCACGTGGACGCCCCAGATCATCATGTTCCGCCCCCACCACTGGGTGCGCTCGATGAGCGTGTGGTAGCGCGTCTTGTCGGTGACCTCCTGGTCGAACCACTGCGCGAAGGGGTGGCTGCCGGCGCACAGCAACTCGATGCCGCGCGGCTCGGTCTGCGTGCGCAGGGCGGCGATGGCGTCCGCGATGTCGTCGACGGCCGCGGCGACGGTCTGGCCCACACCGCTGGTGACCTCGACCGTGTTGGTCAACAACTCGCCGGTGACGGTGAAGCGTTCCAGCGAGGTGGCCTCTTCGACGAGGTCGAGGATCTCCGGCGCGCGGGGGACGAGATCGCCTGTTTCACGGTCGGCGAGCATGAGCTCCCACTCCAGTCCCACCGAGGAACGCGCGGACGGTGCGAAGGGGAGCCTCATGCGGTCAGTCTGACACGGCGCCACGGCAGTCAGCGGGTTCGCTACCCGCCGTGTCATCTGGCAGAATAGAGGGTCGGACCCACCACTCGACCCTCTATCCAGTGTCGGTCCGCCTTTTTGAGCTTCCGCCGGGTGTGCACCCCACGCTCCAGGCGTTCGGTTCGTTCGCTTTCCACCATCCAGGAGTTTTCGTGGCTGTCAAGATCCGTCTCAAGCGTCTCGGCAAGATCCGTGCGCCGTACTACCGCATCGTCGTCGCCGACTCGCGCACCAAGCGCGACGGTCGTGTGATCGAGGAGATCGGCAAGTACCACCCGACCGAGGAGCCCTCGTTCATCGAGGTCGACTCGGAGCGCGCCCAGTACTGGCTCGGTGTCGGCGCTCAGCCGACCGAGCAGGTGCGCGCCATCCTCAAGCTCACGGGCGACTGGGGCACCTTCAAGGGCGACAAGGACGCGAAGTCCACCGTCAAGGTCCGCGAGCCCAAGGCCGCCTTCGAGGTCGACGCCTCCAAGAAGTCGGTCGTCAAGCCCAAGGCAGAGAAGAAGGCCGACGCGGCTCCTGCCGACGAGGCGCCCGCCGCCGAGACCTCGGCAGAGTAAGTCCCGTGCTGTCCGCCGCGCTCGAACACGTCGTCAAGGGGATCGTCGATCACCCCGATGCCGTGACCATCCGTTCCTCCACCTCGCCCCGCGGCGAGGTGCTGGAGGTTCGCGTGCACCCCGATGATCGGGGTCGCGTGATCGGGCGCGGCGGTCGCACCGCCAAGGCGCTGCGCACGCTCATCACGGCCCTCGCCGACGGGCAGCGCGTCCGCGTCGACGTTGCCGACGACTGATGTCGGCCGGCGAAACCGCGGGCGCAGAGCCCGCCAAGACCCAGCTCCGTGTGGGCCGCTTGGTCAAGGCCCACGGCCTCAAGGGCGCGTTCAAGCTCGAGCTGTACACCGATGACCCCGAGGGGCGTTTCGTCCCCGGGAACACGTTCACCCTTCAGGTCCCCGAGTCCTCGCCGTGGCACGGCCGCGAGCTGAAGGTGCGGGAGTTCCGCTGGATGAACTCCCACCCCGTGGCTTTCTTCGAGGGCGTCGACGACCGCAACGCCGCCGAAGAGCTGGTGAAGGCGATCCTCTGGATCGACCAGGACTCCCAGGCCGCCCCCGCTGAAGACGACGCGTGGTACGACCACCAGCTCGTCGGTCTCGACGTGGTGCGGGACGGAGCCGTCATCGGCCGGGTCGCGCGCGTGGATCACTTCCCCGCGCAGGATCTCCTGATCGTGCGTCCCACGGGCCGTGGCGAGGATGCCGACGTCCTCGTGCCGTTCGTGAGCGCGATCGTCCCCGAGGTCGACATCGAGGCAGGACGCGTGGTCGTGACCCCGCCGGCCGGTCTCTTCGAAGAGCTTCCGGGCGAGGACGATGCGCCCCGCGACGACGCCGCCGATGCGGATGACGCGGCGGAGGCAGGCGACGCCGACTCCCACGGGGACTGACGTGCGCATCGACGTCGTCTCGATCTTCCCGACGATCTTCGACGCCCTCGAGGTGTCGCTCCTGGGCAAGGCCCGTCAGACCGGGTTGCTCGACGTGCGCGTCCACGACCTGCGGGACTACACGCACGACCGTCATCGGACCGTCGACGACACCCCGTACGGCGGTGGAGCGGGCATGGTGATGAAGCCCGAGCCGTGGGGTCTCGCTCTCGACGACATCGCCCAGGATGCCGCGGAGCCCCCCGTGATCGTCTTCCCGTCGCCCGCGGGTGAGCGCTTCACACAGAAGATCGCGCGCGAGCTCTCGCACGAGGACCACCTGGTGTTCGGGTGCGGACGCTACGAGGGCATCGACGAGCGCGTCTTCGATTACGCGGCCGGTCTCGGTCGTGTCCGCCTGCTGAGTCTCGGCGACTACGTGCTCAACGGGGGAGAAGTCGCCGTCATGGCGATGGTCGAGGCGATCGGTCGCTTGATCCCCGGCGTCGTCGGAAACCCCGAGAGCCTCGTCGAGGAATCGCACGAGGACGGTCTGCTGGAGTACCCCTCGTTCACCAAGCCGGCCTCGTGGCGCGGCCGTGATGTGCCGCCCGTGCTGCTGAGCGGCAATCACGGAGCGGTGGCGACGTGGCGGCGCGAGCAGCAGATCGAGCGCACCCGCGAGCGTCGGCCCGACCTGCTGCCCGACTGACGCGGCCCGCGGGGGTGTGGCATCCGCATCCGTCGCCGGATGCCACGACCGCGATGATGATCAGTCGACGCCGAGGAACGACCGGTCGGTGAGCACGATCGGCCCGTCGGTCGTGATGGCGACGGTGTGCTCCGAGTGCGCTCCGCGCGAGCCGTCGGCGCTGCGCAGGGTCCAGCCGTCGGGGTCGGTGATGAGCTGGTCGGTCGTCTGCAGGAACCACGGCTCGAGCGCGAGGACGAGTCCGTCCCGCAGCGGGTATCCGCGCCCGGCCTTGCCGTCGTTGGCGACGTGCGGGTCGCCGTGCATCGTCCGCCCGACGCCGTGTCCGCCGAAATCGGTGTTGATCGAGTAGCCGTCGCCGTGCGCGATCGCCGCGACGGCCGCGGAGATGTCGCCGATCTTGTGGCCGACGGTGGCGGCGTCGATCGCTGCGGCGAGGGCGCGCTGCGTCGTGTCGATGAGGGCGAGGTCCTCGTCGCGGGGCGTGCCGACGACGAAGGACACCGCGGAGTCGGAGACCCAGCCGTCGACCGATGCGGCGAAGTCGAGCGAGACGAGGTCGCCGTCGCGCAGCGCGTAGTCGAAGGGGAGCCCGTGCAGCACGGCGTCGTTGATCGAGGTGCACAGCACCTTGCCGAAGGGGCTCGCACCGAACGACGGGTGGTAGTCGATGTAGCAGGACTCCGCGCCCGCCGAGCGGATCATGTCGTGCGCGCGACGGTCGAGGTGCAGGAGGTTGGTTCCCACCTTCGTCTCGTCGCGCAGCGTCGCCAGCACTTCGGCGACGAATCGGCCGGCCGGGCGCATGGCGTCGATCTCGGCCGGTGTGCGCAGTTCGATCATCGGTGGTTCCCTTCGTCAGCCTCCCATTGTCCCCGAAGATCGCAACCGATGTGGAGACGTGCGCGGCGTGTGGACGGCGGCATCCGGGCTCATAGTCGCCGCACAGTGTCGCCGCGTACGCTTCGTGCATGATGCTGCGTCGACTCTTCCTGAGCTGGCTGTTCCCCGCCGCGTTCGTCCTGCCCCTGTGGCTCTTCATCGGGTGGATCGTCTTCAGCGGCGGGAGCGGTTGGGCCCTCCTGTGGCTCCTCGTCGCGGCTCCGGCGGTGTTCGTCTCGCACATCGTGATCGCGCTCCTGGTGCGCGCGCGGGGGAGCGTGCGTCTGGAGCGGGCGGCATCCTGGCGCGACGTCATCGGGGTCGGCGTCTGGCAGCTCTCGATCGTCGCGCTCGGGTTCTACGACGTGCGGATCTTCTTCCCCCTCCTGGTGCTCGGAGTGGTCGGCGCGCTCGCTCTGGTGTGGTCTTCGGCGGCGCAGCTGTGGGCCGAGGCGCGCAGCGGTATCGCGGTACTCCACACCGCCGACGGCACCGGCTACATCCCGCCGACGCGGGAGCAGCCGCGTCCCACGGTCGACGGCGACGTCATCGTCATCTCGGAGAAGCCCGCCGCGGACTGAGCCGGTTTGGCCGGTGCTCCCGTCCGTGGCAGAATAGGCGTTTGTGCCCTGACCGGCTCTGCCTCAGGGGAGTCCGCCGCATCCGCGGCCTCGGGCACGCCTCACTTTTTCCCATTCTTATCGTGCGATCGACCTGTGGCGGTCGCAGGAAGTGACGATCATGCAGATCCTCGACTCCGTCGACGCGGCTTCGCTCCGCTCCGACATCCCCGTCTTCGCCCCCGGCGACACCGTCAAGGTGCACGTCAACATCACCGAGGGCAGCCGCTCGCGTATCCAGGTCTTCCAGGGTGTCGTCATCGGTCGCTCCGGCGACGGTGTGCGCGAGACCTTCTGTGTCCGCAAGGTCAGCTTCCAGGTCGGTGTCGAGCGCACCTTCCCCGTGCACAGCCCCGTGATCGACCACATCGAGGTCGTCACCCGTGGTGACGTGCGTCGCGCGAAGCTCTACTACCTGCGCAACCTGCGTGGCAAGAAGGCCAAGATCAAGGAGAAGCGCGACCGCTGAGTCCGCTTCCCCGAACGCCCCGCGATCCGTCGCGGGGCGTTCGTCGTCTGCGGCGGCATCCTGTCTGATCGGATGCCGGGAACGTTCGGTGAGCGCGTCGGAATGTGCGAGGCTTGACCCGCGGTCTTCCGGTGTGCGGTGAGCCCGGCGAAGGATCAACATGAGCGACGAAACCGCAGCTGCACCGGCATCCGCCCCGACGACCCGTCGTCGGCGGGGAGCTCTGACGTTCGCGCGTGACGTCGTGGTGATCCTCGTGATCGCCCTGGTGGTGTCGTTCCTCGTCAAGACCTTCGTGGTGCGGTCGTTCTACATTCCGTCGGCGTCGATGAACAATACGCTGCTGCAGAACGACCGGATCCTGGTCGACGAGCTCACGCCGCGGTTCGGCGACTACTCCCGCGGAGACGTGGTCGTCTTCCGCGATCCGGGTGGCTGGCTTCCCGTGACCCCGCAGGCACAGCGACCGCCGCTCGTCGAGGCGACGGACTGGCTCCTGTCGCTCGTGGGCCTGTCGGCACCGGACAGCGACGACCACCTCATCAAGCGCGTCATCGGCACCCCCGGTGACCACGTCGTGTGCTGCAACGCGCTCGGTCAGACGACCGTCAACGGGGTCCCGCTCGAGGAGTCGTACGTGAAGCTGTCGCCCGGCGCGACGGCGCCCGAGCCCTTCCCGTACGACATCACCGTGCCCGACGGATCGCTGTGGGTGCTCGGCGACAATCGCAACAGCTCGAAGGACTCGCGCTACAACCAGGAGCAGCCCGGCAAGGGTTTCGTGCCGATCGACAACGTCGTGGGGCGCGCGTTCGTCATCACGTGGCCGTTCGACCGCTTCGGGCTGATCGACTTCCATCACGAGGTGTTCGCGGGGGTGCCCGCGCCCGAGAGCGCGCCGTGATCGAGCCGACCCTCACTCTCGAGCGGCGGCTGCTCAAGGAGCACGCGATCATCATCGCGTGCGACGAGGTGGGCCGCGGGGCTCTGGCGGGACCGGTCGCCGTGGGGGCGGCGGTGATCGATCCGACGCGGTCGCGCAAGCGGGTGCCGGCGGGACTGCGCGACTCGAAGCTCGTGCCCGAGGCGCGCCGGCCCGACGTGGCCGCCCGTGCGGCGGCCTTCGTTCAAGAGAGCGCGGTGGGCTGGGCGAGCTCCGAGGAGATCGACGAGATCGGCATCATCCGTGCCCTGGGTCTCGCCGCGGTCCGCGCGATCGCCGACCTCCGCGCGCACGGGATCGTGCCCGAGGATGCGCTGGTGATCCTCGACGGCAACCACGACTACATCACTGCGGCGGGGGAGCGCGGGCTGCGCGTGAAGCCGATCGTGAAGGCCGACCGTGATTGCGCGAGTGCGGCGGCGGCATCCGTCATCGCCAAAGTGGCGCGCGACACGCTCATGACCCACCTGCACGATGATCTGCCCGCGTACGGCTGGGCGCGCAACAAGGGCTACGCGAGCCGCGACCATCGCGAGGCGATCAGCGTGCACGGCATGAGCGTGCACCACCGGCACTCGTGGGCGATCGCGGCGGCGCCGACGCTGTTCTGACCCCCACGGCGGACGGTCTGCCGCCGCCGCGTCCCGCGCCTAGGATGGAAGCACCATGGATGACGACGTCTTCGAGGACTACGACCGCGAACTCGAACTGGCCCTGTACCGCGAGTATCGCGACGTGGTCTCGCAGTTCCAGTATGTGATCGAGACCGAACGCCGGTTCTACCTCGCCAACGACGTGAACGTCGTGCGCCGCGACACCGAGCACGACTTCTACTTCGAGATCTCGATGACCGACGTGTGGGTGTGGGACATCTACCGCGCCGACCGTTTCGTGAAGTCGGTGCGCGTGCTGACGTTCAAGGACGTCAACGTCGAAGAACTCTCTCGTCGCGACTTCCAGCTGCCCGAAGAGCTGTCGCTCGACAACTGACGGCTCCTCCCCAGCCGTCGTTCTTCGTCGGCCGTCCCCGATTCGGGTCTCTCGGCCCGCGGCGGTCGTCGACCGGATGCCACGCTCTCGGGCATGGCAGCGAAAGACGACTTCGGACGAGCCGGTGAAGAACGGGCCGCCCGCCACCTGACCGCGAACGGGTACCGGATCCTCGACCGCAATTGGCGATGTCCGCAGGGCGAGCTCGACATCGTCGCCGAGACCGCGGGATCGCTCGTCGTGGTGGAGCTGAAGGCCCGGACGAGCGAGGCGTTCGGGCACCCGTTCGAGGCGATCGACAGACGCAAGGCGACACGCCTGTGGCGCCTGGCGATGGCGTGGATCGCGGTACACCCCGACGAGGCGCGCTCCCGTCGGCTGCGCATCGACGCGATCGCGCTGATCGGCGCCGATCCCCGCACGGCCCGCCTGGAGCACCTCGAGGACGCGCTGTGACCGTCGCGCGGACGTGGGCCGTGGCCCTGACCGGCGTGCGCGGCGACCTCGTCGAGGTCGAGGCCGACCTCTCGCCCCAGACGCCCGAGTTCGCGATCATCGGGCTCCCCGACAAGGCCCTCGGTGAGGCCGGGCGGAGGGTGCGGAACGCCTGCACCAATCGCGGGCTCGAACTGCCCAAGCGACGGCTGACGGTGAACCTGTCGCCCGCGAGCCTGCCGAAACGCGGGTCGGCGTTCGACGTCGCGATCGCGGTCGCCGCGCTGGCGACGACGGGGACGATGGATGCCGCCCGCGTCGCTGACACGGTACACATCGGCGAATTGGGCCTCGACGGTCGTCTTCGCCCGGTCCCGGGGGTTCTCCCGGCGGTGTTGACCGCGCAACGCGCGGGCAGGTCGCGGGTCGTGGTGCCGGTCGCGAATGCGGCGGAAGCGGCGCTCGTCGAGGGCATCGAGGTGCGCGCAGCCGTCTGCCTCGCAGAGGTCGTGCGCTGGCACGGAGGCTCGAGCGAGGCGCCGGATCTTCCGGCGGTGTTGGCCGCGGACGAGCCGGCGTCCGTCGGGGAGGTCCTGGATCTCGCCGATGTCGTGGGGCAGCCCGACGCCGTGGAGGCCCTGATCGTCGCCGCCGCCGGTGGACACCATCTGCTCATGAGCGGCCCGCCGGGCGCGGGGAAGACGATGCTGGCGCGCCGTCTCCCCGGCATCCTGCCCGATCTGGACGACGATGCCGCGCTGTCCGTCGCCTCGGTCCGGTCGCTGTCCGGAGAGGTGGTGACGCGACTGTCTCGGACGCCGCCGTTCGAAAGCCCCCACCACGGTGCGAGTGCGGCCGCCCTGATCGGGGGAGGATCCGGAGTCGTGCGGCCGGGGGCCATCGCACGCGCGAGCGAGGGCGTGCTGTTCCTCGACGAGGGCGGCGAGTTTCCCGCGTCGGTGCTGGACGCTCTCCGGCAACCGCTCGAGAACGGTGTCATCCAGCTGCACCGGTCAGGGGTGTCCGCGACCTTTCCGGCCCGGTTCCAGCTCGTCGTGGCCACCAACCCGTGCCCGTGCGGGCAGTACGGCGTTCCCGGCGGAGTGTGCGAGTGCGCGCCGCAGGCGATTCGGCGGTACACGCGCAGACTCTCGGGACCGCTGCTCGACCGCATCGACCTCGACCTGCGGTTGCAGCGCGTGTCGCGCGCACTCCGCGACGGCGGATCGCCCCTGGTGACGACGACCGAGGCACGCGCCATCGTGCGGAGCGCCCGAGAACGCGCAGCGCAGCGATGGGCGGATACGCCCTGGCGACGCAACGCTGATGTGCCCGGTACCTGGCTGCGGGGCCCCGCGCTCCCGGACGGCGAGATTCTTCGTCCTCTGGACACGGCTCTGCGACGCGGTTCGCTCACGCTGCGCGGGTACGACCGTCTGCTGCGGGTGGCGTGGACCGTGGCAGATCTCGCCGGTCGAGATCGCCTGCACGGCGATGACGTGGGGCGAGCGCTGTTCCTTCGACAGGGGAGTGTCGCGTGAACGGCATCGAGCATTCCGCGGATGCGGTGGTCGAGGCCCTGGACGGTCTGGGCGTCGCGGGAGGCGTCGACCTCGCCGACGCTTACGCCCGGGTGTGGTGGACCGTGCTCGCTGAGCCCGGCGACGGCGCGGCCGGCGAGCTGATCGCCCGGTACGGCGCGATCGAGGCGCTCCGCATCGCGACGACGGACACCGACGACGAGTGGGATGCCGCTCGCGAGCGATGGCGCCCCCGCCAGAAGCCCGAGTTCGTCCGATCGACGCTGGAGGCTGCCCGTCGGGCGAGCGCTGCGCTGATCGTTCCGCCCGATCCGCGCTGGCCCGATCGCCTCGATGATCTCGGTGTGCACACGCCGCCGGCGCTCTGGACGCGAGGAGACCTGGGCCGACTCGCGGGCGCCGCCACGGTCGCGATCGTCGGTGCGCGCGCGGCGACACCCTACGGAGAGGGCGTCGCCACGGACCTCGCCGCCGAGCTGGCCTCCGACGGCGTGATCGTGGTCTCCGGGGCCGCGTACGGGATCGACGGAGCGGCACACCGCGCGACATTGAGGGCCGGGGGGAGCACCGTCGCCTTCCTCGCGGGCGGCGTGGACCGCGCCTATCCCCGCGGGCACGAGAGCCTCCTTGCCGGTGTCGCGGTGTCGGGCGCTGTGGTCAGTGAGACGCCGTGCGGGGCGACCCCCACCAAGTGGCGATTCCTCGCTCGAAACAGACTCATCGCTGCTCTGGCGGATGCGGTCGTCGTCGTCGAGGCGGGCCACCGGAGCGGATCGCTCAACACCGCCGCGCACGCGGCGCAGCTCGGGCGCGCGCTCGGCGCGGTTCCCGGACCCATTACGAGCGCGGCGTCGGCCGGCAGTCATCGCGTGCTCCGAGAGTTCGACGGTGTGTGCGTGACCTCGGCGGCCGACGTTCGCGAAATGCTCGGGGAGCGAGTCACCGGGTCCTCGGAAGGCGGCGCCGAGGGCCGCACCGACGACACCACGCGACTTCTCGACGCCCTGTCACCGCGCGCCGGGCGGGATGTCGACGACATCGCCCGTCGCGCCGGGTTCTCCCCGGATGACGCGCGTGCGCGGCTGGGGTTCGCCGAATTCGAAGGGCGTGCCGTGCGGGACGACGACGGCCGGTGGCGTTCGCTCTCCGCGCGGTGAGGATCTCCCCGCGCAACGAAGCACCGCGGCCGGGGTGCGCTCCCGGCCTCGGCAGCGGCGGGCAGATGCAGCGTCGTGTTCCGCGCCGGGGACGCCACCGCCGCCCCCGGCGCGCGTAGATGATCCGCCGTTCACCGCGCCGCGGACGTCGCCGCCCTCGCTCCGCGCAGATTCTCCGCCGATCACGCGCGTCGCACGCCGCCCGCATCGCGCGCCAGGGGCAGTCTTGTCCCGTGCGCATCTCCGAGGCGGTCGAGGGCTACCTGAGCCACCTCGGCGACGTGCGCCGGCTCTCGCCCGCGACGGTCCGCGCATACCGGTCCGATCTCGTCGATCTCGTGCGGGCAGCGGGAGATCCCGACGTGCGCGACGTCGACATCGAGGCGCTGCGGCAATGGCAGTGGGATGCCGCGACCGCCGGTCTCAGCAAGGCCACGGCCGCACGTCGCACGTCGGCGGCGAAAGGCTTCCTCGCCTGGGCGCAGGACGAGGGCCTCATCGACGCGGACCCGGGGCAACGGCTCGTGGCCCCCAAGCGGGGACGGAGCCTTCCCCGGGTCGCGACGGCACCGGCTCTCGACGGGCTGCTCGCCGACGCCGAGAGCGCAGCCCGGTCCGGAGACCCCGTCGCGCTGCGCGACCACGCCCTCCTCGAGATCCTCTACGGCACCGGCGCGCGCGTCTCGGAGATCTGCGGGCTCGACCTCGACGACATCGACCACGAGCGCCGCACTCTGCGGCTGCGCGGAAAGGGAGACAAGGAACGCGTCGTTCCCTACGGCGTCCCCGCCGCGCACGCGCTCGACGCCTACCTCGTCCGGGGCCGCGCCGGGCTCGTCGACCGCGGCGACGGGGGCGGCGGGCCCGCCGTCTTCCTCGGCGCGCGCGGAGGCCGCCTCGGACCCCGCGCCGTGCACACCCTCGTCTCGCGCATCGTCGCGCCCGTCGTGGGAACCGAGTCGCTCGGACCGCACGCCCTGCGCCACTCCGCCGCCACCCACCTCCTCGACGGCGGCGCCGACCTGCGTTCGGTGCAGGAGATCCTCGGTCACGCCAGCCTCGGCACGACGCAGATCTACACGCACGTCTCCGCCGAACGTCTGCGGGATGCGTATCGGCTGGCGCACCCGCGCGCCTGACGCACACGGACCGCTCCCGGCACGTGCGCCCGCGCATTCGCGCGGCTGACACGCACCGACACGCACCGCGGTTGCGCTTGGCTCCCCTCCACGCGGCGTCGTAGCGTTGCCGTGTGAACCGTCGCGCACGACTCGCCGCCTCGGTGATCGGGGTGCTCGTCGGAGTCTCGGTGCTCGTCGGCTGCGGACTCGCGCCCCAACCCGTCATCACCCGGCTGCCGCCACCCGCCACTTCCGGCACCTCCTCGAGCGCTGTACCGACCCCGTCGAACACGCCGAGTGTCGAGGCCGCGCCTTCGACGGCTCCCTCGCGGAGCCCGGACTCCGCCCGCGGTGCCGCCGACGGTGCGCTGACGGACTGCGGCGACGGGGGCACCGCGTCGGTCAACGGCGGTGAGCGGGCGGTCCGCGTCGAGGGAACGTGCGCTCAGCTCACGGTGTCGGGCTCCGCTCTCACCGTCGACGCGAGCGGCGCCACGATCGGTGTGCTGACCCTCGCCGGTGACCGCATCCGCGTCGTCGCGGCATCCATCGACAGCGCGACGAGCCAGGGCAACGACAGCGCCCTCGCCGTCGCGGGAGCCGTCGGACGACTGGACCTCAGTGGCGACCGTGCGACCGTGACGGTCGGCGGCGCGATCTCGTCGCTCCTCGTCCGCGGACAGGACAACACCGTCACCGCCGCCGGCGGCATCGGCGAAAGCGCGGTCGAGGGACGCGGCAACCGCATCGGCTGAGCGACCGCCATCACCCTCAACAGCACGGGAGCAGCACCGCCCGCGGCACTCCGCCGAGCAGACGCAGCGGATTGACGTAGTCGCCGTTCCAGCGCACCCCGAAGTGCACCGTGCCCATCGCCGCGTGGCCTCCCTCGGCCACCTCGCCGACCTGATCGCCGCGGGCGACGGCATCGCCGACGCGGAGCAGCGTCGTCACGGGCTCGAACGTCGTGACCAGGCCGTCGCCGTGGTCGATCGTCACCACAGGGCGACCGGCGACGGACCCGGCGAACGCGATCGTCCCGGCCGCGGGGGAGCGGACCCTCCCGACCGATCCGAGATCCACGCCGCGATGGCCGGCTGCGTACCGGTGCACGGGCGCCTCGAACGGCCGCACGATCTGCACGGCGTCGACCGGCCACACCCATCCGCGGTGCGCGAGCGGATCGTCGACACCGGCCCACGCCGGTCCGACGCCCCCGGCCCCCGCGATCACGACGATCGTGAGGAGCATGCTCCACCGTTGCGCGGTCGTGAGTCGAGCGTTCATGCCTCGATGCTGCCGGGGACGGGGGAGCCGCCGCGGGCATCGCGGACCGTTCCGTGCACGGCCCTCGAACCAGGCCGCGTGGGGAGGAGCCGTCCTGTATGCTGGAGGACGCATCCCGTCTCTCGGGATGACTCCGCGTGCCCACAGCGCAGCGCACTGGTCTCCGGATCAGCGCATCGCGCGGCATCCACACCCCACGGTCCTCCGCTCCGGCGGAAAGGCGGGTGTGCGCCGGGCACCAGGCTCGCCGCTCGATCGAACGGCGCGAACAACCGCAACCACGGCGTGAAAAGCGCCCAGAACAGGAGTACGACCATGGCCGTCGTCACCATCCGCCAGCTGCTTGACAGCGGCGTGCACTTCGGACACCAGACCCGTCGGTGGAACCCGAAGGTCAAGCGCTTCATCCTGACCGAGCGCTCCGGCATCCACATCATCGACCTCCAGCAGTCGCTGTCGTACATCGACAAGGCCTACGAGTTCGTCAAGGAGACCGTCGCGCACGGCGGCACCATCCTCTTCGTCGGCACCAAGAAGCAGGCGCAGGAAGTCCTCGCCGAGCAGGCCACCCGCGTGGGCCAGCCCTACGTCAACCAGCGCTGGCTCGGTGGCCTCCTCACCAACTTCCAGACGGTGTCGAAGCGCCTCGCCCGCATGAAGGAGCTCGAGGAGCTCGACTACGAGAACCCGGCCGAGAGCGGCTTCACCAAGAAGGAGCTCCTGCTCAAGAAGCGCGAGCTCGACAAGCTGCACAAGTCGCTCGGTGGTATCCGCAACCTGCAGAAGACCCCCTCGGCGATCTGGGTCGTCGACGCCAAGCGCGAGCACCTCGCCATCGACGAGGCCAAGAAGCTCGGCATCCCCGTCATCGGCATCCTCGACACGAACGCCGACCCCGACGAGTTCCAGTACCCGATCCCCGGCAACGACGACGCGATCCGCTCCGTGAGCCTGCTCACGCGCATCATCGCCGACGCCGCCGCCGAGGGCCTGATCCAGCGTCACCAGCCCGCCGGTGAGGAAGAGGCCGCCGAGCCCCTCGCCGAGTGGGAGCGCGAGCTGCTCGAGACCCCCGCCGAGTCGACCGAGGCACCCGCCGAGACCGGTGCCGAGGCCGTCGAGGCCGCGACCGAGTCGGCTGACGACGCCGCCGGCGCCGAGGCCCACGACGAGGCCGTCGCCGACGCGTCGGGCGAAGAGGCCGCCGAGGTCGCCGACGCCGAGGCCACCGACAGCAAGTAAGCCCGCCGCCGCTCACCGCGGCGTCACCCGCACAGGCTACGATCCGGCGGGGTCGTGACCGCGCCCCAGGGCGCTCACGGCCCCGCCGAGCTCACATCAGAACGCACAACGACAAGGAGACGCCACACCATGGCAAACTTCACGATCGCCGACATCAAGGCTCTGCGCGAGCAGCTCGGCACCGGCATGGTCGACACCAAGAAGGCGCTCGAAGAGGCCGACGGCGACGTCGAGAAGGCCGTCGAGATCCTGCGCCTGAAGGGCGCGAAGGGCAACGCCAAGCGCGCTGACCGCTCCACGAGCGAGGGCCTTGTCACCGCCCGTGAGACCGAGGGTGCCGTCACGCTCCTCGAGCTCGCGTGCGAGACCGACTTCGTCGCGAAGAACGACCGCTTCATCGCTCTCGCCGACAAGGTCGTGGCCGCTGCGGCCGCCGCCGGTGCCGACTCGGTCGAGGCCGCCCTCGCCGCCGACGCCGACGGCCAGACCGTCGAGCAGCTCATCTCGGACGAGGCCGCCATCATCGGCGAGAAGGTCGAACTCCGTCGCGTCCGCACCATCCGCGGCGACAAGTTCGAGGTCTACCTGCACAAGACCAGCAAGGACCTCCCGCCCCAGGTCGGCGTCGTCCTCGCCTACACCGGCGACGACGCGGAGACCGCGCGCAGCATCGCGCAGCACATCTCCTTCGCCAACCCTTCGTTCCTCACCCGCGACGACGTGCCGGAGGCCGACGTCGAGAAGGAGCGCGAGATCGTCACCGAGATCTCCCGCAACGAGGGCAAGCCCGAGGCCGCCCTGCCGAAGATCGTCGAAGGCCGCGTCAACGCGTTCTTCAAGCAGGTCTCGCTGCTCGACCAGGACTATGCCAAGGACAACAAGCTGTCCGTCGCGAAGGTCGCCTCCGACGCCGGTCTCACCCTGACCGACTTCGCTCGCTTCAAGGTCGGCGCGTAAGCATCGATGACAAGGCCCGGGATGCCACGGCATCCCGGGCCTTTTCCCTGCGCGCGCGACGTATCGGTCGGCGCAGCGGGGGCAGTAGTTTGATCAAGACGAGAGGACACCCCACGTGATCGATGAAGCGACCAGACGACGCCGCGTACTGCTGAAACTCTCCGGTGAGGCCTTCGGGGGAGGACAGTTGGGAGTCAACCCCGACGTCGTCAGCCAGATCGCCCGTGAGATCGCCGAGGCGGTGGATCGCGTCGAGATCGCGATCGTCGTCGGCGGCGGCAACTTCTTCCGCGGGGCTGAGCTCAGCCAGCGCGGCATGGACCGCGGCCGCGCCGACTACATGGGCATGCTCGGCACGGTGATGAACTCCCTCGCCCTGCAGGACTTTCTCGAGCAGGCCGGTGCCGCCACCCGCGTGCAGTCGGCGATCTCGATGACCCAGGTCGCCGAGCCGTACATCCCGCGTCGCGCGGTGCGGCACATGGAGAAGGGGCGCGTCATCATCTTCGGCGCCGGTGCGGGCCTGCCGTACTTCTCCACCGATACCGTCGCCGCCCAGCGCGCCCTCGAGATCGGTGCGACCGAGGTGCTCGTCGCCAAGAACGGTGTCGACGGCGTGTACACCGCCGACCCGCGCGTGGATCCCTCGGCGACGAAGCTCGACCACCTCACCTACAACGACGCCCTGCAGAAGGGCCTCAAGGTCGTGGACTCGACCGCGTTCAGCCTCTGCATGGACAACGGCATGGACATGCGCGTGTTCGGGATGGAGCCCACGGGCAACGTCACGCGTGCGCTGCTGGGCGAGACCATCGGCACTCTCGTCACTTCGTGACGCGCGGCGCGGGCCCGGGCTCCGGGCCCGCGCGCGGCTAGACTGACAAGTCAGTACCAACGAATGGAGTCACCGTGATCGCCGATGTCCTCGCCGATGCCGGAGCGCGCATGGACCGCGCCGTGGAGGCCGCGAAGGAGGACTTCGCGACCGTCCGCACCGGGCGCGCGAACCCCCAGATGTTCCAGAAGATCCTGGTCGACTACTACGGCTCGCCCACGCCTCTCGCGCAGTTGGCGTCGCTGAACAACCCCGAGGCCCGCACGCTCGTGGTCAACCCCTACGACAAGTCGGCGCTCAAGGCGATCGAGCAGGCGATCCGCGACATGCCGAACCTCGGCGTGAACCCCACCAACGACGGCAACATCGTGCGCGTCACGATGCCCGAGCTGACCGAGGACCGCCGCAAAGAGTACGTGAAGATCGTGCGCGGCAAGGGCGAGGATGCCAAGGTGCAGGTGCGCAACCTCCGCCGCAAGGCCAAGGACGACCTGGACGCGCTCAAGAGCGACGTCGGCGAAGACGAGCTCGTCCGCGCCGAGAAGGAGCTCGACGGTGTGACGCGGGCGCACGTCGACGCGATCGACGAGGCGCTCAAGCGCAAAGAGGCTGAACTGCTCGAGGTCTGAACCGTGCCCGAGGCCCCCGACGCCGATGAGACGGCGCCCGACCTTCCCTCCCGCCGGAGGGGGGATCCGGCGCGCCGTGCGCCGGCCACCGGCGAAGGCGTGACCGCGATCGAATCGCAGCTGCGCGCGATGCGCACGGATGCCGAACAGCACATCGCGCACGCCCGGGCGGAGTTCGACCAGGCGAACGAGCGCATCAAGGAGCGGACCGGCCGCGATCTGATCGTGGCCAGTCTCATCGGCGTGGCGATCGGCGTCGTGGTCGTCGCTTCGCTGATCTTCATCAAGGGGCTCTTCGCTCTCTTCGCGCTGGGGGCCATGGCCCTCGCGGTGTTTGAGTTCTCCCGCGCGCTGCAGGTCTCCGGCCGGCGGGTCGACGTCATCCCGCAGCTCGCGGCGGGAGTGCTGCTCCTGGCGAGCGGCTTCTTCGTGGGGCTGTGGTTGCACTGGGTGGCGACGCTCGCCGCGGTCGCGATCGTCGTGGTCTGGCGGCTCACCGCACAGTTGCACGCCGGCGACGGACGATCCCCGAGGGACGTCGTGGCCGACGTGCTGGTCGGCGCCTTCGTGCAGCTCTACGTGCCGTTCCTCACCAGCATGGCCATGATCCTGCTGGCCCAGGACGGCGGGGAGTGGTGGGTCCTCGCGTTCCTCGTGCTCGCCGTCGTCGCCGACACGGGTGCGTACGTCTCGGGTCTGACGTTCGGCCGGGGCGGGCGGCATCCGATGGCCCCCCGCATCAGCCCGAAGAAGACGTGGGAGGGCTTCGCCGGAGCTTTCGTCGCCGCTCTCATCGCGGGGGTGCTGCTGGCCGTCTTCATGCTGCAGCTGCCCTGGTGGACGGGGCTGATCTTCGGCGCCGTGGTCCTCGCCACCGCCACGGTCGGCGACCTCGGCGAGTCGATGCTCAAGCGCGACCTCGGCATCAAGGACATGAGCTCCTGGCTGCCGGGTCACGGCGGGGTGCTCGACCGGCTCGACTCGATCCTGCCCTCCGCCACGGCGGCGTTGGCGATGTACTACGTTCTGTCTCCCCTGGGGGTGTCATGACCGAGATTGCGACGACCCGTCCGCCCGCTCCGTTCCCCTCCGCGCCCGGACGTCGAAAAGGGTACGAGAAGCGGGCTGTGGATGCCTTCCTCGAGAAGGCTCGTGAGGCTTTCGAGGCCGACGAACCCGGGGCTCTCCGCTCGACCGAGGTCCGGTCCGCGGCCTTCCCCCTCGTCCGGGGCGGCTACGCCGTCGGACCGGTGGATGCGGCCCTCGGCCGGGTCGAGGACGCCTTCGCCGCCCGCGAACGCGACTACGCGCTGTCCCGCCTGGGCGCGCGCGCCTGGGTCGCCGAGACGCGCGATACCGCTCAGGTCGTGCTCGACCGGTTGGCTCGTCCCCCGGGTGAGCGCTTCGACCGCGTGGGGGTCCTGCACTACGGCTACAGCGTGCACGAAGTGGACATCGTCGCCGACCGTATCGCGCGCTACCTCGTCGCCGGCGATCCGATCACCCCGGAGCAGGTCCGTTCCGTGGCGTTCCGCCTGCAGCGCGGCGGCTACCGCGAGACGCAGGTGGATGCCGTGCTGGATGCGGTCATCGAAGTCATGCTGGCGGTCGGTTGAGCTGGGCGTGGCACCCCCGCCGAGCACACCGGTAGTATCGAGCGCACTGTGACTTCCGGAACCGACCTCACGCGCGCGACGTCCCGACGGGCAGCCCGTCGCGGGTTGGTCGCGGTCGACGTGGTCCATCCGGCGCCGTCGAGCCGCCGAGGTCCGCACTGGACGCGGCGCCGGGGCGTTGTCGGCGTCTTTGCGGCGTGCGCCGCGCTCGCTTTCACGGGTGCCTACGTCGGCCCGATGGGCGGGGCGATCCTGCGGGCCCAGGCCGACGAGCCGCAAACGGTGACGCTGTACGCCGAAGGTCTCGGCGACTCGCAGCACGTGTCCACCGGCGGTGAGAAGCAAGCGCCCACTCTCGATCGTTCGAGCTACAACGTCTACGTGAAGCCGAAGCCGACCCCCACTCCGACTCCGGTCGCCACGTCGTCGAGGTCGGGTTCGGAGGCGTCCAGCGGCGGCGGCGGTCCGGTGTTGTACTCGGGCGGCGGCGCGCCGAGCGAGTGGATGTCGGCGGCGGGTATCTCCGAGGCCGACATGGGGTACGTCGACTACATCGTCAAGCGCGAGAGCGGATGGAACCCCAACGCCACGAACCGCTCCTCGGGTGCGTGCGGCCTCGTTCAGGCACTCCCGTGCAGCAAAGTGCCCGGCAACGGGTACGACCCCGTCGACAACCTCCGGTGGGCGACCGGATACGCGACGGGTCGGTACGGCAGCTGGGCCGAGGCGTACGCCTTCTGGACCAGCAACCACTGGTGGTGAGCGGGTCGTGCCACGATCCCGCAAGCGGCGGCCGTCGCGCGATCGCGCCGACGCCTCACTCGATCGCCTGATCGCCGGGTGGAAGCGCACCGAGGTCAAGCGCGGCGCGGAGTGGACGGTGCAGCCGCTGTCGGCGGCCCAGGCGCGGAAGGCCTACATCTGTCCCGGCTGCGGTCGTACGGTCGAGGTGGGCGTCGCTCACCTCGTGGTGTGGCGGGCGGACGGAGTCCTCGGCGAGGCGGCCGATCTCGCTGCACGACGGCATTGGCACACACACTGTTGGAGGATCGCCTGATGGAGATACGCGGCCCCGTGCTGCTGCCCGCGCGCCGAGAGGACGTCGAGTTCGAGACCGTCGACGGTCTCACCCTCGTGGGCGAGCTCGCTCTCCCCGAGAATCGCGCGCCGGTGGCGACGCTCGTGACCCTCCACCCGCTGCCCACGGCGGGCGGGTTCATGGACTCGCACATCCTCCGCAAGGCCGCGGGGCGGCTCCCCGCCCTGGCAGACCTCGCGGTGCTCCGGTTCAACACGCGCGGCACCACGTCGCCGCGCGGCACCAGCGACGGGGCGTTCGACGGGGGAACGGCCGAGGTGTTCGACGTCGCCGCCGCCGTGGACTTCGTCCGCGAGCGCGGGCTGCCACGCCCGTGGCTCGTGGGGTGGTCGTTCGGCACCGAACTCGCGCTGAAGTACGGGCGCGACCACGACATCGAGGGCGTCATCCTCCTTTCGCCTCCTCTTCACCGCGCGTCGGCCGACGAGGTCGCCGCGTGGGCCGGGGACTCGCGCCGGGTGATCGTCCTCGTCCCGGAGTTCGACGACTATCTTCGCCCCGACGAGGCCCGCGAACGCTTCGCGTCGATCCCGCACGCGCAGCTCATCGCCGTCGACGGTGGCAAGCACCTGTGGGTGGGCGAGAACCAGACCCGTCGCGTCCTGACCGAGATCGTCGCCGCGGTCAACCCCGACGCGCTGCCTCTGCCCTTGCAGTGGGACGAGCCCGCCGAGGGTTGAGCCTCAGCGCTCGTTCTGCCGCGGGATGATGACCTCGCGGTAGATGATGAGGATGCTCGCGGCGACCGGGATCGCGATGAGCGCACCCAGCAGGTTCAGGAGCGCGCCACCGGCGAGTGCCGAGATCACCACGACCGATCCCGGCACCGACACGGCGCGGTTCATGATGCGCGGCGAGATCACGTACGCCTCGATCTGCATGTAGACGAGGTAGTACACCAGCGCGATGATCGCGATGGTCGGCGAACCGAGCCCCGGAATGAGGCAGGTCAGAACGATGATCGTGGAGCCCGTGAGCGTTCCGACGAGCGGGATGAGCGAGAAGAAGAACGCGATCACGGCCAGGACCGCGGGGAAGGGCGCCTGGATGATCGTGAGGAAGATGGCGCTCAGGATGCCGTTTATCACCCCCAGGCTCACCTGACCCATGACGTAGTAGCCCACCGAATCGGTGATCTTCTCGGAGAGTTCGATGAAGCGGGCGCGCTTGGATGCCGGGACGAGCTGGTACACCGCGGACTTCAGCGACGGAGTCGACGCCGTGAAGTAGATCGTGAGGATGAGCACGATGAATGCGCCGCCGAGCCCCGCGGCCAGCGCCCCACCGACCGTCAGCAGGCTGTTGCCGACCATCGTCGAGATCGAGCCCACATCGAGCGTGGAGAACCAGTGCTGGACGCCGGCCCACACCTCGTCGAGCCGGAGCCAGGGGAACGTCGTGGTGGCCCAGTCCTGCACGTTCACGACGAGCTGGTTCCACTGCCCCGGACGCAGGAGCGCTTCGATCTGCCCGACGAGCTGCGTGATCTGGCTGACGATGATCGGAACGACCATGATGATGATCCCGGCGAAGATGCCCAGCACCCCGAGGATCGTCAGGAGCACGGCGGCCCATCGCGGCAACCCACGGCGTTCGAGGAACGACACGACAGGGTCCAGACCCAGCGACAGGAACAGCGCGGTCCCGACATACAGCAGGATCGTCGACAGATTTTGGACGCTGCCGATGACCAGGAGGCCGACTCCGACGCCGAGGGTCGCGAGCAATGCGACTCTGAAGGGATTGTGGATCTTCATCCTGGCGACTCCTGCCTCCGGAGGGCGCGACCGCGCCCGTGTCGAAAGGATACTGAGAGCGAGCGTGGTCACGGCACCGCCGGGCCTCGCCGCGAACTTTCAGCCGGCCTCAGCTAGTCTGAAACGTCGATTCTTCGGTGGCCGCCCGAGTCGCCGGTGGGGATGGTGTGTAGCGTGAGATTCGTCTGGGCCGTGGTGGCGTTCGTCATCGCCGCTGCCATGATCGGCGCGGGCATCGCTCAGCGCACCGTCTTCCAGGGGCCTTCCGAGGCCACGGAGACGATTCAGACCGACGGTTCGACGGCGTACACGCTGATCGACGGCGCGGTCCTCGGCAGCCTGCCGGGGGCGCAATCGCTCCGCGTGGTCGGCGACGGCGAGGTCTTCGTCTCGTACGGTCGCACCGCCGACATGCGGGCCTGGCTCGCCGACGTCCCCTACACGGCCGTGACGCTCGGTGCCGAGAACGCCGTCGCGACGGGTCTCGTGCGCGCGTCGACCACGAGCCCCGCGACAGAGGCGACCGCCGCACGCACACCCGCGGGCTCCGACCTGTGGCTCGATGAGTTCCAGCAGACCGGATCGCTCGCGACGACGCTGCAGTTGCCGGCCGACATGAGTGTGCTCGTCGCGAGCGACGGGACCGCTCCGGCCCCTTCCGACGTCACGCTCACGTGGCCCATCGACAACTCGACTCCGTGGGCGGGGCCGTTGATCGCCGGGGGAGCCGTCGCGCTCCTCGCGGGCATCGTGCTGTATCTGCTCGGCATCCGACACGTCCGGCGATCGCGCCGCCCGCGCCGCAAGGGCTTGCCCCTGCCGGTCACCGAACCGATCTCGATCGCCGATGCCGACGCCGCTGAGAAGGGCGTGATCAGCTCGTCGCCGGATGCTCGGGGCCGCCGGCCGTGGGGACCCCAGCGCCGTGTATTGATCGCCGTCCCGGCGCTGGGTCTGTCGGCGGCTCTGTTCGCCGGCTGCTCCGCGGACGCCTGGCCTCAGCTCGCTGCGAGCGAGAGCCCCAGTCCGACACCTACCGTCATCGTGCCCGAGGGACAGTTCCCGCCCGTGGTCACCGAGTCGCAGGCCGAGAGCATCGTCTCGCGCATCGCCACGACCGTGGGCCAGGCCGACGCCGCCCTCGACGTCGCCGCGGCCGAGACGCGCCTGACCGGACCGGCCCTGGCCGAGCGCAAGACCAACTACACCCTGCGCGCCGCCCTCCCGGATCGCCCGGCGCTTCCGGCGATTCCCGCGGATCCGGTGCAGATCATCCTGCCGCAGACGACGGGCGGCTGGCCGCGCACCGTGATGACCGTGGTCGAGTCCGGCGACACCGCCGCCCCCACGACGTCGATCATGATGATGACTCAGGACGACCCGTGGTCGGAGTACCGCGTGTCGTACATCGGCAACCTCGAGGCATCCACAAACCTGCCGGAACTGGCCGCTCCTTACGTGGGGGCGACGCAGGTGCCGCCGGACTCCTCATTCCTCGTCATGGCCCCGGACAAGGTGGCCGCGGCGTACGCCGATCTGATCAACAACGGTCAGAACAGCGCGTCGTGGGCTTTGTTCGACACTGCGAACGACCTGCTCCTGCCGGCGATCGAGGACAACAAGCGCAAGCGCACGGATGAGCTGAACCAGACGGGCCAGGGCACCGCCGAGATCAGCTTCGCGGCTTCCGCGGGCCCCGCGTCGCCCATCGCCCTCGCGACTCTCGACACCGGTGCGATCGTCGCGGTGAATGTATACGAGAGCGACACCGCCAAGCCGACGAACGCGGATGCCGTCATCAAGCTCGACAACAACCCCGCGGTGAAGGCACTGACCGGCGTCGACCAGTCGGCGACGGGCTTCACCACGACCTACTCCGACCAGATCTTCTTCTACGTGCCCAGCCAGGGATCGGACGACAAGATCCGGCTCCTGGGCTACCGTTCCAGCCTCCTCGAAGCGAAGGTGTCCCCGTGAGCACTCCCACCCCCGGATCCGTCCTGCGCGGCGCCGTCGACCTGTCGTCGCTGCGCAACCGTCCGCAGCCGCCCGCCGAGTCCGCCGCAGGTGCGTCCGCGGCTGCTCCTGCGTCGCTGGTGTCCGACGTCACCGACGCGTCGTTCCCTCAGGTCCTTGAGCTCTCACGCAGCGTGCCGGTCGTCGTCGACCTGTGGGCCGAGTGGTGCGGCCCGTGCAAGCAACTGAGCCCTGTTCTCGAGAAGGTCGTCACCGAGCTGGCGGGCAAGGTCGTGCTGGCGAAGGTCGACGTCGACGCCAACCCGCAGCTCGCTCAGGGCTTCCGCGCGCAGTCCATCCCCATGGTCGTGGCCCTCGTGGCCGGTCAGCCCGTGCCGCTGTTCACCGGCGCGGTCCCCGAACAGCAGGTGCGCGAGGTGTTCGCCCAGCTGCTGCAGCTCGCCGCGCAGCACGGCGTCACCGGTACGGTGCCCGTCGAGGGTGCGGAGGACGCCGCGGAGGAACCCGCCGAGACCCCTCTGCCGCCCCTGCATGCCGAAGCGTTCGCCGCCATCGAAGAGGGCGACTACCCCCGCGCCATCGCGGCCTACGAGCGCGCCCTCGAAGAGAACCCCCGCGACGCCGACGCGCGCGCCGGGCTCGGTCAGGTGCGGCTGCTCGACCGCGTGCAGGGTGCCGATCTGCAGGCCGCACGGGCCGCCGCAGCCGCGGCACCGACCGACTTCGAGGCCCAGTTCCTCGTGGCCGACCTCGACGTCGCCGGCGGACACGTCGACGACGCCTTCGCGCGGCTGCTCGACCTGTTCGCCTCGCTGCCGTCCGAGAGTCGTGCCCCGGTGCGTGAGCGCCTGCTGGAGCTCTTCGGTCTCGTCGGCGATGAGGACGCCCGCGTCATCCGGGCTCGTTCGCGCCTGGCATCCCTCTTGTTCTGACCGAACGACGAAGGCCCTGTCTCCGGACAGGGCCTTCGTCGTCTCGCGGTGCGCGGTGTCAGCCGGCGCGGTGGTGCAGCCAGAGGACGCCGAGCGGCGGAACCGTGAGGACGGCGCTCCCGCGGGCGTCGGTCGTGACCGAGCCGAGGTTGCCCTGACCCGAGCCGCCGAACGCCTCGGCATCGCTGTTGAGCACTTCCGTCCACGTGCCGGCCTCAGGCAGATCGAGGGGGAAGTCGCCGAGCGGGACGCCGGAGAAGTTGCACACCACGGCGACCGTGTTGCCGTGGTGGTCGCGGCGGGCGAAGGCGAGGACGTTGGGGTTCCACGCCGGAGCGCCCAGGCGCGAGAACGCGGCTCCGTCGTGGTCGCGCGACCACAGGGGGGCGTGCGCGCGGTAGACCCGGTTCAGCTCCGCGACGAACGAGTGCAGCTGCGCGTGCGAGGGTTGGTCGAGCATCCACCAATCCAGACCGCGCGACTCCGACCACTCCGACATCTGGCCGAACTCCTGGCCCATGAACAGCAGCTGCTTGCCGGGGTGACCCCACATGTAGGCCAGGAACGCCCGCATGTTCGCGAGCTTCTGCCAGTGGTCGCCCGGCATCCGCCCGAAGAGGCTCCCCTTGCCGTGCACGACCTCGTCGTGGCTGATAGGGAGGATGAAGTTCTCGCTGAACGCATACACGAACGAGAACGACAGCTCGCCCTCGTGGTGCGAGCGATACATGGGGTCGCGCGCGATGTACTGGAGCGAATCGTTCATCCAGCCCATGTTCCACTTGAAGCCGAACCCGAGGCCGGCGTGGCCCGTGGGCGCGGTGACCCCCGGGAAGCTGGTCGACTCCTCGGCGATCATGGCGATGCCCGGGTATCGCTTGTACGCGGTGGCGTTGACTTCCTGCAGGAACCGGATGGCCTCGAGGTTCTCGCGCCCACCGAACTGGTTCGGGGCCCACTCGCCGTCGTTGCGGGAGTAGTCGAGGTAGAGCATGGATGCCACGGCATCCACGCGCAGTCCGTCGACGTGGAACTCCTCGAACCAGTACAGCGCGTTGGCGACGAGGAAGTTGCGCACCTCGTTGCGGCCGTAGTCGAAGATGAGCGTGCCCCAGTCCTTGTGCTCGCCGCGGCGGGGGTCGGGGTGCTCGTAGAGCGGCTCGCCGTCGAATCGCGCGAGAGCGAACTCGTCCTTGGGGAAGTGACCGGGGACCCAGTCCATGATCACGCCGATGCCCGCTTGGTGCAGACGGTCGATCAGGTACCGGAGATCGTCGGGGTCGCCGAAACGGCTGGTGGGGGCGTAGTAGCCCGAGACCTGATAGCCCCACGACCCGCCGAACGGGTGCTCGGACAGTGGGAGGAACTCGACGTGCGTGAATCCCTGGGCGGTGACGTAGTCGATGATCTCGTCGGCCCCGTCACGGTACGACAGGCCCGGGCGCCACGACGCGAAGTGCAGTTCGTAGATCGACATGGGCCGGTCGATCGGCGCGGTGGTCGATCGCTCCTCGATCCACTCGTCGTCCGCCCAGCGGTAGTCGGACGCGGTCACCACGGAGGCGGTGGCCGGGGGGACTTCGGCGAGGCGGGCCATCGGATCGGCCTTCTGGATCCAGGCTCCTGCGCGGGTGAGGATCTCGAACTTGTAGCGCGCTCCGACACCGACCTCGGGGAGGAAGAGCTCCCAGACGCCGCTTCCGCCCATCGAGCGCATCGCACTGCCCGAGCCGTCCCACCCGTTGAAGTCGCCGATGACGCGCACGGCGCGGGCGTCGGGCGCCCACACGGTGAACGCCGTGCCCGCAGACGCGTCGAGCTCGCGCACGTGCGCGCCGAGCACGCGCCACAGCTCTTCGTGGCGCCCCTCCGAGATCAGGTGCAGGTCGAGCTCGCCGACCGACGGCGCGTGGCGATAGCCGTCGTCGGCGAGATGGTCGCCGCCGCCGTCGTAGGTCGCGTGCACCCGGTAGCGGCCGGGGGAGGTGGGAACGCGTCCCTCCCAGACGCCGGAGCGCACGTGCGTGAGAGCGAGGGTCGAGTCGTCGTCGAACCGGGCCACCACCTCACGCGCGAGGGGCCGACGCGTGCGGATGACCCACCCGTCCGCGGTCTCGTGCACGCCGAGGACGCTGTGCGGGTCGTGGTGGGCGCCGTGGGCGACGGCATCCAGGAGTTCCGGGGGAAGAGCGGTCATCGTGTCTCCTTCACGTGCAGGATGTGCACGGGTTCGGCGAATGCGTCCAGGCGCACGAAGTTGTGGTCGGTCCACGTCCAGACCTGGCCGGTCACGAGGTCTTCGACCTCGAACGGCGCGCCCGGTTCGACGCCCCAGAGCGTGGTGTCGAGGTGGACCGTCGTCTCGCGTGCGGAGTGCGGGTCGACGTTGGCCACGACGATGATCGTGTCCGACGCGCCGGTCGGCGACAGAGCGGCATCCAGGTGCTTGGCGTAGACGAGGATGGCGTCGTCGTCGCTCCACTGCACGTGGAGATTGCGCAGCTGGAGCAGCGCGGGGTGGTCGCGGCGGATGCCGTTGAGTCGGCGCAGATAGGGCGCCAGGGAGTCGCCGGACGCTTCGGCACCGGACCAGTCGCGGAATTTGTACTCGTACTTCTCGTTGTCGATGTTCTCTTCGGACCCCGGACGCGCGACGTTCTCGTACAGCTCGTAGCCGGCGTAGACGCCGTACGTCGGAGCCGCGGTGGCGGCGAGGGCGGCGCGGATCTTGTACGCCGGACGTCCTCCGAACTGCAGGTACTCGGTGAGGATGTCGGGCGTATTGACGAACAGGTTCGGACGCAGGAAGTCGGCCGTGTCGTGGGCGAGGCCGGCGAAGAACTCCTCGAGCTCCTCCTTCGTGTTCCGCCAGGTGAAGTACGTGTAGCTCTGCTGGAAACCGGCCATCGCGAGTCCCTGCAGCGGCGCCGGACGTGTGAAGGCCTCGGCGAGGAACACGACGTCGGGGTCTTCGGCGCTGACCGTGGCGATCAGCCACTCCCAGAACTGCAGGGGCTTCGTGTGAGGGTTGTCGACGCGGAAGATGCGCACGCCCTGGGCGATCCAGTGGCGGACGATGCGCAGGACCTCGGCGCGGATGCCGTCGGGATCGTTGTCGAAGTTCACCGGGTAGATGTCCTGGTACTTCTTCGGCGGGTTCTCGGCGTAGGCGATCGAGCCGTCGGGGAGGGTCGTGAACCACTCCGGGTGCTCGGTCACCCAGGGGTGGTCGGGTGAGGCCTGCAGGGCCAGGTCGAGCGCGACCTCGATGCCGTTCTCACGCGCCGCGACGACGAAGGCGCGGAAGTCCTCGAGAGTGCCGAGGTCGGGGTGCACGGTGTCGTGACCACCCGCCGGTCCGCCGATGGCCCACGGGGACCCCGGGTCGCCGGGGGCCGTCACGAGGGTGTTGTTCGGACCCTTGCGGTTGCGTTCGCCGATCGGGTGGATCGGCGGGAGGTACAGGACGTCGAAGCCCATGCCGGCCACGCCGGGGAGTCGGTCGACGGCGGTGCGGAACGTCCCGCTGATCACGGATCCGTCCTCGGCGCGCGTGGCGCCCTCGGAGCGGGGGAAGAACTCGTACCAGGCGCCCACACCGGCGCGCTCGCGCTCGACGAGGAGCTCAGCGTCCTTCCCGACGGACACGAGGCTCATCATGGGCCGGGCGGCGAACAGAGCCGCGATCTCGGGGTCCCGTACGACCTGGAGCGCGATGTCGTCGTGGGTGTCGGGGTCGCGCAGCGTCCGAGCGGCGGCGTACAGCAGGTCTTTGTCGCTGCCGGGACGCTTCTTCTCTCCGCGGGCGCGGTCGAACAGCTGCGCGCCCATCTCGCGCATGAGCGCCGCGTCGACGCCGGCGGCGATCTTGACGTCGGCGGCGTGCTCCCACGTGGCGAAGTCATCGGCGAACGCCTCGAAGCGGAACCGCCACACGCCCTGCTCGAGCGGAGCGACCAGGGTGCTCCACCGGTCGAAGCCGTCGTTGAGCGGCGACAGGCGGTGCAGGGACTCGTCGCCCGAGGGCGAGAACAGACGTACGTGGACGCCGATGCGGTCGTGCCCTTCGCGGAAGGCCGTGACGGTGAACGGGACGGCCTCGCCGACGAAAGCCGACGGTCGGAACCGTCCGCCCGGCACCTGCGGATGGGGGAGCGCCAAGGGGATGCGCGGAGTCACGACCCCCTTCGTCGAGAGCGTCGGTTTGACCGGACGCACCGGGATCGAGGCGCCACTGCGCCAGGGGGAAACGGGCGAGGGGATCGTCGTCGTGGTGGCCACGAGTCCGAACCTACCGTGGGGGGACGACGTTCCCGCAGGGCTTGCCCCGGGTCTTGACAGGTCGGCGAGTCGGAGGCACCGTGCTCAGTCGCGGGCGTCGACGCGGAACAGACGCATGGACGTCTCCGCCAACGGGACGATATCTCCGGGGAGGAAGCGGGGCGCGTCGTGCTGGGGGGATTCGTCGGCGCTCGACCACAGCGAGACGTACTCGACGTCGTCGCCCAGGACCGGGAGCGTCACCTCGACGGGGCGCTCGTTGCCGTGCACGACGAGCAGGATGCGATTGAGATCCTCGTCCTCCGGCGTCGAGGTGGCGAGGTACTGCAGCGTCCGGTGGGAGGGATTCGTCCAGCGCTCGCTCGACATCGTCTCGCCGTGCTCGTCGAACCAGTCCATCACCGACGCGGACGGGATGCGTTCGCCGAGGCGGGCGAAATGGCGGGGACGCAACGCCGGATTCTCGCGCCGCAGGGCGAGGAGCCGCTGCGTGTGGGCGAAGAGGTCCTGCTGCCACGGGGCGAGGTCCCACGAGAGCCAGGTGAGGGACGAGTCGTGACAGTAGGCGTTGTTGTTGCCGCGCTGGGTGCGCCCCATCTCGTCGCCCGCCGTGATCATCGGCACGCCCGCCGAGAGCAGCAGCGTGCCCAGGAGGTTGCGCATCGCCTTGCGGCGCGTGGCGAGGATGCGCGGGTCGTCCGTCTTTCCTTCGGCGCCGTGGTTGTAGGAACGGTTCGTGTCGGCGCCGTCGCGGTTCTGCTCGCCGTTGCCGAGATTGTGCTTGACGTCGTACGACACCAGATCGCGCAGCGTGAAGCCGTCGTGGGCAGTGACGAAGTTGACGCTCGCGAGCGGCCCGCGTTCCTCGGAGAACGTGTTGGACGACCCCGCCAGGCGCGTCGCGAAGCCGCCGATACCCACCGGTGCCGTGTCGGCGCGACGGGCGTAGTCGATGTCGCTGAGCCAGAAGTTGCGCACCCGGTCGCGGTACCGGTCGTTCCACTCGTGCCAGCCGTCGCCGAAGTTGCCGGTCTGCCAGCCGCCCATTCCGACGTCCCACGGCTCGGCGATGAGCTTGGTCCCCGCCAGGCGCTCGTCGTCGCGGATGGCCTGCAGCAGGGGGTGATCGGGAGTGAAGGAGTGGTGCTCATCGCGACCGAGCGTCACGGCCAGGTCGAACCGGAACCCGTCGATCTGGACGTCGTTCGCCCAATACCGCAACGAGTCGAGCACGAGACGCGCCGCGGCATCCGTCGCCGTGTTCACGGCGTTGCCGCACCCGGTCTCGTCGATGTACGCGCCCTCGTCGGTCTGCCGGTAGTACGAACGGTTGTCCAGGCCGCGCAGACCCGTGCGCGGACCGCCGATGCCCTCTTCGGCGGTGTGGTTGTAGACCACGTCGAGGATCACCTCGAGGCCGGCTTCGTGCAGGAGCTTGACCATTCCCTTGAACTCCCGGAGCACCGCCTCCGGCCCCTCGGCGCGGCTCGCGGCGGTGGCGTAGCCGGCGTGCGGTGTGAAGAAGTTCAGCGAGTTGTAGCCCCAGTAGTTGGTCAGCCCGAGCTGCAGCAGGCGCGGTTCGGTGGCGAACGCGTGGACGGGCAGGAGCTCGACGCTGGTGATGCCCAGCGAGCGGAAGTGCTCGATCATCGCCGGGTGGGCGAGACCGGCATACGTGCCGTGGAGGGCCGGAGGCACGTGCGGATGCCGCTTGCTGAGGCCCTTCACGTGGCCCTCGTAGATGACGGTGCGGTCCATCGGCACCCGGGGCTTGGTCACTCCGCCCCAATCGAACCCGCCGTCGACGACCACCGACCGCCAGTCGCCGAAGCCGCCCGAGACCAGGCCCCGCGAATACGGCTCGATGAGCAGCGACTGCGGGTTGAAGGTGTTGCCGGGACCCAGCGGACCGCCCGCCCGCACCGCGTAGCGCGCCCCCGGGCGCAGGAGCGGAGTGGATGCCTCGAACACGCTGTCGCCGACGCGGGTCATCGGGAGCGTCTCGACGGCCCAATCGAGGTCGACGTCGTCGAAGACCACCAGGTGCATCGTGTCGGCGTTCGCCGACCACACCCGCAGGGTTCCGCCGTCGGGGCCGAGCCGCACGCCGAGGTCGTCGAGAGACGAGGCGAGGAGGGCAGGGCGCAGCGAGAGGGCCGCTTCGGGTGGGACCATGCGTCCTAGGGTAGTGAAGGACACGCACGGGACACCGGGGAGGGCGAATGCCGGTCTATCTCGACCACGCGGCCACCACCCCGCTTCGACCCGAAGCCCGGGACGCGTGGCTTTCGGCCCACGAGGTGCTGGGCAACCCGTCCTCGATCCACGGCGCCGGACAGGCCGCGCGGCGTCTGCTCGAGGATGCCCGCGAGCAGCTCGCCGACGTGCTCGGATGTCAGCCGATCGAGGTCGTGCTGACCTCGAGTGGGACCGAGGCGGCGAATCTCGCGCTCAAGGGTCTCTGGTGGTCGCGCGCGGCCGCGACCGACGCCGTGGTGCTGCCCGACGGGGAGCATCACGCGACGCTCGACACCGTGGGGTGGCTGGTAGCCGAGGGCGGGGCGCGCGTGCGGCCTGTCGGCCTCGACGCGTTCGGGCGCATCCCTGTCGACGCCTTCGCCGCGGCGCTGCCCGGGGCAGCCCTCGCGACGGCGCTCGTGGCCAACAACGAGGTCGGGACCATCCAGGATGCCGCGGGCCTGGCGCGCGCGGCGGGGGCGGCCGGCGTGCCCCTCCACCTCGACGCCGTGTCGGCCCTCGGACACGTCGACGTCGACTTCGCGCGCTGGCGCGGGGAGGGGAGCGGCGCGCACGGCCTGGTGGCGATGTCGGTGTCGGCCCACAAGGTCGGCGGTCCGATCGGTGTCGGCGCGGCGGTCGTGTCTCGCCATGCGCGCATGACGCCGTTGGTCCACGGCGGGGGGCAGCAGCGCGGGCTCCGCGCCGGGACGCAGGATGCCGCGGGGGCCGCGGCGTTCGCGGCGGCGGCCGTGGCGTCCGAGGCGGAGCGTGCGCGCGAGTCGGCCCGGCTCGGGGCGCTGCGTGAACGGATGGTCCGCGGCATCCTGGGGGCGGTTCCGGCCGCGCGCCTGCTCGGCGACCCGGCCGACCGCCTGCCGGGCAACGCCCATCTGCTGTTCCCGGGGGCAGCGGGCGAGACGCTGCTGTTCCTGCTCGACATGGCGGGCATCTCCGTCTCGACGGGGTCGGCGTGCCAAGCCGGTGTCGCCGAACCGTCTCACGTGGTGCTCGCTCTGGGCCTCGACGACCGCGCCGCGCGATCGGTGCTGCGCCTGACGCTCGGACGCACGTCGACCGACGCCGATGTCGACGCGCTGCTGGCGGCGCTTCCGTCCGCGTACGAGCGGGCCGTGGCATCCGGCGCCCGTTCAGCGGGTGGTTCGTAGACTGGGACGATGCGAGTTCTTGCGGCGATGAGCGGTGGTGTGGACTCCGCGGTGGCTGCGGCCCGCGCGGTGGAGGCGGGGCACGACGTCGTCGGTGTGCACCTCGCGCTCTCGCGCGCCGGAGGGACGCTGCGTGCCGGCAGCCGTGGCTGCTGCACGATCGAGGACGCCATGGACGCTCGACGCGCGTCGGACAAGCTCGGCATCCCGTTCTACGTGTGGGACTTCTCGGAGCGGTTCCGCGACGACGTCATCGACGACTTCGTGTCGGAGTACCGCGCCGGCCGCACCCCGAACCCGTGCATGCGCTGCAACGAGAAGATCAAGTTCGCCGCGCTCCTGGAGCGTGCGCTCGAGCTCGGTTTCGACGCGGTGTGCACCGGGCACTACGCCACCCTCGTCGACACTCCCCGGGGGCGCGAACTCCACCGGGCCTCGGATGCCGCGAAGGACCAGTCCTACGTTCTCGGTGTCCTCACCGCCGAACAGCTCGCGCACACGTACTTCCCGCTCGGAACGACGCCCTCGAAGGCCGTCGTGCGGGCGGAGGCCGAGGAGCGCGGGCTGTCGGTCGCGCAGAAGCCCGACAGCCATGACATCTGCTTCATCCCGGACGGCGACACGCGCGGCTGGCTCGCCGACAAGGTGGGCGCCGAGCGCGGCGAGATCCTCGACCGCGCCGGCGCCGTCGTCGGCACGCACGAGGGGGCGCACGCATTCACCGTCGGACAGCGGCGCGGACTGCAGCTCGGTGTTCCCGCGGCCGACGGCAAGCCCCGGTTCGTCCTCGAGGTGCGTCCGGTGAACAACACCGTGGTGGTGGGCCCGAAAGAGGCACTGGCGTGTGCCGAGATCGCGGGGGAGCGCTTCACCTGGGCGGGCCGTGCGCCCGCGTCCGCCACGTTCGACTGCCACGTCCAGATCCGTGCCCACGCGGATCCGGTGCCCGCGTCGGCGGTGCTCGAAGACGGCGTCGTGACGGTGCGGCCCGCGGAGCCGTTCGACGGCGTCGCGCCCGGACAGACCGCCGTGCTGTACGACGGCACGCGCGTGATCGGGCAGTTCACGATCGACCGCACGGTATCGGCGGTTCCCGTCGAGGCGTGAGCCGACGACACCGTCGCGCCTTCGGGCAACGGAGGAGTTTCGGCGAAGGGAGGACGGTCCAGCGCGACATCCGTCCTCCGCTCCCGGAATCTCCTCCCGCACGTGTCCGCGCGGCAACCCCCGCAGGTGATGTCGGGGGCCGTCCCTAAGCTGGACGCGTGACCGAGCACGCTCAGCTTCCCGATCTGACCCTCGACGACGCGCGCGCCGAGGTCGACGACCTGACGCAGCGCATCCTGGGGGCGCGCGACGCCTACTACGGTCGGGATGCCGAGCTCGTCGACGACGCGACCTACGACAGGTGGATGCACCGGCTCGAGGCGATCGAGCGGCTCCACCCCGAGCTGCAGGGGCAGGACAGCCCCACGCAGTCGGTGGGTGCGGCCGAGGCGACCGATCTCGTGACGATCGAGCACGCCGAGCGGATGCTGAGCCTCGACAACGTCTTCTCCGCCGACGAGCTTCGCGACTGGGCCGTCAAGACCCAGGCCTCCGCCGGTCGACCCGTGCAGTGGCTCAGCGAGCTCAAGATCGACGGTCTCGCGATCAGCCTGCGGTACGAGAACGGGGTGCTGACCTCTGCGGCCACTCGCGGCGACGGGCGCGTCGGCGAGATCGTCACCGACAACGCATTGCGGGTCGCCGGCATCCCGCGTGAGCTCTCGGGCGAGGGACATCCCGCTCTCGTCGAGGTGCGCGGTGAGGTCTTCATCCCCGTCGCCGCGTTCGAGAACCTCAATCGACTCCAGGGGGAGTACCGGGGGCGCGCGGTCGCCGAGGCGCGGGAGCGCGCCGCGGCGCGTCGCGGGGGCGTGAAGGCCTTCGACGAGGACAAGGCGGAGGTGGCCGCGGCCCGCCGTTTCCCGGCGTTCGCCAATCCGCGCAACGCCGCCAGCGGCGGCTTGCGGCAGCAGATCGAGAAGAAGACGGGGCTCGAGCTCGAGGCCGGTCTCGCCCGCATCGAGTCCCTCGCGCTCTACGTGCACGGCATCGGCGCGTGGCCCGATCCGCCGGTCGCCGCGCAGAGCGAGGTCTACGACCTCCTGAAGTCGTGGGGCCTGCCCACCTCGCCGTACAGCCGCGTAGAGCCCTCCGTCGACGGGGTGCTGGCGTTCGTGGCGCACTACGGCGACCACCGCCATGACGTCGAGCACGAGATCGACGGCGTCGTGGTGAAGGTCGACGAACTGGCGTTGCACGACGAGCTCGGCGCCACCAGTCGCGCGCCGCGCTGGGCGATCGCCTACAAGTACCCGCCCGAGCAGGTGAACACGAAGCTCCTCGACATCGTCGTCTCGGTGGGGCGCACGGGGCGCGCGACGCCGTTCGCCGTGATGGAGCCCGCGCGGGTGGCCGGGAGCGTCGTGCGGCAGGCCACACTGCACAACCAGGACGTCGTCAAGGTCAAGGGCGTGCTCATCGGCGACACCGTGGTGCTGCGCAAGGCCGGTGACGTCATCCCCGAGGTCCTCGGCCCCGTCGTCGAGTTGCGCGATGGCACCGAGCGCGCGTTCGTGATGCCGACGAACTGCCCCGAGTGCGGCACACCACTGCGTCCCGCGAAAGAGGGCGACATCGACCTCCGGTGCCCCAACGCTCGCTCGTGCCCGGCGCAAGTGCGCGGACGTGTCGAGCACATCGGCTCCCGCGGGGCCCTCGACATCGAGGCACTCGGTGAGGTGACCGCGGCCGCGCTGACACAGCCCGACGTCCCCGCCGAACCTCCGCTCGACACCGAGGCGGGACTGTTCGACCTCACCGTCGAACAACTCGTCCCCATCGAGGTCGTCGTCCGCGATGCCGAGACCGGCGAGCGCAAGATCGACGAGAAGACCGGCGACGAGGTCCGTCGCGCGCCGTTCCAGAAGCTCGGGCCCGCGACGTATCCCCCCGGAACCGAAGACCTCGATCCCGCCGAGCGCCGCCGCCGCGGCATCCGGAAAGACCACCGCGAGGTGCTCCCGTCCGAGCAGGCCGTGAAGCTCGTGGCCGAGCTCGAGAAGGCCAAGACCAAAGATCTCTGGCGTCTCCTCGTATCGCTGAACATCCGCCACGTCGGCCCCGTCGCCGCACGCGCCCTCGCGCAGTGGTTCGGGTCATTGGATGCCATCCGCGCGGCGTCTCGTGACGAGCTCGCCGCGGTCGAGGGCGTCGGCGGGATCATCGCCGATGCCGTGATCGACTGGTTCGAGGTGGACTGGCATCGCGAGATCGTGGAGCGCTGGGCCGCGGCCGGAGTGCGCTTCGCCATCCCCGGGCACCCTGGTCCCGGCGCCGCGGCGGCGGCCGGAGGAGTCCTCGCCGGTCTCACCGTCGTGGCCACCGGCTCACTCGACGGCTACACCCGCGAGGGGGCGCAAGAGGCGATCATCCAGGCGGGCGGCAAAGCAGCCTCGAGCGTGTCCAAGAAGACCGACTTCGTCGCGGCCGGTCCCGGGGCCGGGTCGAAGCTCGCCAAGGCCGAAGAGCTCGGGCTCCGGATCTTGGATGCCGCGGCCTTCCACGTGCTCGTCACTCAGGGGCCGGACGCCCTGCCCGCACGGGTCGACGAACCGGCCGATCCGGCGGACGAACAGGCCGATCCGGTGCCGGAGGGCTGATCCCGCCGAGCCCCGACGCAGAGGGGCCGGCGGATGATCCACCGGCCCGTTCGGGAACGGCGGTCAGTGCGACAGCAGGCGCTCCTTGACCTGGCGCCGCAGCACCTTGCCGATCAGCGACTTCGGCAGCTCGTCGACGACCACGACGCGCCGGGGCACTTTGTACGGCGTCAGGATGCCCCGCGCGAAGGTCCGCACCTCTTCGGGGTCGAGGTCGGAGCCGGGTGCGGCAACGACCGCCGCGACCACGTCCTCGCCGGAGTGATCGCTGGGAATGCCCACGACGGCCACATCGGCGACGGCGGGGTGCTGGCGCAGAACGTTCTCGACCTCGGTGGGCGCGACGTTGAAGCCGCCCGTGATGATGAGCTCCTTGATGCGGTCGACGACGCGGACGAAGCCGCCGTCGTCGATCGTGACGATGTCGCCGGTGCGGAACCATCCATCCACGAACACCGCGTCGGTCTCTTCCGGCTTGCCGTAATAGCCCGAGAACACCTGCGGACCGCGCACGAGCAGCTCGCCGCGTCCGCCCGGCTCGACATCCGTTCGGGGATCATCCGGATCGACGACGCGGCACTCCGTGCCGGGAAGCGGCAGCCCCACGGTGCCGGGGACACGGTTCTCGGCGACCGGGTTGGCCATGAGCACGGGGGAGCACTCGCTGAGCCCGTAGCCCTCCACGAGGTATCCGCCCGTGGCCTTCTCGAACGGCACCACGAGATCGTGGGGGAGTGCCATCGCGCCGGAGATCGCGATCTCGGTCCCGGCGAGCGACACCCCCTGGGCCTCCGCGGCGGCGAGCAGACGCTCTGCGATCGGCGGCACAAGGGGCAGGAACGTCGCCGGGTGCTTCTTCGTCACCGCGAGCACCAGATCGGGATCGAACTTCGGGAACAGCACCAGGCGCGCGCCCATCGACATCGCGAAGGTCAGGCAGAGGGTCAGGCCGTAGGCGTGGAACATCGGGAGCACGGCGTAGACGACGCACCCCTGGCCCCGCACGATCGACGGCACCCACGCGCGCGACTGTGCGGCGTTGGAGAGAAGGTTCGCGTGCGACAGCATCGCGCCCTTCGGCATGCCGGTCGTGCCGCTCGTGTACTGGATGATCGCGAGATCGGTTTCGGTCGGCCGTGGGTGAGCCTCGGGCAGCGGATCGTGTCGCACCACCTCGGCCCAGGGGGTGGCATCCGAGGTCTTCTCGGTGAGGGCGGCGCGTGCCTCGCGCGCCTTGGCGATGGGCAGACGAAGCGCGACCTGCATGCGCAACGGCATGGCCTGCGTCACGTCGACCGAGATGAGTGTGTCCATCTGCAGATCGGCGGGGAACTCCTGCACCGTGGCCACGACCTTGCTCCACACGATCGCGTGCTTCGCGCCGTGGTCCTCGAACTGCTTCCGCAGCTCGCGCGGGGTGTAGAGCGGGTTGTGCTCGACGACGACGGCGCCGAGCCGCAGGACGGCGTAGAACGCGACGATGTGCTGCGGGCAGTTGGGCAGCACGATCGCGACCGGATCGCCGGCGCGGACACCGTACGCGGCGAGAGCCGCCGCGGCGCGGGCGACTTCGGCCGACAACTCGGCGTACGTGGTCTCGCGGCCGAAGAACTCCAACGCCGGGGCGTCGGGGTAGTCGCGGGTGGACGCGTCGAGGATGTCGACGAGCGACCCCGACTGCGGGTCGAGGTCCTCCGGGACTCCGGGGGCATAGCTGGCGGTCCAGGGGCGAGGCGGTTCGAAGCTCGTCACCGCTCCAGCGTAGGTGGGGGTGGGTCTCGGCGCGCGGTGGTCGCGAACTAGACTTGCCGGGTGTCTGAAATCACCCCTGATCTCGTGCGCCATCTCGGTGTGCTCGCTCGGATCCAGTTGAGCGACGACGAGGTGCAACGCCTCACCGGGCAGCTGGATGCCATCGTCGACAACATCGCCAAGGTGTCCGAGGTGGCAACGCCCGACGTCGTCGCGACGAGCCACCCGATTCCACTGAACAACGTCTTCCGCCCCGATGTCGTGGGCGTCACGCTCACCCGCGACGAGGTGCTGCAGAATGCTCCCGACCAGGCCGACGGCCGGTTCCGGGTGACCGCGATCCTGGGGGAGGAGCGGTGACCGATCTCACGCGCCTGAGCGCCGCCGACCTCGCCGCCGCACTGACCGAGAAAGAGGTGTCGAGCGTCGAGGCGACGCAGGCGCACCTCGACCGCATCGCCGCCGTCGACGGCGACGTCCACGCCTTCCTCCACGTGAGCGACCACGCCCTCGACGTCGCGGCCGACATCGACCGCCGCCGCGCGGCCGGCGAGCAGCTCGGCGAGCTCGCGGGTGTGCCCTTGGCCGTCAAGGACGTCCTGGTCACGACCGACATGCCCTCGACCAGCGGATCGAAGATCCTCGAGGGCTACATGTCGCCCTACGACGCCACGGTCGTCGCGCGCTCCCGTGCGGCGGGGCTCGTGCCGCTCGGCAAGACGAACATGGACGAGTTCGCCATGGGGTCGTCGACGGAGTTCTCGGCGTACGGTCCCACGCGCAACCCGTGGGACCTCGATCGGATCCCCGGTGGCTCGGGCGGTGGCTCGGCCGCGGCCGTCGCCGCCTTCGAGGCCCCCCTCGCGCTCGGCTCCGACACGGGCGGTTCGATCCGTCAGCCCGCGCACGTGACCGGCACGGTGGGCGTGAAGCCGACTTACGGCGGAGTCAGCCGTTACGGCGCGATCGCCCTGGCATCCAGCCTCGATCAGGTCGGACCCGTGACGCGCACCGTGCTCGACTCCGGCCTCCTGCACGACGTCATCGGCGGCCACGACCCGCACGACTCGACGTCGCTGTCCGACGCGTGGCCGTCCTTCGCCGCCGCCGCCCGCGAGGGTGCGACCGGCGAGGTGCTGAAGGGCCTCAAGGTCGGCGTCATCCGCGAACTCGACGACCGCGGTTTCCAGAAGGGCGTCTCCGACTCCTTCCGCGCGTCGCTCGCCGCGATGGAGGCGCAGGGCGCCGAGATCGTCGAGATCAGCGCGCCGCACTTCGAATACGGCGTCGCCGCGTACTACCTGATCCTCCCCGCCGAGGCGTCCAGCAACCTGGCGAAGTTCGACTCGGTGCGCTTCGGTCTGCGCGTCACGCCGCAGGGCACCCCCACGGTCGAGAACGTCATGGCCGCCACGCGCGACGCGGGCTTCGGCCCCGAGGTCAAGCGCCGCATCATCCTGGGCACATACGCGCTGTCCGCGGGGTACTACGACGCCTACTACGGCAGCGCCCAGAAGGTGCGCACGCTCATCCAGCAGGACTTCGACGCCGCCTTCGCCGAGGTCGACGTCATCGCCACTCCCTCGGCACCGACGACCGCGTTCCGCCTGGGCGAGAAGATCGACGACCCGCTCCAGATGTACCTCAACGACGTGACGACGATTCCCGCGAACCTCGCGGGGGTCCCCGGCATCTCGATCCCGAGCGGACTGGCCGCGGAAGATGGTCTGCCCGTCGGCATCCAGTTCCTCGCCCCCGCGCGCGAAGACGCCCGTCTGTACCGCGTCGGCGCCGCGCTCGAGGCACTGCTGGTCGACCAGTGGGGCGGTCCGCTCCTGGATCAGGCCCCCTCTCTCACGAACGGAGCGTCGCGCTGATGGCGAAAGATGCGCTAATGGACTTCGACGAGGCGCTCGAGATGTTCGAGCCCGTCCTCGGTTTCGAGGTGCACGTCGAGCTGAACACCGCGACCAAGATGTTCTCGGCCGCGCCGAACCCCGCGAACGAGGCGAACCACGCCGCCGCCCCCAACACCCTCGTCGCGCCGGTCGACATGGGCCTGCCGGGCGCGTTGCCGGTCGTCAACGCCGAGGCGATCCGTTCGTCGATCAGCTTGGGCCTGGCCCTCGGTTGTTCGATCGCGCCGTCCAGCCGCTTTGCACGGAAGAACTACTTCTACCCCGACCTCGGCAAGAACTACCAGATCTCGCAGTACGACGAGCCGATCGCCTTCGAGGGCTCGGTCGAGGTCGAACTCGAAGACGGCACGATCGTCACCGTGCCGATCGAGCGCGCGCACATGGAAGAAGATGCGGGCAAGCTCACGCACATGGGTGGAGCCACCGGCCGCATCCAGGGCGCGGAGTACTCGCTCGTCGACTACAACCGTGCGGGTGTGCCGCTAGTCGAGATCGTGACGAAGCCGATCTTCGGCGCCGAGCACGCAGCTCCGGCGCTGGCGAAGGCGTACGTCGCGACGATCCGCGACATCGTGCGGGCTCTCGGTATCTCCGAGGCGCGTCTGGAACGCGGCAACCTCCGCTGCGATGCGAACGTGTCGCTGCGCCCCCGCGGTCAACAGAAGCTGGGCACCCGCACCGAGACGAAGAACGTCAACTCGATGCGGTCGGTCGAGCGCGCCGTGCGGTACGAGATCCAGCGACAGGCCGCGATTCTCGCGAAGGGCGGCACGATCACGCAGGAGACGCGGCACTGGCACGAAGACACAGGACGTACGTCGCCGGGTCGCCCCAAGTCGGATGCCGACGACTACCGCTACTTCCCGGAGCCCGATCTGCTCCCCGTGGTTCCCGCGCCCGAGCTCATCGAGGAACTGCGCGCCGCTCTGCCGGAGCCGCCGGCCGCACGGCGTCGCCGCCTAAAGGCCGATTGGGGCTTCGCCGACATCGACTTCCAGGGCGTCGTCAACGCCGGCCTGCTCGACGAGGTCGAAGCCACCGTCGCCGCGGGCGCCACGCCCGCCGCCGCCCGCAAGTGGTGGCTGAGCGAGATCAGCCGCATCGCGAACGCCGAAGAGCGGGAGCCGGCAGACCTCGTCAGCCCGCAGAACGTCGCCGCGCTGCAGCAGCTGGTCGACGCCGGAACGCTCACCGACAAGCTCGCGCGCCAGGTGCTCGAGGGCGTCATCGCCGGCGAGGGCACTCCGCAAGAGGTCGTCGATGCTCGGGGCCTCGCCGTGGTCTCCGACGACGGCGCACTGATCGCCGCGATCGACGACGCCCTCGCCGCGCAGCCCGACGTGCTCGCGAAGATCCGCGACGGCAAGGTGCAGGCCGCTGGTGCGGTCATCGGCGCCGTCATGAAGGCGATGAAGGGCCAGGCCGACGCCGCGCGCGTGCGCGAGCTCGTACTGGAGCGCGCCGCCGCGCAATAGGACACCCCGGATGCCACGGCATCACCGGTCGCGCATCGGTGGGCCGTGGCATCCGTCGTTCCCGGGCTGCCGCAACGGGTCTCGCGTCGTGCCGAGGCGATGAGCGGCGAGGGCGCGCGCGGAAACTCGGTGATTCGCGCGAACTCCGTGAGGCGCGCGCGCCATCGACTGAGGTTGCGCGAATCGCTGAGACTACGCACGTCGCACTGGCGCTTCCGCACCCCGGGCCCACGATGTCGGAGGCCCGGGGGAGAATGGATGCCATGGGACGCGGAGACGGTACGGGACGCATCGTCTCGCCGGCCGGTGCCGACGACACGGGCACCGGCATCCTCCACGTCGACATGGACGCGTTCTTCGCCTCGGTGGCGGTGCTCGACGACCCGTCTCTCGCGGGCAAGCCGCTCATCATCGGCGGATCCGAAGGGCGGGGTGTCGTCTCGAGCGCGTCGTACGAGGCGCGCCGCTACGGGGTGAAGTCGGCGATGCCCGTCGCGATCGCGCTGCGGATGTGTCCGACGGCGATCGTGGTCAATCCGCCCTACTCGCGCTACACCGAGATGTCCCGTCAGGTCATGGCGATCTTCGACGAGATCACGCCCCTGGTGGAGCCCCTGTCGATCGACGAGGCGTTCCTCGACGTCCGAGGAGCACGACGGCTGTGGGGCAGCCCCGGCACCATCGCACGCGATCTGCGCGCGCGTGTGAAGGAGAGGACGGGCCTGACGTGCAGTATCGGCGTGGCCGCGACCAAACACGTCGCGAAGATGGCTTCGACGATCTCCAAGCCCGACGGGCTGCTGGTCGTGGCCGAGGCCGACACCGAGGCCTTCTTGCGTCCACGCTCCGTGCGTGCGCTGTGGGGCGTCGGGCCGAAAGCGGCCGAAGCCCTGGAGTCTCGCGGCATCCGCCTCATCGCCGATGTCCTCGACACCCCACGCCCCGCGCTCGAGAAGGTGCTCGGTTCGGCGATGGGCGAACGCATCTGGCACCTCGCGCGCGGCATCGACGCCCGTGAGGTGCACACCGGGCGGGTCGAGAAGAGCGTCGGCCACGAAGAGACCTTCCACACCGACATCTCCGACACCGCCACGCTGCACGTCGAGATGCGGCGCCTCGCCGACCGCGTGGGCGCGCGGCTGCGCAGCCAGCAGTTCGAGGCCTCCACGATCTCGATCAAGGTCCGCTTCAGCGATTTCACGACCCTCAGCCGCTCCCGCACGCTCACGGAACCGACGTCGGTCGGCCAGCGGATCGGCGACGCGGCCATCGAGCTGTTCGACGGGATCGACCGTCGCCAGGCGGTTCGACTCGTCGGGGTGCGCGGCGAGAAGCTGCGGCCCACGGCGATGGCGGCGACGCTGTGGGACGACGACGCCGAATGGCGCCGCGTCGAGGGCGCGCTCGACGGCGCGGCCGCGCGGTTCGGCCGCGGCGCCGTGACGCGCGGTTCGCTCCTGGGCCCCGCCCGCGGTGGGGGAGCGCTGCCGACGAATCCGCGACCTTCGTACGAGCACTGACACGGCGGCGTCTCGGACGCAACGCCCCTGGGCCTCGTCGGTGGTGCCCGGTACGGTGGGGACATGCCCAACATCGCATTGGAACTCGGCAAGCAGGCCACCAGCTTCGGCGTCACGTCCGCCTACGGAGAGCAGCAGGACGTCGACGGCGTGCGCATCGTCCCCGTCGCCCTGACCTGGGCCGGTTTCGGCGGGGGCTCCGACGAGCAGGGCAACGGCGGCGGCGGGGGCGGCGGCTACACGTTGCCCCTGGGTGCCTACATCCGCCGCGGTGACGACTTGCGCTTCGACCCGAACCTGGTGTCGCTGCTCGCCGTCGCGATTCCCTTCGTGTGGGTCGCCGGTCGCGCCCTCAGCCGTGTCATCCGCGCCCTCAAGAAGTAGCGCCGATCCCCTCGACGAGGCCCTGACCGTCGCGGTCGGGGCTGTCTCGGCGCGCGTGGCGGCGGTGGGGGCGGCCAATCCGGTGGTGCTCATCGACGGTCGCAGCGGCGCGGGAAAGAGCTCTCTGGCCCGGCGATTGGTGAGCACGTGGCCCGGCCGGGGTCGTGTGCAGCTGGTGGCGCTCGACGATCTCTACCCGGGGTGGGACGGGCTGGCCGACGGTGCGCGCTATGCGCGCGAGACGATCCTGCTCCCGCACGCGAAGGGGACGATCGGCGTGTGGCAGCGCTGGGACTGGGAGGCCGGCGAACGTGCCGAGGCTCATGCGGTGGATCCGTCGCTCCCGCTCGTCGTCGAGGGATCGGGGCTGTTGACCGCTGCCGCAGCCCCTTTGGCGGACGTCCGCGTGTGGCTGGACGCACCGGATCGCTCGCGGAAGGACCGTGCCTTGCACCGCGACGGTGACACGTATCGTCCGCACTGGGAGCGATGGGCGAAGCAAGAAGACGAGCACCTCGTGCGCGACGAGCCGCAGACGCTCGCGTCGCTGGTCCTCTGCCTGCCGTAGCGAAGAGGGCCCTCAGTGCTCGGTCGGCGGGGCGTCCAGATTCCGGTCGAGCGCCGTGACGAGCCCATCCAAGCGGTAGCCGATCCAGTCGTAGATGCCGAAGCGCGCGTCATCCGGGCGATGGTCGTCGTCGTCCTGGATGCCGAGCCGCGTGGCGAGCACGAGGCGCACCGCCGAGAGGGTGCGCATCCACGCGCGGGCTTCGTTCTCGCCCAGCGCGACCGTGATCGTCGTGTCGGGGTCGCTCGTCGGATCGAGGGCGACGCCGTCCATCCCCAGGGTGTCGAGGACCGTCCGCGCGTCCTCGGCGCGGCGGTCGAGCATGTCGGCGCCGGTGAGGCGGCGGAACTCGCGGCTGGCGGCCTCGTCGTCGGGGTAGGCGTCGGGCAAGAGCCGCGCGACCGCGGGGTCGTCCTCGTGCCCGGTACCGACGACGAGGTCGCGGAACTGCCCGACGATGCCCGCCAGGTGCAGTGCCTCGAGGCCGCTGACCTCGAGGACGACGATGCGGTCGTTCATGCGGGGTCCTTCCGAACCGTGGCCCACAGGCCGAAGTCGTGCATGGCTTGAGCGTGGACTTCCATGACCTCGCGCGGGCCACGGGCGACCACCGCGTGGCCGTCGTGGTGCACGGCGAGCATCAGACGGTGCGCGGTGTCCGCGTCGAAACCGAAGTAGGACCGGAAGACGTGGACGACGTAGCTCATCAGATTGATCGGGTCGTTCCAGACGACGGTCTGCCACGAGACCGGGGGAGCGACCTCGATCTCGGTGAGTTCGTCGAGCTCGGGAGATGCCAGACCGGCCATCACGCCCACCCCAGCTCGTGCAGTCGGGCGTCGTCGATCCCGTAGAAGTGCGCGATCTCGTGGACCAGGGTCGTGTGGATCTCGTCGCGCAGCTCGTCCTCGTCGGTGCACGCGGCCAGGTGCGGCTCGCGGTAGAGGATGATCCGATCCGGCAGCTCGCCGCTGCCGTAGCGTTCACGTTCGGTCAGCGCCCACCCGTCGTACAGGCCGAGCAGATCGAGCGATCCGTCCTCCGGGCGGTCTTCGACCACGAAGACGACGTTGTCGAGACCGTCGACCATGTCGTCGGGGAGATGGTCGAGTTCGGCCACGACGAGGGCCTCGAACGCGGTCGCATCCAGGTCGAGGGGAGGGAGCGCGTCGACGTCTTCGTGCATGAGGCCTCCCTGCTGAGCGGACGATCGCGACGGGATGCCGAGCCGCGTCGTCCGATCGATTCTACGAGTCCCGCGAGGTCTCGGCGGGAATGACGAAGGCCCGCCTGGGAGGCGGGCCTTCGATGCTGGGGTGGCTAACGGGACTTGAACCCGCGACCCCCGCGACCACAACGCGGTGCTCTACCAACTGAGCTATAGCCACCATGTGTCTGCCGCAGCGGACAACTGAACGATTATGTCATACGTCGCGCGCGAACGACGAAACGACCGACGATGCGGCAGCCTTCGCCTCGTCGCTCGAGGGGCCGGGCTCGGGAACGAAGACGGCCTTGCGGTAGTAGGCGAGCTCGCGGATGGATTCGAGGATGTCGGCGAGGGCGCGGTGGCCGCCGTTCTTGGCCGGGGCGTTGAAGTAGGCGCGCGGATACCAGCGGCGCGAGAGTTCTTTGATGCTCGACACGTCGACGTTGCGGTAGTGCAGCCAACGGTCGACCCGCGGCATGTACTTCGCGAGGAACATCCGGTCGGTGCCGATGGTGTTGCCCGCGAGCGGTGCCTTGCCCTCGAGCGGTGCGAAGCGCTGGATGTACTCGAGCGCCTGGAATTCGGCATCCGCGAGGCTCACACCGTTCGGGATCTCGTCGAGCAGACCCGACGAGCGGTGCATCTCGGTGACGAACTCGCCCATGTTCGCCAGGGCCGAATCGTCGGGCTTGATGACGATCTGGAAACCCGGGTCGAGCACGTTCAGCTCGAAGTCGGTCACGACGATCGCGATCTCGACGAGCTCGTCGACGGCGAGATCGAGGCCCGTCATCTCGCAGTCGATCCACACGAGCCGGTCGTTCTCAGATGCGCCTACCATCCCTTCAGTCTAGTGAGGGGGTCGGTCGCCATCTCGGTCCCCCAGGCACGATTCGAACGTGCGACCGGCGGATTAGAAGGCCGCTGCTCTATCCACTGAGCTACTGGGGGTCGGGGTCCAGGATATCGGTGACCGCGCACGGCGTGGTCGACCCCCTGGCGGGCCGCCGCCCGCGGGCGTACTCTCCGGCCAGGTCGAACGAAAGGAGAAAACATGTCTGAGACGACGACGCGACGACTCTGGGTCGCCCACGGGCCGAACGGCGTGGTCGGCAAGATCCAGCAGGATGCCGAGGGCTATGCCGTGCACATGGCGGGCAAGGACGAGCGTCTCGGGGTCTATCCCACGATGGCGATCGCCAAGAACGCCCTGCACTCGCACCTGAGGCCGGGGAGCGACCGACCCGAATTCCGGGAGCACTGACCACCGCTCGTCACACCCGGGCCGCGCGACGAGGACGTCGCTGCGGCTCGGGTGCGGCCAAGAGCGGCAGCGCCACGTGCACGAGGGGTCCGATGCCGAGCGCGAAGACGACCGTCCCGATCCCGACGGTGCCGCCGAGCAGCCACCCCGCGACGAGCACCGTGCCCTCGACGCCGAGGCGGCACGCCCAGATCGGCCATCCGAAGCGGGCGTGCAGGCCCGTCATGAGACCGTCGCGCGGCCCGGGGCCGAAGTGCGCACCGATGTACAGGCCGGATGCCACCGCCACCGTGACGACGCCGGCGCCCAGCATCGCGGCTTGCCACAGGAGGGAGTGCGGGTGGGGAAGTACTCCGAGAGCGAGCTGCATGCTCGTGCCGACGAGGAGGATGTTCGCGATCGTGCCGACCCCGGGCCGTTGGTGGAGCGGGATCCACAGCAGCAGCACACCGAGGCCCACGATGTTCGTGATCCAGCCGACGCCCACACCCGTCACGCGCGAGAGTCCCTCGGCGAACACGGTCCACGGGTCGACACCCAGTCCAGCGGCGACGGTCAGGGCGCACCCGAATCCGTAGAGGGCGAGGCCGATGAGAAGACGAAGGATCCTGGATGCCACGGCCAAATCCAATCACGAGATTGGGTGTAGCCAAGAGGTCCAATCGGTCTATTCTGGCCCCATGGACTCCCGGATCTCAGCGCGTGCCCTCGCGCAAGCGCTCGGCGGGTGGCGCGGCCGCGGCCCCGCCTACGAATCGCTGGCGGACGGCATCCGTCTGCTCTGTCTCGACAATCGCATCGCCCCTCGCACGGCGCTTCCGGCGGAGCGCGAGCTTGCGGCGGCGCTGGCCCTCAGCCGCACGACCGTGGCTGCCACCTACCGGAGCTTGCGAGACTCCGGGCACATCGAGAGCCTCCGGGGAAGCGGCAGCGTCACTCTGCCCCTGCGCCGCAACGACCCCGGGGCGGATGACCGCCGCGACGGTGTGATCGACCTGCAGCAGGCGAGTCCACCGGCATGGCCCGGTCTTCCGGCGGTGATCTCGGAGGTGGCGCGGGATGCCGCCGCCCTCGTCGCCCGCACCGGTTACGACGTGGTCGGCGACCCGCATCTGCGCGAGACGATCGCGCAGCGCTATCGCGACCGCGGGCTGCCCACGCGCGCCGACCAGATCCTCGTGACCACCGGTGCGCAGAGTGCGCTCCACCTCATCGCCTCGGTGCTGTTGTCCCGCGCCGATCGGGTGCTGATCGAGACGCCGACCTATCCGCACGGGGCGGACGCCTTCCGTGCCGCGGGCGCGCGGCTCGTCGGTGTTCCGGTGTCGACCGACGACGGATGGGATCTCGATCGCGCCGCGCAGACGTTCGCCCGCGTGCTCCCCGCTCTCGCCTACCTGATGCCGGACTTCCAGAACCCCACGGGCCGCACGATGAGCCCGGGGGAGGTGGACTCCTTCGTCGACGGATCGCAACGAGCGGGCACGTTCCTGGTGCTCGACGAGACGACATCGGAGCTCGACATCGATCGAAGGACGACGGGGACCGCGTTTCCCGACCTCGATCGCGTCATCCGCGTCGGATCCCTCGGCAAGACCGTCTGGGGTGGCCTGCGGGTCGGCTGGGTGCGCGCGCATTCCGACGTCGTTCGCCGTCTGGCGAGCGGCCGACCGGTGCACGACCTCGGTACGCCCGAGTTCGAGCAGGCCGTCGCCGCCCGCCTCATCGGTCGGTTGGACGAGATCAGTGCGCAGCGCGCCGACGTGCTGCGCGGCGGACGCGATGCGCTCGTCGGCACGCTCGCGAGCGCGTTCCCCGAGTGGGACGTCCCGTCCGTGAACGGCGGCGTCTCGCTGTGGGTCGGTATCGGTGAGCCGGTGAGTACCCCCTTGGTGATGAACGCGCGCGCCCGCGGTCTGCTGCTGTCGGCCGGCTCGCGGTTCGCCGTCGACGGCGGCCACGACCGTCGGCTCCGGATCCCGTTCACCGCCGCGCCGCACACGCTCGAACGAGCCGTCGCGGTCCTCCGCGCCGCGTGGGAGGACGTGAGGGGAGCGACGGCGGGCGCGGCGCTCGACGACCTGACGGCGGTGGTCTGACGTCCTGCGCCGCGGTAGGCGCGGGGCTCGGTCGGCCCCGGGGACGCGCCGAGCATGCACCGCCGTCCCGCCCGATCACCGGGCGTAGCGGAGGCAGTCCAGGGCATCGGCGGCCGACCAGAACTCACCGAGCCGACGGAACCGCCCGGTCGCGCCGTGGAACCGCTCGGCCGCATAGCGCCAGCCGCCGTCGGCGGCGATCGCACGGACGTGGCCCACGACGACGCCGCGCGGATCGGCGATGCGCCACAGGCCGACGGCGACGTGCGTCGCCGCGCCCCACCCGGCCGGGCGCGGCGCCGGTGCGAGGTCGTTCCACAGTGCGGTGCTCATGCCCTCACGGTACGAGGGGCCTCCGACATCGCCTCCGCCCCCGAGGTCGCCGCTCGCCGGAGGCCCGTCGTGGGGGGATCGGGTGCGAATCCTCCCCAGGTCGGCGACCGCGCGAGTTCTCCACGGAAGTGCTGTTCCGGCCCACGCCGCCCGGTCGAGCCCGGTCATCCTGGCGGTGGCTCCGGCATCCGTCGGGCACGCGGATGCCGGAGCGCACACCTACGAGAGGACACCATCATGAGCGACCACATCACCCTCGTCGGCAACGTCGTGGGCGACCCCGAAGAGCGGGCCACGCGGGGCGGTGATCCGATCGCCGCGTTCCGCCTGGCGGTGAGCGAACGCCGATTCGACCGCGAACGCGGACAGTGGGTCGACGGGCACACCAACTACTACTCCGTCTCGGTCTTCGGAGAACTGGGGCGCAACGCGCTCGCGTCCCTCCGCAAGGGGGAGCGGGTGATCGTCGCCGGACGACTCCGGTTGCGGGAATGGGAGACCGAGGCGAAGCGCGGCGTGAGCGCCGACATCACCGCCGATGCGATCGGCCACGACTTGCGCTGGGGCAGCTCCGTCTTCACGCGCGGCTCCCGCGCACAGACCGGTGGGGAACCCGACGAGGGGGCGACGTCCGCGGCCGACGGTGATGCGTGGGCGGTGCCGGGCGAGTCGCCGGCTGATCCGAGGGACGGCTCGACGACACCGGATCCCGACGATGCCCGCGCGACACCGGCACTGGTGGATGCCGGCGATCCGACACCGTTCTGAGCGGGACGAGGGGCGCGCGGCCTGTCCGTAGACTCGGGCGGGTGATCCGCCTGAACCGACGACCGGCCGCACTGCTGGCTCTGGCTGCGGCCCTGGCGCTGGCGGGGTGCACGCCCGTCACGCCGGAGGCCGCCCCCACCGTCACGGCCCCCTCGGCGTCGGCCCCGACGGCGTCGTCTTCCGCGCCGCCCGTCGCTCCGTCGTTCGTCGCGGACGGCTCGGCCGCCGAAAATCTCCCGCTGTTCACCCAGGTCGTCCGGACCGTGTGGGCGGGCCCGGACCGCGCCGCGGGCCGCGCCTACGTCGATGCGCTCGTGGCCGCCGGCTTCGAGAAGGCCGCCATGCAGGTCACGGCCGATCAGACCACGATCGGCAACGCCGCCGAGAGCATCGAGTTCTCGGTCCGGTGGCAGGACGACTGCCTCGTCGGACAGGTCGGACCCTCGATCGGCGATCCGGTCGCCGCCGTCCTGCCGGGGCTCACCGCGGGGGGATGCCTCATCGGACAGACGCGCGCCATCGATTGGTGACCGGCTCGTCGATCTTGCGCCGATGTGCGATCGCGGGCGCGGTGCGCGCCGACGGTCGGCGTTCAGGGTGTCGTTGCTAGGCTGGAGGGGACTTCTGCGCGCCCGGGCGCTCCGCTGAGATTCGACTCCGCGGCCCCGGGAGGGCGCGGCCCTCATCCCCGATCGAAGGTGGTACTCCTCGATGGCCGAATACATCTACTCCATGGTCCGCGCCCGCAAGGCCGTGGGCGACAAGCTCATCCTCGACGACGTCACGATGTCGTTCCTGCCCGGCGCCAAGATCGGCATGGTCGGCCCGAACGGTGCGGGTAAGTCCACGATCCTCAAGATCATGGCCGGCCTCGACACGCCGTCCAACGGCGAGGCGCGGCTGAGCCCGGGCTTCACGGTGGGCATCCTCATGCAGGAGCCCGAGCTCGACGACAGCAAGACGGTGCTCGAGAACATCCAGGACGGCGTCGCGATCAAGCCGAAGCTCGATCGCTTCAACGAGATCTCCGCGCTCATGGCCGACCCCGACGCCGACTTCGACGCGCTGCTCGCCGAGATGGGCACCCTGCAGGAAGAGATCGACGCCGCCGACGGGTGGGACCTCGACTCCCAGCTCGAGCAGGCGATGGACGCCCTGCGCACCCCGCCGGCCGACGCCTCCGTCGTGCCGCTCTCCGGTGGTGAGCGCCGCCGCGTCGCCCTCGCGAAGCTGCTGCTGCAGAAGCCCGACCTGCTGCTGCTCGACGAGCCCACCAACCACCTCGACGCCGAGAGCGTGCTCTGGCTCGAGCAGCACCTCAAGGCCTACAAGGGCGCTGTCATCGCCATCACCCACGACCGGTACTTCCTCGACAACGTCGCGGAGTGGATCGCCGAGGTCGACCGCGGGCACCTGTACCCTTACGAGGGCAACTACTCGACCTACCTCGAGAAGAAGGGCCAGCGCCTCGACGTCCAGGGCAAGAAGGACGCCAAGCTCGCCAAGCGCCTCAAAGAAGAACTCGAGTGGGTGCGCTCCAACGCCAAGGGCCGCCAGGTCAAGTCGAAGGCCCGCCTCGCGCGCTACGAAGAGATGGCCGCAGAGGCCGAGCGCACGCGCAAGTTGGACTTCGACGAGATCCAGATCCCCGCGGGTCCGCGCCTCGGCAGCATCGTGATCGACGCCAAGAAGCTCGAGAAGAGCTTCGGCGACCGCTCGCTCATCAGCAACCTGAGCTTCAACCTTCCCCCCAACGGCATCGTCGGCGTCATCGGCCCCAACGGTGTCGGAAAGACGACGCTGTTCAAGACGATCGTGGGTCTCGAGCCGCTCAACGGCGGCACGCTGAAGATCGGCGAGACCGTCAAGATCAGCTACGTCGACCAGTCGCGCGCGAACATCGACCCCGAGAAGACGCTGTGGGAGGTCGTGTCCGACGGGCTCGACATCATCACGGTCGGAAAGACCGAGATCCCTTCGCGCGCGTACGTGTCGAAGTTCGGATTTAAGGGACCCGACCAGCAGAAGAAGGCCGGCGTGCTCTCGGGTGGTGAGCGCAACCGCCTGAACCTCGCGCTGACGCTCAAAGAGGGCGGCAACCTGCTGCTCCTCGACGAGCCGACCAACGATCTCGACGTCGAGACCCTCAGCTCGCTCGAGAACGCCCTGCTGGAGTTCCCCGGATGCGCCGTGGTCATCACGCACGACCGGTGGTTCCTCGACCGCATCGCGACGCACATCCTCGCCTACGAGGGCACCGAGGAGCACCCCGACCAGTGGCACTGGTTCGAGGGCAACTTCGAGGCGTACGAGGCCAACAAGATCGAGCGTCTCGGGCAGGATGCCGCCAACCCGTCGCGTTCGACCTACCGCAAGCTCACGCGTGACTGAGTCCCGCGAAGAGGCCCGGGGAGCGGCGGAGACCGCTCCCCGGCGCCTCCACGTGCCGATCCCGCTGCGGTGGGGCGATCTCGACGCGCTCGGGCACGTCAACAACACCTCGATGCTCAAACTCCTCGAAGAGGCGCGTCTGCGCGCCTTCTGGCGCGGCGACGACGACGGCGACCCGCTGCCGACGGCGGTATTCGACATGGACGTGCTCGAGAGCGGAGGAGAGCGGGCGACCCTCATCGCTCGGCAAGAGATCGAGTACCTGCGCCCGGTGCCGTACAGCCAGCGGCCGCTCGACGTGCGCCTCTGGATCGGTGCCATGGGCGGTTCCAGCGCCGACATCTGCTTCGAAGTCTTCAGCCCGATCGGCGTCGAAGATCCCGTGCTCTACGCGCGGGCGACCGCGGTCGTCGTGCTCGTCGACACGGCGAGCGGACGTCCGATTCGGTGGACCGAGACCGAACGCCGCGCCTGGGCTCCGTACGTGGGCGCCCCCATCGAGTACCGCCGCCGCGCCGCGGGGCGCTGACCGCACTCGAACCCCCGGTCGGCGCGGTTACTCCTGCGGCACCCGCACCATGACCTCTTGCGCGACGCTCGCGAGCAGGATGCCGTCCCGGGTGTAGATCCGTCCGGTCGAGAGTCCGCGCCCGCCGCGCGCGTTCGGCGACTCCTGGACGTACAGCAGCCAGTCGTCGGCCCGGCCGGGGCGATGCCACCACATCGCGTGGTCCAGGCTCGCCACCCGCAAGCCCGGCGCGTTCCACGGCACCCCGTGGCCGCGCAGGATGGGCTCCTGGATCGTGAGATCGCTCAGGTACGCCAAGGCGGCGCGGTGGATCGCGGGATCGTCGGGGAGCGTGCGCCGGGTGCGCATCCACACCGCCTGTCGGGGAACGTGCGGGCCCTCGACAGAGGTGTAGACCGGCGAGGGCACGTGCAGCACGTCCACGGGACGCTCCGAGAATATGCGTCGGCTCATCGGGTGGAGGGCGTCGTCGTCGATCGGCGGCAGATCCTCGGGCTGCGGAACGCCCTCGGGCATGGGCTCCGCGTGCTCGAGACCGGGACCGTCGTCCTGGAACGACGCGATCATCGAGAAGATCGGCACGCCCGCCTGAAAGGCCTGGGTCCGCCGGGTCGAGAAAGACCGTCCGTCGTGGATGCGGTCGACCGAGAACGTGATCCCGTCGGACGGGTCGCCCGGGCGCAGGAAGTAGCCGTGCATGGAGTGCACGGTGCGCTCCGGCGGCAGCGTCCGCGAGGCCGCGACGACGGACTGCGCGAGCACTTGACCGCCGTAGACGCGGCCGAACGGCATGGGCTGAGATACGCCGGTGAAGATGTCCTCGGTGGTCCGTGCGCCCGCGTCGCGGAGATCGAGCACCGCGAGCAACGAGGCGACGGGGTCGATGGCGTCGGTCACGCTCACTCCCGTTCCGGCACAGAGCTCTGCGCCTCTTGATAGTTTAGGGCGGGTGTCCGCGCGCCTGTTGTTCCCCGACCCGCAGGCGTCAGCCGACCTGCTGACCTTCGCCTCCCGCGCCGTCCGACTCGGCGACGGATCCGTCCGTCTTCGCGCCGAAGGCGGTGTGCTCGTGACCACGGCGGCGCCGCTCGCCCCACGGGGACTCCTGGATGCCACGCCCACGGTGCTCGGCATCCGGGTGTCCGCCGTCGACCCGGAGCTGGAGTGCGACCTGGTGGTGGAGGCATCAGCGCTCCGGCTCGCGCCGGACGACGCCTCCGCGGTCGTGCTCCCCGAGATCGCGAGCGCGCCGGCGTGGGCCGGCGTCTCCCCACCGCGCGGTGGATGGGAGCCGGCCGATGCGATCGACAGCGCGGTCCTGGCCGCGCGCGCACAATACGGGATCGCCGCCGTCGCCGACGCGCTTCCCGCCGACCCCGGCGAGGACGTCGTCCGGACGGTACGCGCGCAGATCTGGGGCCAGGCGGACGAGGCGCTGGGGGGTCTGCCGCTCGGCACGGCCTTCGCGGCGTACGCTCTGGGCTTCATCGCGGGCGCCGAGCAGGCTGTGCTCCGCACGAGCGGGGTGTGGACGCGGGTGACGCTCGGCCGCGGGCATGTCCTCGTGCGCGGGCCGGTGCGTTCGGGACTCACCGCGGTCCGGGCGACGGGGCGCTGACCCAGCGACCTCATAGGCGCCGTCGGTACCGTCGAAACCACGCAAGGGGAGTATTCCTCGACGGCGTCCCCGTCATCACGAGCCCACGGTTGGGCTCCGGGGGCACCGGTTCCTCGGAACGGAAGAGACCTTGACGTCGCGGCAGCCTGCCGCCCGTCGAGAGGTGTCCCCGTGTCGAAGTTCTCCCGTCTGTTCGATCTCGCTTCCCGTGCCGTGGACAAGGCCTCCACGTCGCGGCCCGCGTCGTCGACCGGCTCCGGTGGAGGCACGGACTGGCGAGATCTGGTCCGTACCGCCGCGGGTGCCGTCACCGGTGATCGCCGTGACGCTCCCGCGGCATCCTCCGCCACCCCCGTGGCACCGGGGCACGGGTATGCACCGCCCGCGGCCGAGGCCGCGGCGCTGAGGTCCGAGGACCGCGCCGCAATCGCCCGCTACGACTACCTCCTGCGTACGGCCGACCCCGATCAGGTGGAACGTCTGCACCGCGACGCATTCGAGCGCCTGTCCCCGGCGCAGCGCGCGCACGTGCGGGGACGCATGGATGCCGAGTTCGCACCGCACGAGCGTCCCCGCAGCGACGCGCCCGCCGACCTCGCCCGCGCGGCGGGCCGTGCGGAGGCGCAGCGCCCCGGCCGGATGTCGGCGCTGCTGGCGCGAGCGGGCCGTGGCGGACTCGTCGGGGCCGGCGTGATCGGCGCGGGTGGACTGCTCGCCGCCGTGGCCGGCGGAGCGATCGTGAGCGCGGTCGCGGCACCCCTTTTGGCTCAGGCGATGAACGCGGGCGTCGACTTCGCCGGGCTCGCGGAAGGGCTCGACGTCGAGGCTCTGGCATCCGGGCTCAGAGCCGACGCGTTCGGCGACGTCGCCGGGGGAGCGCAGGACGCCCTCTCGGGAGCCGGCGAGGGGCTCAGCGGTATCGGCGAGCAGATCTCGGGCTTCGATCTGCCGGGCCTGGGCGACTTCTTCGGTCGCTGAGACGAGGCAGGGCGGAGGTCAGCCGACCGGGGCGCCACCGTCCTGCCGGGGCGTCTCCGCCGCCCTCACGGGCAGCCCGGTGGCGGGGCGTCCGCCCTGCACCGGACCGATGCCGCGCGGCTCGAACGTGTTGACCATGGCGCGCGCGGCACGTTCGAGGTAGTCCCACAGCGGTGCCTCGAGTGCCGGGGGGAGGGCGATCTCGTCCACCGCCGCGCGCATGTGGCGCAGCCACCGGTCGCGGGCGTCCGGGTCGACGTGGAACGGCATGTGCCGCATCCGCAGGCGCGGGTGCCCGCGCTTCTCGCTGTACTCCGACGGGCCGCCCCAATACTGCGCCAGGAAGAGGGTCAGCCGGTCTGCCGCAGGGCCGAGGTCCTCTTCCGGGTACATCGGCTTGAGGACTTCGTCGCCGGCGACGCCCCGGTAGAACGCATCGACCAGTCGGCGGAACGTCTCCATGCCGCCGGCCTGCTCGTAGAAGGTGATCGGTTCGCTCACGCGGGTGCTCCGTCGTCATCGGCCCGCACGGCGGGAGGGGTGGGCTTGACCACGTCGTCGGCGGCGGGAGGTGCGGCCGGACCGGTCGAGGCTTCGGCGGCGGGGACCGCGTCCGTCGTGGCCGGCCGGGGCTTCTTCGGGCGCGGCTGCGCCTTCTCGGCCGCGATCTCGGCGGCGACGGCGTCCTGATCCAGGACGGTGTCGGACACCGCGAGCTTGCGGCGCCGGGGGCGCCACACCGGGCGCTCCGTCGCCGTGGTGACCGGCGTCGGCTTCGTCTTGGGCGGGTGGGCGCCGCGCACGCTCTGCGCGCCCTCGGCGCCGGTCAGGACGATCGAGTTCAGCTGCGGGAGCGTCAGACCCATCGCGTCGATCGCGCGCTTCAGCCGCACGCGAAGTTCGCGGGCGACATCGTCCTTCGCGCTCGACCGGGTCTTCATCACGAGCCGGATGACGAGGGCGTCGCCGCTGATGGATTCCAGGCCCCAGATCTCGGGCTGCTCGATGATGCGCGAGCGCCACTTCGTCTCTTTGGCCAGCGCTTTCGCGGCGCCGAGCATCGCCTTCTCGACATCGTCGATGTCCGCATCCGTGGGGACGGCGAGATCGATGATGACGCGCGACCACCCCTGCGACATGTTGCCGATCCGCGTGATCTCGCCGTTGCGGACGTACCAGAGAGTGCCGTTGACATCGCGGACGTGGGTGATGCGCACGCTGACGAACTCCACGATGCCGGTGGCCAGCCCCAGATCGACGACATCGCCGATGCCGATCTGGTCCTCGGCGACGATGAAGATCCCGTTGAGCACGTCCTTGACGATGTTCTGAGCGCCGAAGCCGAGTCCCGCACCCACCGCCGCGGTGAGCAGGGTGAGGGATGCCAGGGCGTTGGGAGCGACGATCCCGGCGATCCACACGAGGGCGACCACGACGAGGACGACGTTGACGATGTTCTGCAGGATCGTGCCGAGCGTGCGGGTGCGCTGCACGAGGCGGACGGCGCTGAGGGGGGAGCGGTCGAGGGCTTGCGTGTCATCGACCCGCGCTTTGCTCTTGGCTCCGTTGACGATGCGGTCCACCACGCGCCGGATGATGACGCGGAGCACCCAGGCAGCCACGATCACGCCGATGATGATCCCGAGGATCCGCAGCACGGTGCCGCCGAACTCGAGCAGGCGGTCGCCGATCCACGCCCACGTCGACGGGTCGGCCAGGTCGGAGGGCGAGGTCGGGCTGGGGGAGGGCTCTGGTGCGGAGGCGAGAACAGACATCGGGTTCATGCTAACGAGGGATGCCTCGGTGCCCGCTGAGCACCGAGGCATCCCTCACTGATCCGACGTCACGCGTCGCGGCGCTGCAGCAGCACCGTGCCGATGCCGACGAGTCCGACGACCCAGGCGACGAGTGTCAACGCCGGGACAAGGATGTCCGCGGTGGGAATCGCCGTCAGCGTCGACCCCGCCGAGACCGGGAGATAGCGTCCGAGATCGACGAGCCACTGCCACGACTCCCCGCCGAGTTGGAAGAGGCCCACCGCGATCGGCGCCACGAACAGCACTCCGACGGTCGCCGCGATCGCTCCGGCCCCGTTGCGGACGATCAGCCCGAACCCGGTGCCGATGAGCGCATAGACGACCATGGCGCAGACACCCAGCACGAGGGGAAGAAGGGACTGCGCCGGATCCGACCAGACCACGGCGGTGGACGCCGTGGGAATCGTGACCGCGAGACCGATCAGGTAGGTCAGGACGGTCGCCGCTCCCACGACCAGGGCGATCGCGACGGCCTTGGCCAGCGCGGCCTGCCCGCGCCGCGGGGTCGCGGTCATCGTCGAGCGGATCATGCCGGTGGCGTACTCACCCGTGACGGCGATCGCGCCCAGCACGCCGGCCACGAGCATCGTGAACTGGGCCGACACGAGGACCCCGAAGATCGGATTACCGCCCTCTGCGGCCGACATGTAGAGGAACGCGATGGCCACCGTCAGGGCGGCACCGATTCCCAGGGCCCACCAGGTCGAGCGCACGGTCGTGAGCTTGAGCAGTTCGCTGCGCAGACTGCGGAGGAAGGTCGGCCCGCTGGCGGCCCGGGTGAACGTGGCGCGGCGCGGGGAGGTCAGGGCGGTCATGCGAGTTCCTTCGTCTTGTACTCGATCGCGTCGTCGGTCAGGGCGAGGTAGGCGTCCTCGAGGGAACCGTTGCGCGGGGTCAGTTCGTGCAGGGGGATGCCGTGGCGGGCGGCGAGATCGCCGATGTCGGCGGCGCTCGCCCCCGTGAGGCTGGCCAGCCCGGGCGCGTCGAGGGTCGCGGTGACCCCCGTCGGGGAGAGGACGTCGACGAGACGCGCGAGGTCGGGAGATCGGACGAGGACGGTCTCGGACGTCCACGACCGCACGAGGTCGTTCAACGGTGCGTCGGCCAGGACCGCGCCACGACCGAGGACGATGACATGGTCGGCCGTCTGGGCCATCTCGCTCATGAGGTGGCTGGACAGCAGCACGGTGCGTCCCTCGGCAGCCAGGTGACGGACGAACTCGCGCACCCAGCGCACGCCCTCGGGGTCGAGGCCGTTGACGGGCTCGTCGAGGATGAGGGTGTGGGGGTCGCCGAGCAGCGCCGCGGCGATCCCCAGTCGCTGCCCCATGCCCAGCGAGAAGCCGCCGGCCCGCTTGTCGGCGACCGAGGCGAGGCCGGTGAGGTCGATGACCTCGTCGACACGACGGCGGTCGATGCCCTGCGTGGCCGCCATCACCCGGAGGTGGTTGCGGGCCGAGCGCCCGGTGTGGACGGCCTTGGCGTCCAGCAGCACACCCACCTCGGTGAGGGGAGCCGCGAGGCGGCCGTAGGGGGTGCCGTTGACGGTGACGCTGCCGGCGGTGGGGCGGTCGAGCCCCACGATCATGCGCATCGTGGTCGACTTGCCGGCGCCGTTGGGCCCGAGAAAGCCCGTGACCCGGCCCGGCGGCACGGTGAAGGAGACGTCGGACACGGCCGTGCGTGTGCCGTAGCGCTTGGTGAGGTGGTCTGCGACGATCATGTGTCCAGGCTAGGAATCACCCCCACACCGGCGCGTCCCCCGCACGGCTGATCTCTGACCCGTATGTACATCTCCAGACGTACGTACGCCCCCTCCCGCCGGAGCGGGAAGGGGGCGTACGGGGACTCGACCTACTGCGCGTCGCGCTCCTGCACCGCGAGCGCGCGCTCGACGCCCGCGAGGTTCTCGCTCACCAGGCGGCGCAGCGCCGGCGCCGCGTCGGAGTGCGACGAGAGCCAGGCGCGGGTGGCGTCACGCAGCGCGCGGTTCGCCAGGGCCGCGGGGTACAGCCCCACGATGAGGTACTGCGCGATCTGGTAGCTGCGGCTCTCCCAGATCGGCAGCAGCATCGCGAAGTACGGCTCGACGAAATCGGCCAGCACGTCGACCGTGGCCGGGTGGGTGAAGCCGAGAGCGGCCGCGCGCACGATCGTGTTCGGGGCGTCCGCCCGATCGATGAGCGAGCTCCACGCTTCCTGCTTCGCCTCGTGGGAGGGCAGGGCGGCCCGGGCCTGGGCCGCGAACTCGCCGCCCTTGGCCGTGTTGTCGGCCGCGCGCGCCGCGTCGATGTCGGCCGCGGTGACGGATCCGCCCGCGGCGAGGGCCACGAGGAGCTGCCACGACAGGTCGGTGTCGATCTCGAGACCCTCGAGCACGGTCTCACCGTCGCGCAGCGCCCGGACGGTCTCGACGTGGGCGGGCGTGGCCGCGGCCGACGCGAAGGCCGTCACGAACTGCAGCTGGCTGTCGCTGCCGGACTCGGCAGCCTGGGCCAGCTCCCACAGCCCGTCGGCGACCCGCTCACGGGCCTCCGCGCGCTTCCCGGGGGCGACGTAGCTGTTGGCGGCGAGCTGCAGCTGGGCGAGGGTCGTGCGGACGGTGGTCGACTCCGTCTCGGCGCCGATGTTGCGCAGCACCAGATCGATGTAGTCGGTCGCCGAGGACTCGGCATCCCGGGTCTGGTCCCATGCGGCGCCCCAGACGAGCGAGCGAGCCAGCGGGTCGGCGATGTCCTTCAGGTGCGCGATCGCCGTGGCCAGCGACCGCTCGTCGAGACGGATCTTCGCGTAAGCGAGATCGTCGTCGTTCAGGAGCACGAGGTCGGGACGACGGATGCCGCGCAGCTCGGGCACCTCGGTGCGGTCACCGTCCACGTCGAGCTCGGCGCGGTGCACGCGCTCGAGGCGACCGGACCGGTCGAGCGAGTAGAACCCGACCGCGAGGCGGTGCGGACGGATCGTCGGGTAGTCCGACGGTGCCGTCTGCACGATCGCGAAGCGCGTGATCGACCCGTGCTCGTCCTGCTCGATAAGGGGGGAGAGGGTGTTGACGCCCGCCGTCTCGAGCCACTTCTTCGCCCAGTCGCCGAGGTCGCGGCCGCTCGTGGCCTCGAGCTCGGCGAGGAGGTCGCCGACCTCGGTGTTCGACCACTGGTGCTTCTGGAAGTACGCGGCGACACCGGCGAAGAACTGCTCGATGCCGACCCACGCGGCCAGCTGCTTGAGAACCGACCCGCCCTTGGCGTACGTGATGCCGTCGAAGTTGACCTGGACGTCTTCGAGGTCGGTGATCTCGGCGACGACGGGGTGCGTCGAGGGGAGCTGGTCCTGGCGATAGGCCCAGGTCTTCTCCATCGCGTTGAAGGTCGTCCATGCGGCCTTCCACTCGGTGGCCTCGGCGGTCGCGATCGTCGACGCCCACTCGGCGAACGACTCGTTCAGCCACAGGTCGTTCCACCACTTCATGGTCACGAGGTCGCCGAACCACATGTGCGCCAGCTCGTGCAGGATCGTCACGACGCGGCGTTCCTTGACGGCATCCGTGACCTTGCTCCGGAAGACGTACGTCTCGGTGAACGTGACGGCGCCGGCGTTCTCCATCGCGCCTGCGTTGAACTCCGGCACGAAGAGCTGGTCGTACTTGGCGAAGGGGTAGGGGAAGCCGAACTTCTCCTCGAAGTACGCGAAGCCCTGACGGGTCTTGTCGAAGACGTAATCGGCATCCAGGTACTGCCACAGGCTCTTGCGGGCGTAGACGCCGAGCGGGATGACGCGGCCGTCGGCGCTCGTGAGTTCCGAGAATGTGGATTCGTACGGGCCCGCGACGAGCGCGGTGATGTACGAGGAGATGCGGGGCGTGGGCGGGAACTCCCACCGTGCCGCGCCGTCGCCGAGCTCGACCGGCTCGGGAGTGGGGGAGTTGGAGACGACCTTCCACGCGGCGGGAGCGGTCACGGTGAAGGTGAACGCGGCCTTGAGGTCGGGCTGCTCGAACACCGTGAAGACACGCCGCGAATCGGGCACCTCGAACTGCGAGTAGAGGTACACCTCGCCGTCGACGGGGTCGACGAAGCGGTGCAGGCCCTCGCCGGTGTTGGTGTACTCGCAGTCGGCGTCGACGACGAGCTCGTTCGTGGCCTCGAGTCCGTCCAGCGCGATGCGCGAGTCGGCGAACGCGGCGGCGGGGTCGATCGTGCGACCGTTCAGGGTCACCGAGTTGACCGTGCGGGCGATCAGGTCGATGAAGGTCGAAGCGCCCTCGGCCGCGGCGAAGCGGACGGTCGTGACCGAACCGAAGACCTCGTCGCCCCGCGTCAGGTCGAGGTGCACGTCGTACTCGTGCGTGTCGACGATCGCGCGGCGCTCCTGCGCTTCGATGCGGGTGAGGTTCTCTCCTGGCACTGGCGTTCTCCCGTGGATGAGGGTGGATCGTCGCGGATGACGCTGCTGGCGCCGACGACAACCGTATAAGCCTACTGTCGAGACATCCCACGGTCGGGCTCACCGCGTAGGTGGAAAGATGTGGGGGTGAGCACGATCGATACGGACACCAGCCCCGAGACCGTCCTGTACGCGTCTCCCGCCGCGGCATCCGGACCCAAATGGGTCGAGACGCCCGTGGCGTACGACGCCATCCTCCTCGCCGGCTTCGGCGGTCCCGAGGGACAGGACGACGTCATCCCGTTCCTGCGCAACGTCACGCGCGGGCGCGGCATCCCCGATGAGCGCCTCGAAGAGGTCGCTCACCACTACCGTCACTTCGGCGGAGTGAGCCCCATCAATCAGCACAACCGCGAGCTGAAGGCGGCGCTGGAGGCCGAGATCGCGCGGCGTGGGCTGAACCTGCCGGTCTACTGGGGCAACCGCAACTGGGCGCCGTACCTCGAAGAGGCCGTCACCGAGGCGGCCGAGGCCGGCGACACGACGCTCCTGGCGATCGCGACGAGCGCCTACAGCTCCTTCTCGAGCTGCCGCCAGTACCGCGAGGACTACGCCCGCGTGCTGGAGGCCACCGGACTCGGCGAGACCGTCACGATCGACAAGGTCCGCCAGTTCTTCGACCACCCCGGCTTCGTCTCGGCCTTCGTCGAGGGCGTGAAGGATGCCGTGTCGGCGTACGTCGCCGACGGCATCGCCGCCGAGAAGATCCGGGTGCTGTTCTCGACCCACTCGATCCCGACCGCCGACGCGCAGCGCTCCGGCCCGCGGGACGTCGACTTCGGCGAAGGCGGCGCCTACGAGGCTCAGCACAAGGCCGTCGCCGCGTACGTCATGGCCGAGGTCGCCGCCTCGGTGGCCGACGTCGAGTGGGAGCTGGTGTACCAGTCCCGCTCCGGCCCGGCCTCGCAGCCGTGGCTCGAGCCGGACGTCAACGACGTCATCGCGGAGCTCCCCGGTCGCGGAGCCGAGGCTGTCGTCATCGTGCCGCTCGGCTTCGTCAGCGACCACATGGAAGTGCTGTGGGACCTCGACACCGAGGCGATGGAGGCGGCCGAAGAAGCCGGCATCCGGGCCGTCCGCACGCCGACCCCGGGCGTCGACCCGGCGTACGTGTCGGGTCTGGTCGACCTCGTCGAGGAGCGCCTGGCGGGCACGCCGAAGTCCGAGCGCCCCCACGTCACCGATCTCGGTCCCTGGTACGACGTGTGCCGCCCGGGCTGCTGCGAGAACATCCGCGCCGGCTTCAAGCCGGTCGCTGCGGGCCTGCGCCCCTGACTCGACCGAAGCCGCCCGGTGTCCGCACCGGGCGGCTTCGTCGTGTGCGGCCGGGGTGTCCGAAGCTCTCAATAAGATGAGCGCATGCGCATTCACATCGGCACCGATCACGCCGGTCTCGAGTTCTCCACCCAGCTGCAGCACCACTTGGCCTCGCAGGGCCACGAGGTCGTCGATCACGGACCGATCGAGTACGACCCGCTCGACGACTACCCGGCCTTCTGCATCCGCGCCGCTCAAGCGGTCGTGCGCGACCACGCCGACGGCGTCGAGACTCTGGGCGTGGTGTTCGGCGGCTCCGGCAACGGCGAGCAGATCGCGGCGAACAAGGTGCCGGGTGTGCGAGCCGCGCTCGTCTGGAGCATCGCGACGGCCGAGCTCGCGCGCGAACACAACGACGCGAACGTGATTGCGATCGGCGCCCGTCAACACACGTTCGATGAGGCCGTCTCCTTCATCGACCGCTTCATCGCAACGCCGTTCTCGGGCGAAGAGCGCCACGCGCGCCGAATCGCACAACTCGCCGCCTTCGAGCAGGACGGCATTCTGCTGCCCGACCCGCGCGAGGGGCGTGCGACGCCCGACGTCCTCGACGCGAGCGACTCCTTCGACCCCGAGGCAGGCTGATGCCCGAAGGGCATTCCGTCCACCGCATCGCGCGCCAGTTCGATCGCAACATCGTGGGCCGCACGGTGGCGGCATCCAGCCCGCAGGGCCGCTTCGTCGAGGGCGCTTCGGTCATCGACGGCCGCGAGGCCCTCGAGGTCCGCGCGGTCGGCAAGCAGATGTTCCTGCGTTTCGACGGCGACGTGTGGTTGCGCGTGCACCTCGGCATGTACGGAGCGTGGGACTTCTCCGGAGAGGTCGCGGTCGACGCGACGATTGCCGCGGCCAACGGTCGCATGGGCCAGACCAATCAGCGCGGCACACTCCTCGACACGCCGATCCTGGATGCCGCCGGCGAGAACTCGCTCACCTCGATCGGTGCTCCGCGCCGCACCCGCGTGCGCATGTCGGAGCAGACCATGGGGCTCGAGGAGCAGACCGAGTGGCCGCCGCCGGTCGTGGGCGCGGTGCGTCTGCGCTTGCTGACCGAGGCGACGTGCGCCGACCTGCGCGGACCGACGACGTGCGCGCTGCAGACGCCCGACGAGGTCGCCGCGACGATCGCCAAGCTCGGCCCCGACCCGCTCGTCGACGACCTCGCCGAAGGGGAAGAGCGGTTCGTCGCGACCGTGCGCCGCAAGCCCACCGCGATCGGCCTGCTCCTGATGGACCAGGCGGTCGTCAGCGGCATCGGCAACGTGTACCGCGCCGAGATCCTCTTCCGCGCACGCCAGAACCCCCACACCCCGGGCCGTGACGTTCCCGAAGACACGGTGCGCGAGATCTGGCACGACTGGGTGCGGCTCTTGGCGATCGGCGTCGAGACCGGCCAGATGATGACGATGGACGACCTCGATCCCGAGGCGTACCGTCGCGCGATGGCGCGTCGCGACGACCGCCACTGGGTGTACCACCGTGCCGGCCTGCCGTGCCGGGTCTGCGGCACGACGGTACTGATGGAAGAGGCGGCGGGACGCAAGCTGTACTGGTGCCCGAGCTGCCAGGCGTGAGCGTTCTAGGCTGATCCGGTGCGTCAGAATCCGAGCTTCGTGATGACCGACGTCGGGGAGATCCGGCGTCTCATCGACCGCCATCCGTGGGTCACCCTCGTCTCCTCCGGGGCGGATGGGCTGGTGGCGTCTCACTACGCCGTCCTGCTCGACGAGGACCGTGACGATCTGACGATCGTCGGCCACGTCGGCAAGCCGGACGACGTGATCCTCGGTCTCGGCGAGAACGAACTTCTCGTCGTGGTCCAGGGCCCTCATGGCTACGTGTCCCCGCAGTGGTACGGCGATGTGGCGGCGGTGCCGACGTGGAACTTCGTCTCGGCCCACTTGAGTGGCATCCCGGAGCTTCTCTCGCCCGATGAGAACCTGCGCACCCTCGATCGGCTGGTCGCGCGCTTCGAGGGCGATGGCGACGACGCGCGGGGCCTCTACCGCGCGCCGAACGACGCCGGGTTCGTGGAGCGCCTGGAGCGCGGCACCGTCGGTTTCCGCCTGACCCCGACGCGCGTGACGGCCAAGCGCAAGCTCAGCCAGAACCGGTCCGCCGAGGTCGTGGACACGATCATCGACGGTCTCGGCGGGGCACCCTACGCCAATCCGGAACTCGCCGCCGAGATGCGCCGCGCAGCCGACGCGCGTCCGCGCGCATGATCGGCGAGACCGCGGGGTTCCTCCGCGCCGTGCGCGTCGCGGGCCCGGGCCGGGAGTTCCTGCCGACGCCCGATGAGCCCGTCGATCTCGTCATCCTCGGCGGACGCATCGTCGACATCGCTCCCACCGGCAACCTTCGTCCGCGCGGGCATGTCGTCGAGGGGGCGGGCGGCTGGCTCCTCCCGGGGCTGTGGGACCACCACGTCCACGTCCTGCAGTGGGCGCTGTCGGCAGACCGCATCGCCCTGGGTGACACCACGTCGGCACGGGAGGCCGCCGGAGTCATGGGGCGCGTCCCCGCCGTGGACGGGCGGCGCGTGGGGGTGGGCTTCCGCGACGGGCTCTGGGACGACGTTCCGACCCTCGAGCTCTTGGATGCCACCACCGGCGAGGTTCCGACGTACCTCGTCAACGCCGACGTTCACAGCGTGTGGCTCAACTCAGCGGCGTTCCGTCGCGAGGGCTTCGAGCCCCCGGCATCCGGAATGCTCCGTGAAGAAGATGCCTTCGAGATCTCCCGGCGGATCAACGCCGTCGACCCCGAGATCGCCGACCGGGCCGTCGAGCGGATGGCGCGGGCTGCCGCTGCGCGGGGGGTCGTGGGGCTCGTCGATCTCGACATGACGTGGAACGACGAAGCCTGGCAGCGCCGGGCGGCGCGGGGGTTCGACGCGCTGCGCGTGTCGTACGGCACGTATCCGGAGCATCTCGACCGGGCCATCGCGGAAGGCCTGCGCACGGGCGACCCCGTGCGCGGTGCGGCGCACGACCTCGTGCGCGTGGGCCCGCTCAAGGCGATCACCGACGGATCGCTCGGCACGCGCACCGCGGCGTGCGCGCACCACTACCCGGGCGACGTGCACAACCACGGGCTTCTCACGATCCCTCCCGATGAACTCGTCGATCTCATGACCCGCGCGACGGCCGCGGGCCTGGAATGTGCGATCCACGCGATCGGCGACCTCGCCAACGCCTACGCCCTCGACGCCTACGCCCGCACCGGTGCCGTCGGCACGATCGAGCACGCGCAGTTGGTCGCGCACGCGGACATCCCGCGCTTCGCCCGGCTGGGGGTCGCGGCGAGCGTCCAACCCGAGCACGCGCTCGACGATCGGGACATGACGGATGCCATCTGGGCCGAGCAGTCCGCTCAGGCCTACCCGCTGCGGGCCCTCGCCGACAGCGGGGCCAATCTCCGCTTCGGCTCCGATGCTCCGGTGTCGCCGCTCGACCCGTGGGCCGCGATCGCCTCGGCGGTCTTCCGTACCCGCGATGGGCGCGACGCCTGGCAGCCGCACGAGCGGATCGACATCGACACCGCGATCGCGGCATCCACGGTCGGCGGTTCGACGGCGCCGGCGGAGATCGCCCCCGGCGCATCAGCTGACCTCGTGATCGTCGACGCCGACCCGCGCGCGGCCGACGAGGCGGGCCTCCGCGCGATGCCGGTGCGCACGACGCTCCTCGCGGGTCGCGTCACGCACACGTCCTGACCCGCCGGCGCGTGAGGGGTCGATTTCTGTCGCCTCCGGGCGACTCAGGCGACAGAAATTGACTCCTCACCCCGCGGAACGGCGAAGGGGGCGGTGCCGAAGCACCGCCCCCTTTCAAAAAGAGCTCAGGCCGCGAGGTGTGCGAAGAGGAACCAGCGGTCCTTGTCGAGGCCGCGCTTGATCTCGATCGCGACGTCCTGGCTCGAGAGGTCCGTCTCGTCGAGGCCGTCGATGGCGGTCTGGATGTCGACAAGGACGGCGTCGATGTCGGCGATGACGGCCTGGATGACCACGTCGGACTGCGCGAAACCGGCGGGGACGGCGGTCTGCTTCGCCTTGGCGGCGACGGTGGAGAGGCGCGCGTCGATCGGCAGACCCAGGGCGACGATCCGCTCGGCGGCGAGGTCGGCCCAGTCCTGCGCGTGAGCGACGACCGTGTCGAGCAGCTCGTGCACGCCGATGAAGTTCGAGCCGCGGACGTGCCAGTGGGCCTGCTTGCCGTTGACGACGAGGGCCTCGAGGCCGAGGACGATCGGGGACAGGAACTGCGCGGTGCTGGAGGCCATGGTCGAGTCGACGGTGGTGGCGGCGGGCGTCTGAACGGTGCTCATGAGATCTCCTCGGGTTCTGCGGAAGTCGTGTTGACAGCAACGCTACTCACACGCGAACATTCCGCAAGCAAGATGAGGCTCGGCTAAATCCCTGGTGGCGAGGCAATCCTCGCCTTACCTGGCGGTAGTGTCACAGCATGACGATCGCCTCGGATGCCACGGTCCTCGCTCTCCCCGACGCCGCCCCGACGGTCCACGAGACCGCGTTCGTGGCATCCGGTGCCCGGGTCGTGGGAGAAGTGACACTGCGCGAGGGATCGAGCGTCTGGTACAACGCCGTCGTTCGCGGGGACAGTGCCGCGATCGTGCTCGGTCCGCGGAGCAATCTGCAGGACAACGTGTCGGTCCACGTCGACCGCGGACGCCCCGTCACCATCGGCGCCGACGTGTCGGTGGGGCACAATGCCGTCGTCCACGGGTGCACGATCGGCGACGGCAGCCTCATCGGGATGGGGAGTGTGGTGCTGTCGGGCGCCGAGATCGGCCCCGGATGCCTCGTCGCCGGGGGAGCGGTAGTACTCGAGGGCTCGGTCATTCCGGAGGGTTCCCTGGTCGCGGGTGTGCCAGCGAAGGTGCGGCGCGCGCTGACCGCCGAGGAGCGGGAGGGGATTCTGCGGAACGCCGAGACGTACCTCGCGCACGCGGAGCGGCACGCGAGGGCGGCGCCGGTGAAATGAGACCCGCTTTTCACCTCGGCGCGGTCACTTCCTCGACATAGACCGGTTCGATGCCGACGGCGATGTTCGATGTGCCCGGCCCCAATTCGGCGAGGACATCACCCGTATAGGAACGCACGATCGTGCGGTGGTCCGTCGCCGTGGTGATGGGGACATCCTGTGTCGCGGTGTCGTTGTCCGCGAACGGTGCGTTCTTCCACATCAGTCGACGCGTGCCACCGGCTTCATTTGTGAAGGTCATCTCGGAGACGTCCGCACCGACTGAGGCCGCGGACGAGAATCTGTATCCGTCGAGATGGCGGATGAAGAAGCTCATCGCGGCCGCCGCGGGTTTGGGCTGATACGCGCTGACGCCTGCGGTCGGCTGACGGTAAAGACCGAAGTTCGCCTCTGGCTCCCGGGGATCCGTTCCGTCATCGAGTGCCGCATACCAGACCGTCTGCGCGACGGCGGGGATCGACTTCATCGTCGCGTATATCTTGACCAATCCCGCTCCCGCTTGTTCCGCGTTGAGAACGCGGCTCACGTTACCCAGAGGCGGGCTCACGGTTGTGTTCGTCAGCCCGACCTCGCTGACGATGATCGGCTTGGATTTGCCGGCATTGTGTTGACGGATGAGCCTGTCCAACCCGCCGATGCCCTTGCGGAGGTCGTCGATGTTCGCTGCATATCCGTGCGTCGAGATGACGTCGGCGTAGGCGAGACCGCCGGCGTCGATGAAGTCGGCGAACCAGGTCATCGGGATACCTGCGGTGTTCCCGCGACGATCTTCACCGACGGATGCTCAGGCTTGACTCCCTGCCACACAGCCTTCACGAGGTCGGCATAGCAAGCGCCCGATTGGCAGCCGCTGGTGTTGCGCCGCGGTCGATTGAACTCGTTCCACACTTCGACCTTGTCGACCGTCGGGTTCGCATCGAGGACGGTATTGATGTATTTGACGAAAGCGTCTTTACCTTCTGCCGTTGTCGGAGGCGACATCGGACCGCTCATATCCCCGCCGTAGGCGCGCGGATTGCCGTAGCTGGCTACGAACATCATGTGCAGATCGTTCGCTTGGGCGGCGTCCGACAAATTCTCGGCGAAATCTGGGACGGAGTACTCCCCGGCGACGCGCTCGACGCTGGTCCAGGTGGTCTCGTCGCGGATCTCATTGATGCCGAGTGCGGTGACCAACGGGATGGTCGGTGTGAGCGGCCAGGTTGATTCCACGTATGTCTGCTTGCCCCAGTGCGTGGCGACAGCGAAGAACGGAGAGGGTGTGCCAGGGGCTCGGCCCGACACCAAAAAGTGCGCGGAGACTTTATCGTGACCGTTGTTGATCTCGAATGCGTAGTAGCCCGTGTCCACTATCCGAGGAACGATGTCGGTGGATGGAACTTCGTCGTCCGTTCCTGAGTCGACGACCGTCCCCGCATGATTCGTCACGGTCCAGCGGAGCTGGCCGCCCTCGTTGTGAACGCGGAGCCGTACGTCGTCCGGGGAGGTGAAAGTCAGGGACGGTGCATCTATCCTCAGCGCTCTCTGGTTGTCGCCGCGGAACATCACGCCCGAGCCCAAGACCAGGATTCCGACGACCACGACGATCATGAGCGCAAGGCCGACGGCAGGAAGTTCTGCGCGCCGGGCGTGTCGAAATTTCACCGCCTTGATCATCACCGGAAACAGTAGTCGGCCAGGTCCGGTGCACGCTGAAGGCCGCGGGTTCTCTCCGACGGCAAGCGCAGCGATCAACCACCACGGCGCTCGAGATGCCTGATCGAAGTGACCAACACGACCATCCCGACCAGCTCCACGAGCGTCTGCGTGACGACGGCCGCGGCCGCAGGCGCGAGCGGCGCGGGGAGGGCCAGTGCGATCGGCAGGATGACGAGCGAGTTCCGCGTCGCCCCGGAGAACATCAGACCCCGCGTGGAGGCCACGTCGTGACGCCAGACGCGCGCGACGAGCAGACCGAGGGCGCACGCGATCACGAGGAACGTCACGTAGATCGGCACCAGCCCCACGAGGTCGGACGCATGAGCGCGAACCGTCTCGACCTGCGCCGCGACGATGACGGCGAGGGTGACCGTCATGATCGGCACCATGCCGGCATCCATCGTCCTCTCCACGCCCCGGGCGAAGACGGATCGGCGGGCCAGGAGCTGCGTGCAGACCGCGAGGCCGAGAGGGAGCGCGATGAACAGCAGGAACGCCCGCACGAACGGTCCCACCCGAAGGGTGCCGAGAACGTCGGGGCCCGCCATCATCGCCAGGAATATGGGGAGGAGCGCGATCTGCAGGAGCATCAGCAGGGGCGATACCGCAAGGAGTTTCGACGCCGCACCTCCGGCCATGCGCGTGAAGACGATGACGTAGTCGATGCACGGAGTCAGAAGCACCAGGAGCACACCCACGAGGAGTGCGTGGTCGTGCGCGACGAGCCGGGACAGGCCGAAGACCACCGCCGGAAGGAGGACGAAGTTCAGCACCACGGCCGCAGAGAGGAAGCGGAGATCGCGAAGGCCGCGGGCGACGTCGACGAACGGGACCGCGAGGAATGTCGCGTACAGCAGCGCGATGAGGGCGGGTGCCACGAGTGCCTCGGCGATCGGTGCGCTCCGGGGGGCGAGAAGACCGAGCGTTGCGCCGAGGAGGATACCCGCGACGAAGAAAGGGACCTGCCACCGGTTCGCCCACTCCATCATCGCCCCGAGCCTACGGGGGAATCCCTCACAGCCCGGACAGAGAAGACGCTCAGCTTCTGTTCAGAAAAGGCACGAAAACGCTACGCTCGGGCCTGAAACGTCGCCACCTCTGATCTGGAGTCATCATGACCACAGCACCCCCGCCGCCACCGGCCGCCGCTCCCGCGTCCGTCCCCGGCAAGACTCTCGGCATCGTCGCCCTCGTCGTGGCGATCTTCTTCAACGTCATCGGACTGATCCTCGGCATCGTCGCGCTCGTCCAGAGCCGCAAGGCCGGGTACAAGAACGGCTTCGCGGTCGCGGCGATCATCGTCGGTGCCCTGCTGACCATCGTCGCGATCGTCGTGATCGTCTCGGTGGCCTCCGTCATCGGCGTGGCCACCGAGGCCTACCAGGCCTGTGAAGCGGTGGACTTCTCGGGAACCGTCATCGTCGCGGGCACCGAGATCTCCTGCACCACGGTCAGCCGCTAGAAGCGCGCTTCCGGCGGGGGCCCGTCACCGTCGGTGGCGGGCCCTTGCGCTGTTGCGGGAGGTCGGCCGGACTCCGCGGCAACGGTCGGCCACCGGCGGTGAGCCGGCTGGATGGCCAGATCCGTCACGGTGGGCCGAGCGGCCACGGAGGCGGCCGGTGACCGGCGAAGTGGAGGGGATGACGGGAATCGAACCCGCACCATCAGTTTGGAAGACTGAGGCTCTACCATTGAGCTACATCCCCGCGGCGGCGAACCGCAGCGGCATCCACTCTACTTCACGCGTGGGCCTGGCCTGAACACACCACGGAGCGCGCGTCGCCGTGTCGAGAACAGGCTGTGTCGCGACAACAGGGCGATCCTCCGGAAATCCGCCTGTTTCTGACGCATCGCCTGTTCTCGAGCCGCTGACAACATCAGCCGCGAGCCGCGGATTCCGCTCACACCAGCCCCCGCACCTCGATCGACTAGACTTTCAGGGGTCGTTTCGTCGAACGCGTCCTACGCGTCGCCCCGGGGCGTAGCTCAGCTTGGTAGAGCGCCCGCTTTGGGAGCGGGAGGCCGCAGGTTCAAATCCTGTCGCCCCGACGCAACGGCCCCACGGACCACAGGCCTAGCCGGCCCCCGCGTGCGCGCGGGCCACACGAGGAGAACACACCGCATGGTCAACAGCACCGTCGAGAAGCTCAGCCCGACCCGGGTCAAGCTCCACATCACGGTCTCGCCCGACGAGCTCAAGCCGAGCATCAGCCACGCCTACGAGCACATCGCGCAGGACGTGCAGATCCCCGGCTTCCGCAAGGGCAAGGTGCCCGCGCCGATCATCGACCAGCGCATCGGTCGCGGCGCCGTCATCGAGCACGCCGTCAACGAGGGTCTCGACGGGTTCTACCGCCAGGCCGTCGAGGACCAGGAGCTGCGCGTGATCGGCCGTCCCAGCGCCGAGATCGTCGAGCTGCCCGAGCTCAAGGACTACTCCGGAGACCTCGTGATCGACGTCGAGGTCGACGTGCGTCCCGAGTTCGACCTGCCCGCCTACGACACGATCACCGTGACCGTCGACGCCGTCGAGGCCGATGACGCCGCGGTGGATGCCGAGCTCGACCGCCTGCGCGCCCGCTTCGGCACGCTCGTGACCGTCGACCGTCCGGCCGCGACGGGCGATTTCGTCGAGCTCGATCTCGTCGCCACGATCGACGGCGCCGAGATCGACCGCGCCGAAGGCGTGTCGTACGAGGTCGGCTCCGGCGAGCTGCTCGAGGGTATCGATGAGGCCGTCGACTCGCTCACCGCCGACGAGCAGACCACGTTCCGTTCGAAGCTCGTCGGTGGCGACCACGCCGGCGAAGAGGCCGAGGTCGCGGTCACCATCACCGCCGTCAAGGAGCGCGAGCTCCCCGAGGCCGACGACGACTTCGCCCAGATGGCGTCGGAGTTCGACACCCTCGCCGAGCTGCGGGCGTCGCTCGCCGAGCGAGTCTCGGAGCAGTCGGTCTTCACGCAGGGTGCCGCCGCGCGCGACAAGTTCGTCGAGGCGCTCATCGAGGCCGTCGAGATCCCCGTGCCGCCGCAGCTCATCGAGGACGAGGTCCACAACCACCTCGAGGGCGAGAACCGCCTCGAGGACGACGTGCACCGCGCCGAGGTCACCGAGGCGAGCGAGAAGCAGTTCCGCACCCAGATGATCCTCGACAAGATCGCCGAGGATGCCAACGTGCAGGTGTCGCAGGACGAGCTCACGCAGTACCTGATCCAGTCGGCCGCGCAGTACGGCATGGCTCCGCAGGACTTCGTCAACGCGCTGCAGCAGGGCAACCAGCTGCCCGCGATGGTCGGCGAGGTCGCTCGGAACAAGGCGCTCGCGATCGCCCTCGGCAAGGTCACCGTCGTCGACTCCAACGGCAAGCCCGTCGACCTGGCCGGCTTCATCGCCGTCGAGGGTGAAGAGGCCGCCGAGGACGAGGTCGTCGAAGAGGCTCAGGAGATCGCCGACGCCGCCGCCGACGCGGACGCCGTCATCGAGGCCGGAGAAGCCGCCGCCGAGGAGGAGGCCCCCAAGAAGGCCCCCGCCAAGAAGCGCGCTCCCGCCAAGAAGAAGGCCGCCGAGAAGGCCGCCGACAGCGAGTAAGACTCGATCGTCATTCTCGACAGGGGGTGGATGCCACGGCATCCGCCCCCTGCTCTTTTCCCGGAGACGAAGGGCTCGACATGAGCGACTGGCAGGACCGCGTGGATGCCGTTTGGGCGGACAGCGCCCTGACCGAGGACGAGGTGATCGACCGCATCGACGTCCTCGCCGCCGAGCGCTCCGTCGACGACCCCGTCGCCCTGTTCGAGCGGGCGGGCGCGCGTGACTCGGCGGGCCGCGAGGCGGAGGCCGAGGTCCTGTACCGCCGAGCCCTGGAGATCGGGCTCGACGACGAGCGCCGTACTCGAGCGACGATTCAGCTGGCCAGCACCATCCGCAACCTCGGCAAGATCGACGAGGCGCGAGAGATGTTGCGGGCGGAGTACGAGCGGGAGCCGCGCGGACCGCTGCACGACGCGGCTGCGGCGTTCTACGCCCTCGCGCTCGTGTCGGCCGGCGAGGCCGAGCGAGCGGCATCCATCTCGCTTCAGGCCCTCGCTCCGCACCTGCCGCGCTATACCCGTTCCGTGACCGGATACGCCCGCGAGATCGCGGACGGACACGCCTGATCCGCCCGCGGCGAACACGGCGACCGGCCCCGAACCGCGCCGGTAGATTCGTTGCAGATCACCGGAAGAGGAGCACACATGCCCGAACCCCTTATGGCAACGAGCGTCTTCGACAGGCTGCTCAAGGACCGCATCATCTGGCTCGGTTCGGAGGTGCGTGACGAGAACGCCAACGAGATCTGCGCCAAGATCCTGCTGCTGGCAGCCGAGGACTCGCAGAAGGACATCTACCTCTACATCAACTCGCCCGGCGGCTCGATCACGGCCGGCATGGCGATCTACGACACCATGCAGTTCGTGCCGAACGACATCGTCACGGTCGGCATCGGCATGGCCGCGTCGATGGGCCAGCTCCTGCTGACCAGCGGCACCAAGGGCAAGCGCTACATCACGCCCAACGCCCGCGTGCTGCTGCACCAGCCGCACGGCGGCTTCGGCGGAACCGCGAGCGACATCCAGACGCAGGCGCAGCTCATTCTCGACATGAAGAAGCGTCTCGCCGAGATCACCGCCGCCCAGACGGGCAAGAGCGTCGAGCAGATCAACGCCGACGGCGACCGCGACCGCTGGTTCAGCGCGGCCGAGGCCCTCGAGTACGGCTTCGTCGACCACATGCGTGAGCACGCCACCGACGTCGCCGGCGGCGGCGGGACCGCGGCCTGAGGCCGAGGGCGAGAGGAAAGGACACCGCAATGCACACTCCCACCTTCGGCGGCGGCGCCGCGCACATGCCGAGCAGCCGCTACATCCTGCCCCAGTTCGAGGAGCGGACAGCCTACGGCTACAAGCGCCAGGACCCGTACAACAAGCTCTTCGAGGACCGCGTGATCTTCCTGGGCGTCCAGGTCGACGACGCGTCGGCCGACGACGTCATGGCCCAGCTGCTCGTGCTCGAGTCGCAGGACCCCGACCGCGACATCATCATGTACATCAACTCGCCCGGCGGCTCCTTCACTGCCATGACGGCGATCTACGACACGATGCAGTACGTCTCGCCGCAGATCCAGACCGTCGTGCTGGGCCAGGCCGCGTCCGCTGCGTCGGTGCTGCTGGCGGCCGGCGCCCCCGGCAAGCGTCTGGCTCTGCCCAACGCCCGCATCCTGATCCACCAGCCCGCCGTCGGCGAGTCCGGTCACGGTCAGGCGTCGGACATCGAGATCCAGGCTGCCGAGATCATGCGCATGCGCACGTGGCTCGAAGAGACCATGGCCCGTCACACCGGCCAGGACGTCGCGAAGGTCAACAAGGACATCGACCGCGACAAGATCCTCTCCGCTCAGGAGGCGATGGAGTACGGCATCGTCGACCAGGTCCTGACGACGCGCAAGCGCGTCCCGGCGGCCCTGACCGCCTGAGCGCCCCTCATCGATGCCCCGCCGAAATCTCATCGGCGGGGCATCGTCGCGTCCGGGTCTTCTGAGGGTGAGTCGCCAAGGCCGAAGGAGAGCGGATGCGGTGCCCGGAGGGCGCGGCATCCGTGTCCGCCCGTGGCGATCAGACGAACGGCACTCGCGCAAATGCCCTCGATTGTCGTGGGCAGCGGTTAGGCTCGGAGGCACTCGGGCGAGTGGGCCGGGTGACGAGGAGGACGGGCATGGCACGCATCGGAGAGAGCGCCGACCTGTTCAAATGCTCCTTCTGCGGCAAGAGCCAGAAGCAGGTGCAGCAGCTGATCGCGGGTCCCGGCGTGTACATCTGCGACGAATGCGTAGAGCTGTGCAACGAGATCATCGAAGAGCGCATGGCCGAGTCGTCCTCCGGCGAGGTCGCCGACTTCGACCTGCCGAAGCCGCGAGAGATCTTCGGCTTCCTCGAGGAGTACGTCGTCGGACAGGAGTCCGCGAAGCGGGCCCTGGCTGTCGCCGTCTACAACCACTACAAGCGCGTGCGCTCGCACGGCACTCTTCAGCCCGCCGAGCAGCGCGCCGAAGAGATCGACATCGCCAAGAGCAACATCCTTCTGCTCGGACCCACGGGGTGCGGCAAGACGTACTTGGCCCAGACCCTCGCGAAGCGCCTCAACGTGCCGTTCGCGGTCGCGGATGCCACGGCCCTCACCGAGGCCGGCTACGTCGGTGAGGATGTCGAGAACATCCTGCTCAAGCTCCTGCAGGCCGCCGATTTCGACGTGAAGCGCGCCGAGACCGGCATCATCTACATCGACGAGGTCGACAAGATCGCCCGCAAGGCCGAGAACCCGTCGATCACGCGCGACGTGTCGGGCGAGGGCGTGCAGCAGGCCCTCCTCAAGATCCTCGAGGGCACGGTCGCCTCGGTGCCTCCTCAGGGTGGTCGCAAGCACCCGCATCAGGAGTTCATCCAGATCGACACGACGAACGTCCTGTTCATCGTGGCCGGCGCCTTCGCGGGACTCGAAGAGATCATCTCGTCCCGCGTGGGCAAGCATGGCGTCGGTTTCGGCGCTCCGCTGCACCGCAAAGAAGATGCGCCCGACCTGTTCAGCGAGGTCCTGCCCGAAGACCTCCACAAGTTCGGTCTGATCCCCGAGTTCATCGGTCGTCTGCCCGTCGTGGCATCCGTGTCGCCGCTCGACCAAGACGCGCTCATGGAGATTCTCACGGCCCCGCGCAACGCCCTGGTCAAGCAGTACCAGCGCATGTTCGAGCTCGACGGCGTGCAGCTGGAGTTCGAGGAGGACGCGTTGCGCGCGATCGCCGACCTCGCGGTGGGCCGCAAGACCGGCGCGCGTGGTCTTCGGGCGATCCTCGAGGACGTGCTGGGTCCGGTCATGTTCGACGTGCCGTCGGCCGACGACATCGCCAAGGTGGTCATCACCCGCGCGGCCGTCGAAGACGGTGCGCCCGCGACGATCGTGCTCGCTCAGAAGCGCAAGAGCGCCTGACCTTCACGATCTCCGACGGTCCCGATCGCACCTCGCGATCGGGACCGTCGTCGTTTCAGCCGGTGAGGCCGCGACGCTCGAGCAGCGGCTGGATCTCGGCATCCCGACCGCGGAAGTCACGGTAGGCCGCGAGCGGGTCGCCGGAGCCGCCGACGCCGAGGAGACGCTGGCGGAACCGGTCGCCGTTCTCGCGCGTGAGGCCGCCGTTCTCGCGGAACCACTCCACCGTGTCGGCGTCGAGCACCTCGCTCCAGATGTAGGAGTAGTACCCGGCGCTGTACCCGCCCGAGAACACGTGCGCGAAGTACGTCGAGGCGTAGCGAGTGGGCACCGCGGGGTTGTCGAGACCGATGTCGGCGAGGGCCGCCGCCTCGAACGCCGCGACGTCGATCTCGCCCGCCGCCTCACCGACCGACAGACCGTGCCAGGCCTGATCGATCCAGGATGCCGCAAGGTACTCGCTCGTGGCGAAGCCCTGGTTGAACGCCTCCGACGCGTGCAGCCGCTCGACGACGTCGGCCGGCAGCGGCTCGCCGGTCTCGTGGTGTCGCGCGTAGTGGGCGAGGATCTCGGGCCAGAAGATCCACATCTCGTTCACCTGGCTCGGGAACTCCACGAAGTCGCGGTGCACCGCGGTGCCGGCGAAGTGCGGGTAGGTGACCGTCGCGAACAGTCCGTGCAGTGCGTGACCGAACTCGTGGAACAGCGTCGTGACCTCGTCGAGGGTCAAGAGCGTCGGCGTGCCCGGTGCGGGCTTGTTCACGTTGAGGTTGTTGACCACGACCGGGGCTGTGCCGCGCAGTCGTGACTGCGTCACGATCGAGTTCATCCACGCGCCGCCGCGCTTGGAGTCGCGCGTGTACAGGTCGAGCAGGAACAGGCCGAGTTCGCTGCCGTCGGCGTTGTGCACCTCGAACACCCGCACGTCGGGGTGGTAGCCCTGGAGGTCGTGGCGCTCGGCGATCCGGATGCCGTACAGCTGCTCGGCGGCCGAGAACACGCCGTCGCGCAGCACTCGCTCCGCTTCGAACCAGGGCCGCAGCGCCGCACGATCGAGGTCGTATTGCTCGGCCCGCACCTTCTCGGTGTAGAACGCCCAGTCGTGCGCTTCGATCGCCACGCCATCGGTGTCGGCGATCCGCTGGAGGGCCTGCTGCTCGGCGCGCGCGTTGGCGGCCGCGGGACCGGCGAGGCGGCGGAGCAGATCGCGCGCGGCATCCGGAGACCCGGCGGTCTGGTCGGCGAGCACCGCGGCCGCGTGCGAGGGGTAACCGAGCAGGGCGGCGCGCTCGGCGCGCAGCCGCACGATCTCGCGGAGCGTCGCACGGTTGTCGTTCGCGTTCCCGCGGGTCCCGCGCGCCCGCGAGGCCTCCAGCAGCCGACGACGGGAGTCGCGGTTCGTGAGCGAAGCGAGATACGGGTGCCCGGTGTACAGCGTGAGCGTGACGACGTAGCGACCGTCGAGCCCGCGCTCGGTTGCGGCCTGCGCGGCGGCCGACAGCTCGCCCTCGCTCAGTCCGTCGAGTTCGGCGGCGTCGTCGAACACGACGGCGAGGTCGTTGGTGTCGGCGAGCAGGTTCTTCTCGAACGTCGTGGTGAGCGTCGACAGGCGCTGGTTGAGGTCGGTGAGGCGCTGCTTCTGCGCGTCATCGAGTCCCGCGCCCGCCAGCGACATCTCGCGGTGGCGACGTTCGACGAGATACCGGCTCTCGGCATCCAGGTCGAGGGCGTCCAGGGACTCGTGCACGGCGGTGACGCGCGCGAACAGCGCGGTGTCGAGCTGGATCGCGTCGCCGTGGGCGGACATGAGCGGTGCGAGCTCTTCCTCGATGGCCTGGATCTCGGGCGTGCCGTCGGCCGAGGCGACGGTGTAGAACGTGCGAGCGACGCGGTCGAGCATCTCTCCGCTGCGCTCGAGCGCGACGAGGGTGTTCTCGAACCTCGGGGGCTCGATCTGGGCGGTGATCGCATCGACTTCTGCGCGCTGCGCGGCGAAGGCCTCGTGGAACGCGGGGAGGTAGTGCTCCGGGCGGATGCTGCCGTAGGGCGGCAGATCGTAGGGGAGCGGCGTCGGAGCGAGGAGGGGATTGGTCACGGCATCCGTCATCGTTCCAGCGTAGTCACTCCGACATGCAAAGAAGGGTTTGCATAACTTTCGATGCAAAGGTAACTTTGCATTCGTGACCAGCCCAACCGACCCCCGCGACCGCGTTCTCGACGCGGGAGCCCTCCGCGCCCTGGCCCACCCGCTGCGGGCACAGCTGTTCGATCTGCTCAGCCAGTACGGACCGCAGACGGCGAGTGGACTGGCGTCGCTCACCGGCGAATCCACCGGGGCGACGAGCTACCACTTGCGCGCCCTCGCCCGGCAGGACCTCATCCGCGAGGTCGAGGGGCGCGGGACCGCGCGCGAACGCTGGTGGGAGCGCCCCGTCGGGATGGTGACGCTGTCGAATCCCGAGCTCTCGCACACCGCCGCGGGTCGTGCGATTCAAGAGGCCGTGCACAGCGAGACCCTCAACATCCGCCAGCAACGACTGCTGCACTTCGCCATCCACGGATGGGAGGAACCCGAGCCGTGGCGCGAGGGCAGCCTCATCTCCACCGCCAGCGCGCGGCTCACCGCGGAGCAGATGACCGAACTCAGCGCCCGGCTGCAGGCGGTCGTCGACGAGACCGTCCAGCGCTATCGCCATCAGACCGGAGACGGGCTGCGCGTCGTCACGATGCGCGCCGACGTCTTCCCCCTGCCCGCCGAAGGAGGCTCCTCATGACCGCGCTCACCGCGCCGCTCGTGGCCGCCACGACCGTCGAGAAACTGCTCCTCGCTCTGTCGCGGGCCCTGGCCGAGCACGCCCACGCCCGCATGCAGGCACGCGTGGTTCGCGCCGACGCCACCGCTCAGCGCGCCGTCCTGCTGACGAAGTCTCGTCGGCCGGTGTTCGAGGCCGAGTCCTACCTCAGAGTGCGCTGACCGAATGACCGAGGGCCGGGATACGGCATCCCGGCCCTCGGTCGTCGAATCAGGCGAACTCGTCGTCCGTGTCATACCGCACGACGACCTCGCCCGAGGCGTCCTGCGACACGATCACGCCCGTATCGAGCTCAGCGACGGGGCGCCCCTCGAGGAACGTCAACGTCCACCGCGGAGCCGGCGCGCTCAGCCCGTCGGGGTTCAGCGCCGCTTCGACGGCGGCGATCTGGGCGTGCAACACGGCCGGCACGGCGGCCGGCGGCTGCTCGCGAGCGGTCCAACGGGTTCCGAGCTGCATCAGTCCTCCTGGGGTGCGAACACGATGTCGGTGACGGTGGTGGCCTCGGCGTCGGCGAACGCGATCGTCTCGATGCGTCCCACGGCGCGCAGGTCGCCCTCGGCGAGGCGCAGGAGCGCCGCGTGCGGGCTCGCGATCGTCAGCGAGGTCACCGGCGTCTTCTGCGAGGCCTTGGCCTCGGTCTTGGCGCGACGGATGCCGATGAGTGCTTCGCTGACCGCGGTGAGCACGGCCGGGTCGCCCTCGATGCCGAGCGGCGTGGGCCACGCGGCGGTGTGCACCGAGCCCTCTTCGAACCACGACCAGGTCTCTTCGGCCGCGAACGACAGCACGGGGGCGAACAGGCGGACGAGGGCCGACAGGGCGGTCCGCAGGGCGAGGGCCGCAGACGCCTGACCGGCGTCGGTGCGGTCGTACGCCCGCTCCTTGACGAGCTCGAGGTAGTCGTCGCAGAACGTCCAGAAGAACGACTCGGTGATCTCCAGCGCGCGCGCGTGGTCGTACGCCTCGAAAGCCGCCGTGGCGTCGTGCACGACGGCATCCAGGGTCGCGAGCATCGACGCGTCGAGCGCGTGCGTGACCTCGGCGCCCTCGGGCACCGGGAACGACAGCACGAACTTCGCCGCGTTCAGCAGCTTGATCGCCAGGCGCCGGCCGATCTTGATCTGCGTCGGGTTCTGCGGGTCGAACGCGGCGTCGGTTCCGAGACGGCTCGAGGCCGCCCAGTAGCGCACGGCGTCGGAACCGTGCTGCTGCAGAATGTTGGCGGGCGTGACGACGTTGCCCTTGGACTTCGACATCTTCTTGCGGTCGGGGTCGACGATGAAGCCCGAGATGGCGGCATCCGTCCACGGCACCCGACCGTCTTCGAGGGCGCTGCGCAGCATCGTCGAGAACAGCCACGTGCGGATGATGTCCTGCCCCTGCGGGCGCAGGTCGAACGGTGCCACGAGGTTCCACAGCTCGTCGTCGCGCTGCCACCCACCGGCCAGCTGCGGGGTGAGCGACGACGTCGCCCACGTGTCGAGGATGTCGCGCTCGGCGTCGAAGCCGCCCGGAACGCCGCGCTGGTCCTCGGTGTAGCCCGGGGGCACGTCGGTCGTCGGGTCGACGGGGAGGGTGGCCGCCTCGGGGGTGATCACGCGCGCGTAATCGCGCTCCCCGTTCTCGTCGAGGGCGTACCAGACCGGGATCGGCACGCCGAAGAAGCGCTGGCGCGAGACGAGCCAGTCACCGGTGAGGCCGTTGGTCCAGTTCTCGTAGCGCACGCGCATGAAGTCCGGATGCCACGACATCTCGCGGCCGAGGGCCACGAGGCGTTCGCGCAGCTCCGCGTCGCGCGCGCCGTTGCGGATGTACCACTGGCGCGTCGACACGATCTCGAGCGGGCGGTCGCCCTTCTCGAAGAACTTCACCGGGTGCGTGAAGGGCTTCGGGGCGCCCTCCATCTCGCCGGACTCCTGCAGCAGCTCGACGATGCGCTTCTTGGCGCTGAAGACCGTCTTGCCCGCCAGTTCCGCGTACGCCGCCTTCGCGGCATCCGTCACGATGACGTCGGGAGCGTCGGCGACGATGCGGCCGTCTTTGCCGATGATCGTGCGGTTGGGGAGGTCGAGTTCGCGCCACCAGATGATGTCGGTGACGTCGCCGAACGTGCAGATCATCGCGATGCCCGAGCCCTTGTCCTGCTGCGCGAGCGGGTGGGGGAGCACCGGCACCTCGACGTCGAACAGGGGCGTGCGCACCGTCGTGCCGAACAGCGGCTGGTAGCGCTCGTCGTCGGGGTTGGCGACGAGCGCCACGCACGCGGCGAGCAGTTCAGGGCGGGTCGTCTCGATGAACACGTCGCCCGAGCCGTCGGTCTTGTGGAATCCGAGGCGGTGGTACGCCGCCGGCTGGTCGCGGTCCTCGAGCTCGGCCTGCGCGATCGCGGAGCGGAAGTCGACGTCCCACAGCGTCGGGGCGAGGGCCTGGTACGCCTCGCCGCGCTCGATGTTGCGGAGGAACGCCAGCTGGCTCGTGCGCATCGCGTCGTCGGAGATCGTGCGGTACGTCTGGTTCCAGTCGACGCTGAGCCCGAGGTCGCGCCACAGCGCCTCGAACGCCTTCTCATCCTCGACGGTGAGCTCTTCGCACAGCTCGATGAAGTTGCGGCGGCTGATGGGCACCTGGTCGGCGGCCTTGCTGCTCTTGTTGTCGCCGCCCGCGAACGGCGGAGTGAAGTCGGCGTCGTAGGGGAGGGAGGGGTCGCAGCGCACGCCGTAGTAGTTCTGCACGCGGCGCTCGGTGGGGAGGCCGTTGTCGTCCCAGCCCATGGGATAGAACACCGTCTTGCCGCGCATGCGCTCGAAGCGCACCTTCACGTCGGTGTGGGTGTAGCTGAAGACGTGCCCGATGTGCAGGCTTCCGGATGCCGTGGGCGGCGGGGTGTCGATGGAATAGACGCCCTCGCGGCCCACCTCGACGGCGCGGGCACGGTCGAAGACATACGTGCCGCGCTCGGTCCACGCGGCATCCCACTTCTGCTCGAGGCCCTCCAGGGCGGGCTTGTCCGGAATCAGCGACATGGGTACTCCTCGAGCGATATGTGCGGCACCGTGTGTGCGTGCCTGACTGTGGTCGCCTCCAGGATACCGAGTCCGGCCCGCGTGCTCGCGCGATGGGCGGACGGGCGTGGAACTCCGCCGATTTCGAGACCGCGTCCAGGAACTCGGTAAACTGAGGGCTTACCCCTACGCGATTTCGAGGTCGTTCCATGCCGTCCGTGCTCCTGCGCCGTCTCCTCTCCGTGACCGCCGTCGCGGCCGTGTCCGCCCTGGCCCTCTCGGCCTGCTCGGGAACGGATGAGGGTTCCTCCAGCGACAGCGAGCTGGTGTGGGCCATCGAGGGCGCCAACCTCTCGGCCGGCCACATGGACCCGCAGACCAGTCAGCTCGACGTGTCGGCCATGGTGCAGCGCGCCGTGCTCGACTCGCTCGTGTTCCAGGGGGCCGACGGGTCGTTCACGCCGTGGCTCGCCGAGTCGTGGGACGTCGAGGACGGCGGAGCGACGTACACCTTCCGTCTGCGCCAGGGTGTGACCTTCCACGACGGCTCGCCGTTCGACGCCGCCGCGGTGAAGGCCAACTTCGACCGCATCGTCGACCCCGAGACCGCGTCGGCGCAGGCCGCCGCGATGCTCGGCGGCGACCTGTACGCCGGCACCGATGTCGTCGACGAGAACACCGTCCGCGTGCGTTTCTCGCAGCCCTACGCGCCGTTCCTCCAGGCCGCGAGCACCGCCCTGCTCGGCTTCTACTCGCCGAAGGTGATCGAGACCTCCGCCGATCAGCTCAAGGCCGGAGGCCCGGACGTCACCGTCGGCACCGGTCCGTACGTGCTCAGCTCGTACACGCCCGATCAGGAGATCGTGTACACCGCCAACGAGGACTACTCGTGGGGACCCGACGGCGGCGGTGCCCCGCGGGTGAAGACTCTCCGCGTCGAGATCCTCCCCGAGGCCTCCGTGCGCCTGGGCGTCCTTTCCAGCGGCGAAGCCGACGTCGTGACGAACCTGCCGCCGAACCTCGTGTCGCAGGTTCCCGCCGACGACACCGTGAACGCGATCGAGTACCCCGGACTGCCCTACTCGCTCTACCTCAACGAGAAGTACGGCGTCTTCGCCGATCAGAAGGTGCGTCAGGCGTTCTCGCGCGCGATCGACGTCGATACCGCCGTGCAGGAGATCTTCTTCGGCCAGTACCCCCGCGCGTGGAGCATCCTCGGCGCGACGACCCCCGGCTACGACGCGAGCCTCGAGGGCTCGTGGCCCTTCGACCCGGCGGCCGCGAACGCGCTCCTCGACGAGGCGGGCTGGACGGGACGGGATGCCGACGGCATCCGCACCAAGGACGGTCAGCGCCTCACCGCCCGCTGGATCGCCTGGACCCCCGTGCCCGACGACCGCGCCGCCCTCGCGAACGCCCTGCAGTCCGACCTGCGCGCGGTGGGCTTCGACCTGCAGCGCGAAGTGCTCGAGCCCGGCGCGTACAACGAGCAGTACGGCCCGAAGACCTTCGATCTCACCGATTGGGGCTTCTCGGGCGTGGACGCCGATCTGCTGCGCAGCCACCTCGCCACCGACGGCTTCCAGAACGCCTCGCAAGTGAGCGACCCGGCCCTCGACGCGCTGCTCGAGCAGGGCGCGGCCACGACCGACCCCGCGGCTCGCGCCGACATCTACGCCCAGGTGCAGCAGTGGAACGCCCAGCACGTCGCGATCGTGCCGCTGTACAGCCCGGCCCTGATCACCGCCGTGCGTCCCGACGTCACCGGCCTCAGCTTCGACCTGTACGGCCGGCCGCTGTTCGCCACGGCGAACCTCGGCTGACCCGGAGAGACGGATGCCGCGTTCCCGCGATCGTGCGCGCGCCGCGCTGATGCGGATCGGCGGGATCGCGGCATCCGTCGTTCTCGTGCTGTGGGGCGCCGCGACGCTGGCGTTCCTGGCGTTCCGGATCATCCCGGGAGACGCGGTCGACGTGTTGCTCGGACCCCAGGCGCAAGTGAGCGAAGCGGTGAAGGACGGCATCCGCGCGGAGCTCGGCTTCGACCGGCCGGTGCTCGAGCAGTATGCGGCGTTCCTCGCACGGCTTGCGCGCGGCGATCTCGGGGAGTCGTACCAGTTGCGCCTGCCGGTGACCGAGGTGATCGGGCGCCAGCTCGGATCGACCCTGCAGCTCACGGGTCTGGCACTCGTCATCGCGATCGTGCTGGCGCTGGCGTCGGTGCTGCTCGTGCGCGGCCGGACCGCGCGAGCGGTGGCCGGCGGTGTCGAACTCGTCGTGCTGTCGTCCCCCGTGTTTTGGACGGGCCTGCTGCTGCTGTCGGTGTTCTCGTTCCAGCTGGGGTGGTTCCCGGTGTCGGGAGCGCGCGATCCCGCCGCCGTCGTGCTTCCGGCGATCACTCTCGCGCTTCCCGTCGCGGCGCTGCTGTCGCAAGTCCTCCGCGACGGCGTCGAGACCGCCGAACGAGAGCCGTTCCTGCTGACCGTCCGCGCCCGCGGAGCCTCCCCGCTGCGGGAGAGTACCCACCACACGCTGCGCCACGCCTCCGTCGGCGGGGCCACGCTCGCCGCCTACCTCGTCGGGTCTCTTCTCGGCGGGGCGGTGCTCGTGGAGACCGTCTTCGCCCGTCCCGGCATCGGCCGGGTCACCCTGACCGCGATCACCGACCGGGATCTGCCGGTCGTCACGGGCGTCATCCTGTTGAGCGCCCTCGTCTTCGTCGTCGTCAACACGATCGCCGACCTCGTCGTGCCGCTGCTGGACCCGCGGCTCGCACGCGCGACCCCCGCGCTCGGCCCCCGGACGGAGGTGCCCGCGTGAGCACCGAGATCCGCTCGACGCTCGTCCGGCGTCGCTCCGCCCCGGGCGGCACCGCGCGACGGGTCGCGCTGATCGCCGCCGCCGTGGTACTGCTCGCCCTCGGCTTCGCGGCGCTCGCGCCCGGCCTGCTCGCGACGCACGACCCGCTCCTCACCGACGTCCGTCAAGCGCTGCAGGCTCCGAGCGCGCAGCACTGGTTCGGCACCGACCAGAGCGGACGCGACGTGTACTCGCGCGTCGTGTTCGGCGCCGGGCGCTCGATCGGCATCGGGCTGCTCGCCACCGGACTCGCCCTCGTCGTGGGGGTCGCGATCGGTTCGCTCGCCGCGGTCGCGCCGCGCCCCGTGGATGCCGCGGCGATGCGGGTGATCGACGTCCTGCTGGCGTTCCCCGAGTTCTTGCTCGCCCTTTTGGTGGTCGCCGTCCTCGGGCCCGGAGCGACGAACGTCGCGGTCGCCGTCACCCTCGCGGCGCTGCCCGTGTACGTCCGGCTCGCCCGAACCCGCACGCGCGCGCTCTCGTCGACCGAGTACGCCGAGGCCGCCCGGATCGTCGGCGTGCCCCGGCCCGTGGTGCACGTGACGCATGTGCTCCCCGGGGTCCTGGCATCCGCGAGCGTGTTGGCGACGATCGGCATCGGCACCAGCATCCTCGCGGCCGCCGGACTGAGCTTCCTCGGACTCGGGCCGACCGAGCCGACGCCCGAGTGGGGGCTCATGCTTTCGTCGGGCCGCAACCTCCTCGTCCAGGCACCGTGGGTCGCGGTCTTCCCGGGACTGGCCATCACGGCCACCGTGGTCGCGGTCAGCATCGTCGGTCGGATCCTCCGTGCACGGTCCGAGGAGCGTGGGGCATGAGCGGCATCCGGGTTCGCGGCCTGCGCATCGCGGGAGCGGACGGCGAGATCGTGCGGGGCCTGGACCTCGATGTCGCGGCGTGGGAGTGCGTCGCGCTCGTCGGTGAGTCCGGCACCGGCAAGTCGCTCACCGCCCGGTCGCTCCTCGGTCTGCTGCCCCGCGGGTTGACCGCCGCCGCCGAGACGATGGAGATCGACGGCGTCGACGTGCGCGGCTTCGGCGAGCGGCAGTGGCGCACACTCCGTGGACGCCGGGTCGCCCTCGTGTCGCAGGATGCGCTCGTCTCCCTCGATCCGCTGCGGCGCATCGGTGCCGAGGTGGCCGAACCTCTCCGCATCCACGCGCCGTCGGTCCGCGGAGCGGCCCTGCGTGACCGTGTCCGCGACGCGCTCACGCGGGTCGCCCTTCCCGAACCCGACCTCCGGGCACGGCAGTATCCGCACGAGTTGTCGGGCGGTCTCCGCCAGCGCGCCCTCATCGCCTCGGCGGTGGCCGCGCGACCGGCCGTGCTCATCGCCGACGAACCGACGACGGCCCTGGATGCCACGGTGCAGGCGCGCGTGCTCGATCTGCTGCGTTCCGTCGCCGACGAAGGCGTCGCGGTCGTCCTCATCACCCACGACTTGGCCGCCGTCCGTCGCATCGCCGACCGCGTCGTCATCCTGCACGAGGGCGCCGTCGTCGAGACCGGACCGACCGCCGCGGTGATGGCCGCTCCACGCGACCCGCACACGCGCACCCTCGTCGCCGCGGCCGCTGCCGCGCCGTTGCGTCGCGCGCCGCGGACCGACGCTCCGCTGCTGAGCGCCGAGGGCCTGACCAAGCGGTTCGGCGACCGCGTCGCCGTCGACGGCGTCTCGTTCGAGGTGCGTCGAGGGCGCACGCTCGCGGTCGTGGGGGAGTCCGGGTCGGGCAAGACGACGCTCGCCCGAATGATCGTGGGCGTCGCCGAGGCCGACGCCGGCACTCTGCGCGTCGACGGCCGCGCGTGGTCGCCGCGCGCCGCGCGGGGCGCTGCCCGACGCCGGATACAACTCGTGCAGCAGAACCCGTGGGGTGCCCTCGATCCGCGCTGGAGCGTCGGGCGGACGCTCCGCGAAGCCGTCGCCGTCACCGGCGCGCCTCGCTCCCAGCGCCGTGCTCTCGTCACCGATCTGCTCCGCGAGGTCGGGCTCTCGCCGGCCTTCGCCACCCGGCGACCGGCGCAACTGTCGGGCGGACAACGGCAGCGGGTCGCGATCGCCCGAGCCCTCGCGGTCGGTCCGGAGCTGCTGGTGCTCGACGAGCCCGTGTCGGCCCTGGACGCCACCGTGCGCGCGCGTATCCTCGACCGCCTCCTCGACCTCCAGCACGAGCGCGACCTCGCGATGGTGTTCGTCACCCACGACCTCGACGTGGTGCGGGGCATCGCCGACGACGTCCTCGTGATGCAGGACGGCCGGGTCGTGGAGGCAGGCCCGGTCGCGCGCATCTTCGCCGAGCCGCGCCATCCGTTCACGAGAGAGCTGCTCGACGCCGCGGCATCCGCGCCCTCCGGTCCCGGCACGACGGCGTAGACTGGGCGAATCAGCACCGATCCGGCCATCACCGGGGAGCTCTCGGAAGAACCGGGCCACGGCCCGCAGTAGAACCGAGCGGGGCAGGCCCGTCACAGCCGCAGTGAGAGAGGCGCACACCCCGGTGGGCGCAATGCGGGGTGGTACCGCGGTCCGAACGGATCGTCCTCGCAGGTGGATCGCGACCTGCGGAGAGACATGACCTACCCACGCCCCTCATCCTTCGGACCGGCGGCCGATGCCGCGGCATCCGTCGTTCCCAGCCCCCGGTTCCCGGAGATCGAGAGAGACACGCTCGCGTTCTGGGACGCCGACGACACCTTCCGGGCCTCGATCGCACAGCGCGACGGCGGCGAGGAGTGGGTGTTCTACGACGGCCCGCCGTTCGCGAACGGCCTGCCCCACTACGGGCACCTCCTCACCGGCTACGCCAAGGACGTCTTCCCGCGCTTCCAGACGATGCGCGGCAAGAAGGTCGATCGCGTCTTCGGGTGGGACACGCACGGCCTGCCCGCCGAGCTCGAGGCCATGAAGCAGCTCGGGATCACCGAGAAGGACGAGATCGAGCGCATGGGCGTCGCCGTCTTCAACGGCAAGGCGCGCGAGTCGGTGCTCGAGTACACGCGGGACTGGCAGGACTACGTCACGCGCCAGGCGCGCTGGGTCGACTTCGAGCGCGGCTACAAGACGCTCGACACGACGTACATGGAGAGCGTTCTCTGGGCCTTCAAGACCCTGCACGACAAGGGTCTGGCGTACGAGGGCTACCGCGTCCTGCCCTACTGCTGGCGCGACGAGACGCCGCTGTCCAGCCATGAGCTGCGCATGGACGACGACGTCTACAAGATGCGCCAGGACCCCTCGGTCACCGTCACGTTCCCGCTCGTCGGTGCCAAGGCCGAGGCGCTCGGCCTCACCGGTGTGCGAGCGCTCGCGTGGACGACGACGCCGTGGACCCTGCCGACGAACCTCGCGCTCGCGGTGGGTCCCGGCATCCGGTACGCCGTGATCGAGGGCGGACCCCACGGTGCCGCCGACGTGCACCGCGCGCCCGACGGCACGCCCGACGAAGCGATCGAGGCCACCGCGCACCGCTACCTGCTCGCCGAAGACCTGCTGCCCGGCTACGCGAAGGACCTCGGGTACGAGACGCCGGATGCCGCCCGCCAGGCCGTGCAGACGACGATCCTGGGTTCGGAGCTCGCGGGCGTCTCGTACGACCGGCTGTTCGACTACTACGCCGACGCCGAGACGTGGGGGACGGGCAACGCCTGGAAGATCCTCGTCGACGACTACGTCACCGTCAGCGACGGCACGGGCATCGTCCACCAGGCCCCGGCCTACGGCGAGGACGACAAGCGTCTCGCGGACGCCGCGGGCCTGCCCACGATCATCTCGCTCGACGACGGCGGCCGGTTCCTCTCTGCCGTCACCGACGTGGCGGGGGAGCTGTGGATGGAGGCCAACCGGCCCCTCATCCGCCTGCTGAAGCAGCAGGGGCGTCTTCTGCGCGAAGCCTCCTACGAGCACTCGTACCCGCACTGCTGGCGCTGCCGGAACCCCCTGATCTACAAGGCGGTGTCGAGCTGGTTCGTGCGCGTCACCGACGTCAAGGACCGTCTGCTCGAGAACAACGAGCAGATCACCTGGGTGCCCGAGAACGTCAAGGAGGGCCAGTTCGGCAAATGGCTCGAGGGCGCGCGCGACTGGTCGATCAGCCGCAACCGCTACTGGGGCTCGCCGATCCCGGTGTGGAAGAGCGACGACCCGAACTACCCGCGCGTCGACGTGTACGGTTCGCTCGCCGAGATGGAGGCCGACTTCGGCCGTCTGCCGCGCAACGCGGACGACGAGGTCGACCTCCACCGTCCCTACATCGACGACCTGACGCGTCCGAACCCCGACGACCCCACTGGCCGCTCCACGATGCGTCGCATCGAGGACGTGCTGGACGTGTGGTTCGACTCGGGCTCGATGCCGTTCGCGCAAGTGCACTACCCGTTCGAGAACCACGAGTGGTTCGACGAGCACGCGCCCGCGGACTTCATCGTGGAGTACATCGGTCAGACCCGCGGCTGGTTCTACGTCATGCACGTGCTCTCGACCGCCCTGTTCGACCGCCCCGCGTTCACGGGGGTCTCGTGCCACGGCATCGTGCTCGGCAACGACGGGCAGAAGATGTCGAAGTCGCTGCGCAACTACCCCGACGTGCGCGAAGTGTTCGACCGCGACGGCTCGGATGCCATGCGGTGGTTCCTCATGTCGAGCTCGGTGCTGCGCGGCGGCAACCTCGTCGTGACGGAGGAGGGCATTCGCTCCGGCGTGCGGGAGTTCCTGCTCCCGATGTGGAACGCGTGGTACTTCTTCGCGACGTACGCGAACGCCTCCGGGACCGAGGGCTACGAGGCGCAGTGGCGCACGGACTCGACGGATGTGCTCGACCGCTACATCCTCGCGCTCACCGGCGACCTCGTGCGCGACGTCGCCGCCGATCTCGAAGGCCTCGACTCCACGACCGCGGCCGAGCGGCTGCGCGACTTCGTCGAGGTGCTGACGAACTGGTACATCCGCCGGTCGCGCGACCGGTTCTGGGTCGGCGTGACCGACGACCCGACCAGCCGCGAGGCGTTCGACACGCTGTACACCGTGCTCGAGACCCTCACGCGCGTCGCGGCGCCGCTGCTTCCGCTCGTGACCGAGCGGGTATGGCAGGGCCTCACCGGCGGCCGCAGCGTCCACCTCGAGGACTGGCCGGATGCCACGGCGTTCCCGGCCGCGGCCGACATCCGCACCGCGATGGACACCGTGCGCGACGTCTCGAGCGTCGCCAACGCCCTGCGCAAGCGCGAGGGCAAGCGCGTGCGCCTGCCGCTGCCGCGTCTGACGGTCGTGACCCCGGATGCCGCGGGCCTCGCGCAGTTCGAAGACCTCGTGCGCGAGGAGCTCAACGTCAAGGCGGTGTCGCTGGTGGAGTTGAGCCCGCAGTCGTTCGACGACTTCGGGCTCGCCCAGCGTCTGGTCGTCAACGCCCGCGTGGCCGGTCCGCGACTCGGGAAGCGTGTGCAGCAGGTCATCCAGGCGGCGAAGTCCGGCGCGTGGGCCGAGACCGACCGCGGGATCGTCGTGCAGACCCCCGACGGGGAGGTCGTCCTCGCGGATGGCGAGGGAACGCTCGAGACCGACGCGTCGCGCCTCGCCGAGGGCGAGGCCGTCGCGCTGCTCGTCACCGCCGACGGATTCCTCGTGCTCGACACGTCGACCACCCCCGAGCTCGAGGCCGAGGGCCTGGCGCGCGACATGATCCGCGGCATCCAGGACACCCGCAAGGCCGCCGGCTTCGATGTGAGCGACCGCATCTCGCTCACGCTGACGTTCGACGACGCCGAGGACGCCGCGGCCGTGGCCCAGGCCTTCGACGTCGCCGGGGTGGCATCCGAGACCCTCGCCGAGGGCGTCGTGCTCGCGAGCCGCACCGCACGGCTCATCGAACGCGGCGAGACTCGCGCCCCGGAGTTCGAGACCGTGATCGCCGCGAAGACGTACGCGAACGTCGGTGCCGTGACCGTCGCAGTCGCGCGCACGGCGGGAGGTGCCGCGTGAGCGACCGCAGCCGGGCCGACGCCGTCTACGCTGCGCTCCTGGAGCGCCAGGGTGAGCAGTGGGTGCAGCCCCGCATCGAGCGGACCCGGCGCGTCCTTGAGCTGCTCGACGACCCGCAACGCACGTACCGCGTCATCCACGTCACCGGGACGAACGGCAAGACCTCGACGAGCCGCATCATCGAGAGTCTGCTGCGCGCCCTCGGGCTGCGGACGGGCCTGTTCACCAGCCCTCACCTCGAGCGGTTCACCGAGCGCATCCTCATCGACGGCGAACCCGTCGCGGATGCCGCGATCGCCGACGCGTGGGACGAGATCCAGCCGTTCGTGCAGATGGTGGATGCCGAGCTCGTCGCCGCCGATGACGCGCCGCTGACGTTCTTCGAGCTCCTGACAGTGCTGGCGTTCGTCGCGTGCGCCGATGCGCCGATCGACGTGCTCGTGCTGGAGGTCGGCATGGGCGGGGCGTGGGACTCCACGAACACCGCCGACGGCGACGTCGCGGTCTTCACCCCGATCGACATCGACCACGTCGACCGCCTGGGGACGACGATCGCCGAGATCGCCACCGTCAAGGCCGGGATCATCAAAGAGGGCGCGGCCGTCGTCTCGGCCGCCCAGCCCGACGCGGCGAAGCGCGCGATCCTCTCGCGCGCCGAGCAGATGAACGCCTCCGTGGCCTTCCAGGGCGAGGCCTTCGCGCTCGAGTCCCAGACCCTCGCGGTCGGTGGACAGTTGCTCACGGTCCGCGGGATCGCCGGGACCTACGCCGAGCTGTACCTGCCGCTGTACGGCGCGCACCAGGGAGCGAACGCGGCCCTGGCGATCGCCGCCGTCGAATCGCTCATCGGAGGAGGCGCGCAGCCCCTCGCCTCCGACGTCGTCACCGACGGGCTCGGTGCGACGACCTCCCCGGGCCGCCTGCAGCTCCTCGGCACGGCGCCCACCGTGCTCGTCGACGCCGCGCACAACCCCCACGGCGCTCGTGCCCTCGTGGCCGCGCTCGATGAGGCGTTCGACATCGACGAGTGGGGGGCCGTGATCGGCATCCTGTCCGGCAAGGACACTGCCGGCATCGTCTCGACGCTCACCCCCGCCGTCGCTCGCGTCTTCGCCACGGCGCCGGACAGCGACCGCGCCGCCGACCCCGACGCGATCGCCGATGTCGCCGAGGCCGCCGACGTTCCCGTCACCGTGCACCCCACGCTCGAAGAGGCAGCGGACGCGGCGCGCGAGTGGGCCGCCGAGTCCGACCGTCGCGCCGTCGTCATCGCCGGCTCCGTCGTGCTGGCCGGTGAAGCGATCCGCCTCTCCGCGCTCGAGGACTGGAAGTCCGGGTGGCAGCGATGAGTCCGCGCGAGCGCCGCCCGCGCCGCACCCGCGGTGCCCTGGAGTCCCTCGGAGCGGTCGTCCTCGGCTTCGAGTCGATCGTCGTGTTCCTCGGCGGCCTCGTCGTCTACGGTCTCAAGGCTCTGCCCTGGGGGATCGAACCGTGGTGGGGCATCGTCGGCGGCGCCGTGATGGCGGTCGCGATGGTCGCGGTTTCGGGACTGCTGCGCCACCGCTGGGCGATCGTCGCCGGATGGGCGCTGCAGGTGATCCTCGCCCTCGGCGGCATCCTGGTTCCCGCCCTCGCGGTGGTCGCGCTCATTTTCGGCGGGATGTGGGCGTATGCGACCATCAAGGGAGCGGCCCTCGACCGTGCCAATGCACGACGAGCCGCCGACCCCGACCTCTCGAACGGAGAATGACCCATGGCCACCGAAGAGACCCTCGTCCTGGTCAAGCCCGATGGCGTCGCCCGCGGCCTGACCGGCGCGATCCTCGCCCGCATCGAGGCGAAGGGCTACGCCCTCGTCGACATCCGCCTCGTCGAGCCCGACCGTGAGCGGCTCGCCGAGCACTACGCCGAGCACGAGGGCAAGCCCTTCTACGAGCCCCTGCTGGAGTTCATGCTCTCGGGCCCGTCGGTGGCGATCCGCCTCGCCGGCAACCGCGTCATCGAGGGCTTCCGCTCCCTCGCCGGCACCACCGACCCCACGACCGCCGCCCCGGGCACGATCCGCGGCGACTTCGGCCGCGACTGGGGCCTCAAGGTTCAGCAGAACCTGGTCCACGGCAGCGACAGCCCCGAGTCGGCCGCACGCGAACTGTCGATCTGGTTCGACTGATCCCGGATGCCACCGCGGCCGCCGTCCCCGTCAGGGGCGGCGGCCGTCGTCGTCCGCGGAGCGCTCGTCGATCGGGCGTGGGGCGATGTGTCGCGTCTCGCGGAACCACAGTCCGGCACCGATGAGCGGCACGAACAGGATCATCAGCGTCCAGCCGACGTACTGCGCGGTGGCGAGGCGACGGGAGCGTCCGAAGAGGGATGCCAGCGCCCCGACCGTCAGCAGGAACGAGCACGCGGCGACGCCGGCGAAGACGACCCCCAGGGGCACGGGCATGAGCGGGTTCGGCACGTCCATGATCCGACCCTACGCACGCGCAGCGGGACGGGCCGGTGCGCAAGCCTCACAGCTGGGAGAGCACGTCCAGACGCAGCTGGGCCAGCACCGCGACGACGACATAGCCCCCGAGGGCCATGAGCGGGACCCACGGCATGAGGGAGGCCGCGGCATCCCGAACCTTCGCGCTCACCGGGACGACGCCCTCGCGCAACAGGTGCAGCGTGACGGCGAAGAACGTGGGGATCACGACCGACCACGTCACCATGCACCACGGGCAGAGCGTCCCGAGCACGAAGATGCTCTGCGAGATCAGCCAGATGACGAAGGTCATGGCCCCGGCGATGCCGAGCCAGAACAGGATCCAGAACCAGCGGGCGAAGCGAGCCCCCGCGAGGATCGCGACCCCGACCACGATCGGCGCGATCCAGGCGGCGAGGCCGATGATCGGGTTCGGGAACCCGAAGACGCTGCCCTGCCACGACTGCAGGTTCGCGCTGCACTGCACCAGCACGCTGAAGTCGCACGAGGCGGCGGCGCCGCCGTCCATCAATTGGTGGAAGCGCTCCATCGTCAGCGAGAACGCCGCCCACCACCCCACGACTCCCGCGATGATGAGCCAGACCGCCAGGACGGTCGGACGGCGGGGCGTGACGGTTTCGCTCATGCGGCCGATTCTTCCACTGCCGAACGGTGGCAACACTGTGCGATCCTTCGCCGTCGAGACGCTGCGGCGCTGCCGGTGCCGCGATAAACGCTTTCGGCACTGAAACACGCCGTCTGCGAGCGTTTCCCAGTGCAGGAAGCGTTTATTGCTGGGCAAGGTGGGCGTGCACGGTGACCGAATCGGGCCGACCGTGCGATAATGGAGCTTCGATGAGCCGCGGCCGCGCCGCAGGACCATCACCAGCAGACTTCGGGCGATGACCGCCCTTCGCAGCACGAGCCGCAGGCCGGCTGCAGACCGAGTGAGTTCGCGGCCCCGCCGGGTGCGGCGCCGCACGAGATTTCGCCGGGCGACGCGCGGTGTCGCCCGCCAGGGAGTACGTCCGATATGGCCGACGCAACCGACGATCAGACCCCCGCCGAGACCCCGGCGACCGATACGCCTCCCGCCGAGGCGGCGCACGACGAGACCCTCACCGCCGGCCACGCCCCGGCCGAAGAGACCGCCCCCGTCGAGGACGCCGACGACGAGGCGGCCGTGGATGCCGCCGAGGCTGCGGCCGATACGGACTCCGGCGCCCCCGCGGTGCTCGAGACCGGCGAGGCAGAGCCCGAGGCGCAGCCCGCCGACGGCGACGTCGCGGCAGCAGATGAGCCCGCGCCGGCGGAGGAGCCCGCAGCGGCGGAGGAGTCTGCAGCGGCCGAGTCGCAGCCCGCGGCGCCCGTCGAGCCCGACGCCCCGGAATCCGCCGCTCCGGCCGAGCCCGAGGCCCCGGCATCCGACGCTCCTGCCGAGCCCGCGGCATCCGATGCTCCGGCCGCGCCCGCCACGCCGGTGATCCCGACCGCGGTCTCGCTGGGGCTGCTGCCCGAGGTCTTCGTCTCGGCCGTCTCGACGCAGCTGCACTTCTACGCTCCCGAGCTTCCGGCAGCGCCCGCGCGCGACGAGGTCGACGAGATCGAGGACGAGGCTCCGAACGACCGGGTCTCCTCGAACGCACGCCGTCGCAACCGTCGCCGCGGGGGAGCGGCGGCGAACGGTTCCGACGAGCAGCTCGAGGCCCCGGCCGCCCCCGTGCGCCAGCGCGCCGTCGAGCTCATCACCGAGCCGCAGCGCATCAAGGGCTCCACGCGTCTCGAGGCCAAGAAGCAGCGTCGCCGCGACGGTCGCGAGGCCGGTCGCCGTCGCCCGGTCGTGACCGAGGCCGAGTTCCTGGCCCGCCGCGAGGCCGTCGACCGCGTCATGGTCGTGCGGTCCAAGGCCGGTCGCATCCAGATCGCCGTCCTCGAAGACAACGTGCTCGTCGAGCACTACGTCGCCCGCAACCAGGACGCGTCGCTCATCGGCAACGTGTACCTGGGCCGCGTGCAGAACGTCCTGCCGAGCATGGAGGCGGCGTTCGTCGACATCGGTCGTGGACGCAACGCCGTGCTGTACTCCGGCGAGGTCGACTGGGACGGCGTCGAGACCGGCAACCAGCCGCGCCGCATCGAGCTGGCCCTGAAGTCCGGCGACCGCGTTCTCGTGCAGGTCACGAAGGACCCCGTGGGTCACAAGGGCGCGCGCCTGACGAGCCAGATCTCGCTGCCCGGCCGCTACCTCGTGTACGTGCCGAACGGGTCGATGAACGGCATTTCGCGCAAGCTCCCCGACACCGAGCGCGCGCGCCTGAAGAAGATCCTCAAGGAGGTGCTGCCCGAGTCGTCGGGCGTCATCGTCCGCACGGCCGCCGAGGGCGCGACCGAGGACCAGTTGACGCGCGACGTGCAGCGTCTGACCGCGCAGTGGGAGCACATCAGCACCCAGGTGAAGACCATCCAGGCCCCGGCGCTGTTGCACTCCGAGCCCGATCTGCTGGTCAAGATCGTCCGCGACGTCTTCAACGAGGACTTCACGCGCATGCTCATCCAGGGCGACGAGGCACTGTCGACGATCTCCACCTACCTGCAGGGTGTCGCTCCCGACCTGCTGGAGCGCGTCGAGAAGTACGACGGCGACCAGGACCCGTTCGACGCGTTCCGCGTGACGGAGCAGATCGAGAAGGCCCTGGACCGCAAGGTGTGGCTCCCATCCGGCGGTTCGCTGGTCATCGACCGCACCGAGGCGATGACCGTCGTCGACGTCAACACAGGCAAGTTCGTCGGTTCCGGCGGCAACCTCGAAGAGACCGTCACCAAGAACAACCTCGAGGCCGCGGAAGAGATCGTCCGTCAGCTGCGGCTGCGGGACATCGGCGGCATCATCGTCGTCGACTTCATCGACATGGTGCTGGAGTCCAACCGCGATCTCGTGCTGCGTCGCCTGATCGAGTGCCTGAGCCGCGACCGGACGAAGCACCAGGTCGCCGAAGTCACCTCGCTCGGGCTCGTGCAGATGACCCGCAAGAAGCTGGGTCTGGGTCTGCTCGAGACCTTCAGCGAGGCGTGCGAGGTTTGCGCGGGTCGCGGCGTCGTCGTGCACCACGACCCCGTCGTCAAGCACCGTTCGGCCTCCGCAGGCAACGGTAACGGTGGCTCCAACGGCAACGGCAACGGCAACAACCGTCGCAGCCGTGGTGGCAACGGCCCGTCCGCCGGGAACGGCGCGGGTAACGGCACCGCCCCCGCGAACGGCGGACAGGCCGCCCCGACCGGCGGCACGCACGTCATCACCGAGGGCGTCAAGTCCGCACTCGCCCAGATCGCGGCATCCACGATCCACCCCACGGTCGAAGACCCGGCCGTGGTCGAGGCGGCCGTCGTCGCCTCGGTCGAGGCGGTCATGGATGCCAAGGTCGAGGCGCCCGTGCGCGAGAAGCGCCCGCGCAAGAAGCGCGAGCCGAAGGCAGCGCGCACCGAGAAGGACGCGCTGCTCGAGTCGGTGCTCGAGGCTCTCCCCGAGCCCAAGGCGCCGGGTCAGGGCCGCTCACGCCGCCGCGTGACGACCGCCGCGCTCACCGGCACCCCGGTGAACGCCCAGCCCTCCGACGGTTCCTGAGTCCCCCAGGCCACCCGCGCGTGAGGGGTCAAGATCTGTCGCTTCAGACGCGGTCAGGCGACAATTCTTGACCCCTCACGCCTCCGCGCGGGCCCGGCGCTCGCGGGCGGTGATCCGCAGACCGGACGCGCGCAAGCGGCGGACGAGTTCACGTCCCCCGACGTGCTCGGCGCCCGCGGCGACGAGGTCGGCGTGGCGCTCATCGGGCACGTCGTAGTGGTCCAGATCGAAAGCGCGGCGAGGAATCCCCGCGGCGGCGGCGAAGGCGTGCAACTCGTCGATGCTGGCGTCGCTCACGAGGTGCGCCCAGAGTCGCCCGTGCGCAGGCCACTGCGGGTCGTCGATGAGAATCGCCACTCCGTGATCCTACGGCCGACACGCACCCCCGATGCTTTTGCCGGATGCCGCCCGGTGAGCTAAACTCGTCCTTTGGTGCGTCGTGTCCGCGCGTTGGCGCGAGACCCCGCGGGCTTCGGCCGGCAGATCGCACCGAGACTCAGGGCGTGAAGCCCTCCCGACGTCATCAGACAAACCGGAGCCGTGCGCTCCCGAACGAAACAGGTGTGAAGTGGTTTACGCAGTTGTGCGCGCCGGCGGCCGCCAGGAGAAGGTCCAGGTCGGCACGATCGTTGTGCTCGACCGCCAGAAGGCGAAGATCGGCGAGAGCATCCAGCTGCCCGCCGTCCTGTTCGTCGACGGCGACGCGGTCACGACCGACGCCGACAAGCTCGCGAAGGTCTCGGTCACGGCCGAGGTGCTCGGCGAGGAGCGCGGTCCGAAGATCGTGATCCAGAAGTTCAAGAACAAGACCGGCTACAAGAAGCGCCAGGGCCACCGTCAGGACCTCACGCGCGTCAAGATCACCGGCATCAAGTAAGAGCCAGGAGACGCAGAGATGGCACACAAAAAGGGCGCAAGCTCCACCCGTAACGGTCGTGACTCCAACGCACAGCGCCTCGGCGTGAAGCGCTTCGGGGGTCAGGTCGTCCTCGCCGGCGAGATCATCGTGCGTCAGCGTGGCACGCACTTCCACCCCGGCGCCAACGTCGGTCGCGGTGGCGACGACACGCTGTTCGCGCTGGCCCCCGGCTCGGTCCAGTTCGGTCAGAAGGGCGGCCGCAAGGTCGTCAACATCGTCGCCGCAGCGGAGTAATCCGCAGCGCACGGCGCTCTCGAGGGGGTGGGCACTGCCCGCCCCCTCGTCGTTTTTCCCGCCCCGGCCTCGGCCGGCCCATCCCGGAAGGACCTCTCATGGTCACCTTCGTCGACCGCGTCACCCTGCACCTGCGTGCGGGCAAGGGCGGCAACGGCTGCGTATCGGTGCGCCGCGAGAAGTTCAAGCCGCTCGCCGGCCCCGACGGCGGTAACGGCGGACACGGCGGCGACGTCGTGCTCGTCGCCGACCCGCAGGAGACGACGCTGCTGTCCTACCACCACTCGCCGCACCGCTCCGCGGGCAACGGCGGGTTCGGGATGGGCGACCACCGCTCCGGGGCGGCCGGTGAGGAGCAGGAGCTCCCCGTGCCCCTCGGCACGGTCGTGAAGGATGCCGACGGCGAAGTGCTCGTCGACATGCTCACCCCGGGGATGCGCTTCGTCGTCGCTCCCGGTGGGCTCGGCGGGCTCGGCAACGCCGCTCTGGCCTCACCCAAGCGCAAGGCCCCCGGCTTCGCGCTGCTGGGAACGCCCGGGTGGGAGGGCGATGTCGTCCTCGAGCTCAAGACCGTCGCCGACGTGGCGCTGGTCGGTTTCCCGTCGGCCGGCAAGTCGAGCCTCATCGCCGCCGTCTCCGCCGCGCGGCCCAAGATCGCCGACTACCCGTTCACGACGCTGCACCCGAACCTCGGCGTCGTGCAGGCCGGCGACGTCCGCTTCACGATCGCCGACGTGCCCGGACTCATCGAGGGCGCGAGCGAGGGCAAGGGCCTGGGCCTGGAGTTCCTCCGTCACGTCGAGCGCTGCACGGCACTCGTCCACGTCCTGGACTGCGCGACGCTCGACCCCGGTCGCGACCCGCTCACCGACCTCGACGCCATCCTCGCCGAGCTCGCCGCCTACCCGGTCCCCGAGGGCCAGTTGCCGCTCCTCGAGCGCCCCCAGATCGTCGCGCTGAACAAGGTCGATGTCCCCGAGGCGCGCGATCTCGCCGACCTCGTGCGCCCCGACCTCGAGGCGCGAGGGTTCCGCGTCTTCGAGATCTCCACGGTGAGCCGGGCGGGGCTGCGCGAACTCACGTTCGCCTTGGCCGAGGTCGTCGAGCAGCACCGCGTCGCGACGCTCGACGACACTCCCGCCGAGCGCATCGTCATCCGCCCCACCGGCTCCGAGAAGGACTTCACCATCAAGGTGGAGGGCGGCACCTACGGCCCCGTCTACCGCATCCTCGGTGACAAGCCCGTCAAGTGGGTGCAGCAGACGGACTTCCAGAATGAGGAGGCCGTCGGGTACCTCGCGGATCGTCTCGCGCGTCTCGGCGTCGAGGACGAGCTGTTCCGTTCCGGCGCGGTCGCCGGTGCGACCGTGGTGATCGGCCCCGGCGACGGCATCGTGTTCGACTGGGAGCCCACGCTCTCGTCCGCGGCGGAGCTCATGACCGCGCCCCGCGGCACCGACCCGCGTCTTCTGCAGAGCAACCGCCGCACGAGCAACGAGCGCCGCGAGCGCTACCACGAGCGGATGGATGCCAAGGCCGAGGCCCGCGCCGAGCTCGAGGCGGAGCGCCTCGCCGCTCGGGCAGGAGACGACGAGGCCTCGAAATGACCGCTCGCGTCCGTGCCGACCTGCCCGCCGCCGCGCGAGTCGTGGTGAAGGTCGGGTCATCCTCGATCAGCGGCGACGGCGCGTTCCGGATCGACCTCATCGTCGATGCCCTCGCCCGGGCGCGCGCAGCAGGAGTCGAAGTCGTGCTGGTGTCGTCGGGAGCGATCGCGACGGCGCTCCCGCTCCTCGACCTGCAGGGCCGCCCCAACGACCTCGCCACTCAGCAGGCCGCCGCAGCCGTCGGGCAGAACGTCCTGATGTGGCGGTACCAGACCGCGCTCGATCGGTTCGGGCTCCTCGCCGGGCAGGTTCTGCTCACCGCGGGCGACCTCGAGAACGCGACGCACCGGTCGAATGCGCGCCGCGCGATGGAGCGGCTGTTGGGGCTCGGCATCCTGCCCATCGTCAACGAGAACGACACGGTCGCGACGCACGAGATCCGTTTCGGCGACAACGATCGTCTGGCAGCGCTGGTCGCCCAGCTCATCGGCGCCGATGCACTCGTGCTGCTCAGCGACATCGAGTGCCTGTACACGGCCCCGCCCAGTGAGCCGGACGCCCGCCCCATCACGGACGTCGAGTGGGGCGACGACCTGTCGGAGTACACCTTCGGGTCCGTCACCGTGAACGGCGTGGGCACCGGGGGAGCGGCCACGAAGGCCTCGGCCGCCAAGCTCGCGTCCGCGGCCGGCGTCGGCGTCCTCGTCACCAGTGCCGACTTCGTCGCTCAGGCGCTCGCGGGCGCGTCCGTCGGCACGTGGTTCGCGCCGCATCCCTACCCCGTCAGCCTCAGCACGGGCCCCGTGGGCGCCGTGTCGGCAGCGATAGACTGACACGATGACCCTCACCGCCGTCTCGGTCGACGATCGCCTGCGTCTGGCGAAGGACGCCGCCCGTCAGGTCGGACTCCTCGACTCCGCAGCCAAGACGGCGATGCTGCGCGCGATCGCCGACGCGATCGACGCCGCCACCGACGACATCGTCGCGGCCAACGCCGAGGATCTCGACCGTGGCCGGGATGCCGACATCGGCGACGCCCTGCTCGACCGACTGCGCCTGGACGCCGAGCGGGTGGCGTCTCTGGCCGCCGCGGTCCGCGACGTCGCTGAGCTTCCCGACCCGGTCGGCCGCGTGCTCGACCGCCGCACGCTGGCGAACGGTCTCGCGCTCGAGAAGGTCGCCGTGCCGTTCGGCGTCGTCGGCTCGATCTACGAGGCACGCCCCAACGTCACGGTCGATATCGCCGCCCTCGCCCTCCGCTCGGGCAATGCGGTGGTGCTGCGCGGAGGGTCCGCCGCCCAGAGCTCCAACGCGGCGCTCGTCGAGGTCATGCGCGGCGCGCTGAAGAGCCGCGGCGTCTCGCCCGAGGCGATCCAGACCGTGGACGAATTCGGACGTGCGGGCGCCCGCGCCCTCATGAACGCGCGCGGCCTGGTCGACGTCCTCGTTCCTCGCGGGAGCGCCGGGCTCATCGAAACGGTCGTGACCGAGTCCACCGTGCCCGTCATCGAGACCGGCGCCGGTGTCGTGCACGTCTACCTGGATGCCACGGCGCGGGCCGACTGGGCGCGCGACATCGTGCTGAACGCCAAGACCCAGCGTCCGAGCGTCTGCAACGCCGTCGAGACGGTGCTCGTGCACCGGGACGCGGCCGACCGGCTCCTGCCCGACCTCCTCGACTCGCTCGCCACCGCAGGGGTGCGCGTTCATGGAGACGAGACGGCGGCGGGCTACGACCCGCGGATCGTCGCGGCCACGGAAGAGGACTGGGCGACCGAGTACCTCAGCCTCGACCTCGCCGTGCGCGTGGTCGACGATCTCGACGGCGCTCTCGAGCACATCCGCCGGTACTCGACGCACCACACCGAATCGATCATCACCGACGACGCGGCATCCGCAGCGCGATTCCTGGCCGAGGTGGATTCGGCCGTCGTGCTCGTGAACGCGTCGACGCGCTTCACCGACGGTGGCGAATTCGGCTTCGGTGCCGAGGTCGGGATCTCGACCCAGAAACTGCACGCCCGCGGCCCCATGGGGCTCGCCGAACTCACCAGCACCAAGTGGCTCGGGCGCGGCGACGGCCAGGTCCGGGCCTGACCGCTAAAATGGATCTGCGCCTCGCGCAGAATTCTCGAACGGAGCACTGATGACTTTCGCCTCGCTGATCGCCCACGCCGCTGAAGAAGGCGCACACCACGGCGGCAACGTTCAGGCCGAGACCCTCTGGATCGGCGCGGTGGCGTTCGTCGTGTTCATCTCGCTGAGCCTGGTCACCCTGTCGTACCGCAACGTCTCGAACCGTCACGCGCACAAGGCCGAGGCCTACGCGCGCAAGAACGGGACGCCCACTCCCGAGGCGCACGGCCACTGAGGCCCACCATATGTCGGTGACGCGAACCCCTCGCATCGGGGTCATGGGTGGGACGTTCGATCCCATCCACCACGGTCACCTGGTCGCCGCGAGCGAGGTCGCGCAGTCGTTCGATCTCGATGAGGTCATCTTCGTGCCGACGGGGCGACCGTGGCAGAAGGCGGACGTCACCGAGAGCGAACACCGCTACCTGATGACGGTCATCGCGACCGCTTCCAATCCGCAGTTCACGGTGAGCCGTGTCGACATCGATCGCGCTGGCCCCACCTACACGATCGACACCTTGCGGGATCTGAAGCGCGAGCGCCCCGGCGCCGATCTGTTCTTCATCAGCGGTGCCGACGCCGTCGCGCAGATCCTCGGATGGCGCAATCACCAGGAGCTGTGGGACCTCGCCCATTTCGTCGCCGTGTCCCGTCCCGGGCACGTGCTGACGACCGAGGGACTGCCCACCGACGACGTCAGCCAACTCGAGATCCCGGCGCTGTCCATCTCGTCCACAGACTGTCGCGCCCGCGTGCGCCGAGGCCACCCGGTGTGGTACCTCGTGCCCGACGGTGTCGTGCAGTACATCGCGAAGCATCACCTCTACCGGAGCCCTGCATGAGCACATCCGAGAACCCCGAGACCCCGCCGCTGACGCGGCGTCAGCTGCGCGAACTCCGCAACACCGGCGCGACGCCGATCATCACGCCGCAGCTCGACGAGCCGGCACCGGAGGCGCCCGCCGAGCCGGAGTCCGCGCCGGTCGACGCCCAGATCCCCTCGCCCTCCGGCGACGCCACGATCGAGGAAGCATCGGCCGAAGAGCCCGTCGTCGAGCCGCAGCGGGCTCCCGAGGCGCCGGCGAAGAAGGGCGGCGTGCTCGGCGGACTGTTCGGTCGAGGAAGGGCCGACAAGACCGAGGCCGCCCCCGCCGCAGCGGACGAGGACGAGCCATCCTCGGACGAGGTCGCTCCCGCGGCGCCGGAATCGACGGATGCCACCGCCCCCGTCGTGACGGAACACCCCATCGTTCCCGCATCCTTCGCGCCCGCGTCCGACCCCGGCGACCTCGGTGTGACCGGCCTGACCCGCCGCCAGGCCCGCGCGCAGGAGCGCATCCGCACCGCGTCCGTGCCGATCATCTCGCCCGATCTGCAGCCCGGCCTCCCGGCGCCGCTGTCGGCGGCATCGACGGCTGAGGCACCCGCGGACGAAGAGCCCGCCACGGAGCACGCCGTCGCCGTCGCCACAGCGGATTCGGCCTCGCCCGATGAGACGCCGTCCACCGCGGCCGACCACGCGGACGAACGCGAGAAGGACTCGCTCCCAGCGATCTTCCGCCCCGCAGCCGCGGAAGAGACCCCCGTGGCACCGGAGCCCTCCGCGGGAGGCGATGAGGACGCCCCGGTGTCCACCGTGAACCCGGCCCTCGGGTCCGACCTCCTCGCCGGCCAGACACCCGAGATCTCGCTCCCGCCGTCCTTCGACCAGCTCATCGCCCGTGGCCCCTCCACCGGTTCGGTGTCGACGCCGAACGCCCTGATCCTGTCGCAGACCCCCTCGGGCGTGCCGCTCGTCGGCCCCGTGACATCGACGGGCGAGGTGCTCATCACCGGCACGTTCGAACTCCCCGAGGGACTCGGCTCGGCCGGACACGCTCCCGGCACCACGGACGGTCGCGACGTCGACGCCGTGCTTCTGGACGGGGAGCTGCCGCCGGCATCGTCCCCGACGCCGATCGCCGCCAGTGCCGCGATCAGCACCGTCAAGCAACCCGGGGAGATCATCCGGCCACCGGCACCCGAGAAGGGCAGCAAGCTCGTCATCGGTCTCATCATCACCACCGGCGCCCTCGCCGTCGCGGTCGCCGTCGCGCTGGTCCTCGCCTTCACGACAGGAGTCTTCGGATGACCGCCAGCGCCAACGGAATCGAGATGGCGCGTATCGCCGCCATCGCCGCCGACTCGAAGGCGGGTGAAGACCTGGTCGCCCTCGACGTGTCCGAGCCGCTGCCGCTCGTCGACATCTTCCTCCTCGTGACGGGACGCAACGAGCGCAACGTCGCCGCCATCGCCGACGAGGTCGAAGAGAAGCTCCTCGAAGCGGGCCACAAGCGCCTCCGCCGTGAGGGCCGTCAGGAATCGCGCTGGATCCTGCTGGACTTCGGTGACCTCGTGGTGCACGTCTTCCACGAGCAGGAGCGCGTCTACTACGGCCTCGAGCGCCTGTGGAAGGACTGCCCCGTCGTTCCGCTGGAGCTTCCGACCCCGGCATCCGCCGACTGAGCCGAGACGCATCGAAGGGCCGCCCCCACCGGAGCGGCCCTTCGGCGTTTCAGACCAGCGCGCCCGTGAGCTCCTCGCGCAGGATCGCCGCACCGGCGCTCAGCGCGCTCAGTTTCGCGAGGGCCACGTCCCGGGGCAGCGGCGCCATTCCGCAGTTCGAGCTCGGGATGAGCTTGTCGGCATCGACGTATTGCAGCGCCTTCCGCAGCGTGTCCGCCACCTCGTCGGGGGTCTCGATGTCGTGGGTGGCCACGTCCACGGCCCCGAGCATGACCTTCTTGCCGCGGATCAATTCGATGATCTGCATCGGGATCCGGGAGTTGTGGGACTCGAGCGACACGATGTCGATGCTCGACTGCTGCAGCAGCGGGAACGACTCTTCGTACTGCCGCCACTCGGGCCCGAGCGTCGCCTTCCAGTCGGTGTTCGCCTTGATCCCGTAGCCGTAGCAGATGTGCACAGCGGTCTCGGCGCGGAGGCCCTCGACGGCCCGTTCCAGGGTCGCCATGCCCCAGTCCCGCACATCGTCGAAGAACACGTTGAACGCGGGCTCGTCGAACTGGATGACATCGACCCCCGCCGCTTCGAGTTCGCGCGCCTCCTGGTTCAGGATGCCGGCGAACTCCCACGCGAGCTTCTCGCGACTGCCGTAGTACCGGTCGGCGAGCGTGTCGATCATCGTCATGGGGCCGGGGAGGGCCCACTTGATGGGCTGGTCGGTTTGGGACCGGAGGAACGCGGCATCCTGAACGAAGACGGGCTTCTCGCGCTCGACGGCGCCGACGACGGTGGGCACGCTCGCGTCGTACCGGTTGCGGATGCGAACCGTCTCGCGGTTCTCGAAGTCGACACCGCTGAGGTGCTCGATGAACGTCGTGACGAAGTGCTGACGGGTCTGCTCGCCGTCACTGACGATGTCGATGCCGCGCCGGTGCTGCTCGTGGACGGCCGCGCGCAAGGCGTCCTGCTGGCCCTCGACGAGAGCGTCGCCCTCGAGTGCCCACGGTGACCAGAGCTTCTCGGGTTCCGCGAGCCACGAGGGCTTGGGCAGGCTGCCGACGACGGCGGTGGGCAGAAGTGTGTTCATGTGTGGGGGTCCCGGGGATCAGCGGACGAGAGCGGGGGAGAGGCCGGCCCAACGGGCGAGGAGGTCTCCGTGCGGCGCGATGAAGTGCTCCTCGGCGTACTTGCCCTGCGTCACGGCGAGTCGCGAGCGCTCCTCGCGGTCATACTCGACGCGAGTCCGCGAGAAGTCGTGGTTCTCGAGGGTCGGGCGGTAGATGTTCGCCGCGGCCGAGTTGGCGTTGTACAGCTCGGGCCGATAGATCTTCTGGAACGATTCCATGGTGCTGATCGTGCCGATGAGCTGCAGGTTGCTGTAGTCGTTGAGGAGGTCGCCCTGGAAGTAGAACGCGAGGGGCGCGACGCTGCCCTCGGGCAGGAAGTAGCGCACCTGGAGTCCCATCTTGCCGAAGTACTCGTCGGTGAGGGAGTACTCGTTCTGCGCGTACTCGACGCCGAGGACGGGGTGGACGTTGTCGGTGCGACGGTAGGTCTTGCTCGTCGAGACACTGATGCAGATCACGGGCGACAGCGCGAAGCGCTCGCGATAGGCCTCGGACTCGAGGAAGTGCTGGAAGAGGGCGCCGTGGAGGGTGCCGAAGTCCTCGGGCACCGTGAAGGTCGTCGCGTCCGCGTTGACCGCGGGCAGCAGCACGCTGAAGTCGAAGTCGCGGAGGTACGACGAGAAGTTGTTGCCGACGATCCCCGGGAGGCGCTTTCCGGTCGCCCGGTCGACGACCTGCACGTCGAGCACCTCGAGGAGCGGGAACCGCTGGGCCTCGCCCGCCTCGGCGAACTCCAGGTCGACCGAGACGATGTCGAGCTCGACGGTGTAGCGGTTGCCGTCCGGGTTGTCCCACCGCGCGAGGTCGTTGAACCGGCGGTCGATCATCGTCAGCGCGTTGCGGAGGTTCTCCTGCCGGGCCTCGCCGCGCGCCAGATTGGCGAAGTTCGTCGTGGCCCGAGAGCTGTCGGACGGCGAGTAGTCCTCGTCGAACCGGGTGGTCGAGATCCGGAAGGTGAACTCGTTCGCCATGGCGCCACTCCTGTAGCTCGTCGTCCCACGACCGGGCGGTCGTCGGTGAGTCCATCGTGCGGGCCACCATCGATCATCGGGTAATCCATCGCCACTATCCGTAACTATAGGATTCACCTATGGCACGACGGGCGAGCGGCGTGACGCTGCAGCAGCTGCAGTCCTTCATCGAGGTCGCCGCGGAGGGCTCCATCACCGCGGCCGCCGACCTCCTCTACGTGTCGCAGCCGACGATGTCCGCGGCGATGAAGGATCTCGAAGCCCGCGTCGGGCGCGCCCTCCTCGTCCGGTCGGCGCGCGGGATCACACTGACCGCCGACGGTGTCGAGTTCCTCGGATATGCGCGCCAGGTCGTCGAACAGGTGGCGCTCCTCGAACAGCGGTACCTGGACCGGCCTCCGTCGCGTCGTCTTCTCGGCGTCTCGACCCAGCATTACTCCTTCGCGGTGGACGCATTCGTCCGGATGGTGAAGGCGAGCGACGCCGCCGAGTACGAGTTCTCGCTCCGCGAGACGCGCACGTGGGACATCATCGAGGACGTCCGCACGCTGCGGAGCGAACTCGGCATCCTGTACCGCAACGATTTCAACCGCAACGTGATCGACAAGCTGCTGCGCGATTCGGGCCTCGTCTTCCACCCGCTCTTCCTCGCCGACCCGCACATCTTCGTATCGCGCAAGAATCCGCTCGCGGCGCGCGAACGAGTGACTCTCGACGATCTCGCCGGTCTTCCCCGGCTGACGTTCGACCAGGGCACGAACAACTCGTTCTACTTCGCCGAGGAGATCCTCTCGACGCTGTCCAGCGCACAGGAGATCCGGGTGTCGGACCGCGCAACGATCTTCAACCTCATGATCGGCCTCGAGGGCTACACGATCTCGACCGGCATCATCAGCGACGACCTCGACCCCGAGATCGTGGCCGTCCCGCTCCAGGTCGACGAGCGCATCGAGATCGGCTGGATCGCCCATTCCGCCATCCCACTGACCGCTCAGGCGCAGAAGTACCTCGACGAAGTGCGCGCGGTCGTCACGGAGTTCGACGTGGAGCTGATCGGGTAGCGACCGGATGCCACCTCGGCGAGCCATCGCGGGGGAAACGAAAACGTCTCGCGACGGATGCCGCGAGACGTTGTGTTGGTGGACCTGAGGGGACTCGAACCCCTGACCCCCTGCATGCCATGCAGGTGCGCTACCAGCTGCGCCACAGGCCCGTATTCGTTTGTTTCGCCCCGTTCGAGGCAACTCCATGAGCTTACTACACGGAATCAGGACGCAAGAAATCGGCTCCACCGGGCGTGTCGTCGCCCGCGGTGACGGCATTCAGCAGGCCCGTGCGCAGAGCCTGGGACCGCTCGCTCAGCGCGCGCTGGCGAGCGACGTACTGCGCTTTTCCGGCGGGCGTCTCGATCGCGACGGGGGAGTAGCCCCAGTCGGCGAGGTCGTAGGGCGATGCCTCCATGTCGAGCGTGCGGATGTCGCGGGCCAGCGCGAACGCGTCGAGCAGGATGTCGCCCGGCACGAGCGGCCCGAGCTTCACCGCCCACTTGTAGACGTCCATGCCCGCGTGCAGGCAGCCGGGCTGCTCGTGGCGCACCTGCAGGTCGCGGGTCAGCGCAGTGCGGTTCCGGGGAGCGGCATCCGGCGTGAAGAACCGGAACGCGTCGAAGTGCGTACAGGTGAGCTCATGGGTCTCGACGACGGCATCTGTGCCGTCGCGCCCCAGCCGCAGCGGCACGGCGTGGCGCACGTCATCGGAGCGGTAGGCCATCGCCCATTCGTGGAGCCCGAAGCAGCCGAAACGCGCCGGACGCGCGGCCGTCGCCCGCAGCAGGTTCACGACTCCGCGGTACAGCGAGCCCCGTTCGCGGCGGAAGGTCTCGGCATCCACCTCGACGCCGTCGGCGGACTCGCAGTACCAGCGCCAGGACGCGCGCTCCTCGGCATCGCACAGCGCCACACCCGGACCCGGATGCCACTTGCGCAGGATCGCCGGCTTGTACGAGTAGTAGGTGAACAGGAAGTCCTCGACGGGGTGCTTCTGCTGTCGGGCGGCACGGGCGCGGTGGGCGGCGGTCAGTTCGTCGGCCCGCGCAGCGTGCGCCTCGGCCCGGGCGCTCCACTCGGCGCGGGAGAGGGCGGTTCCATCGAGGACGGCGCTCATTCGACGGGCTCGATGAGGTCGGGGGAATCGTTGCGGACGTTCCCCACCGCCGCCGACACGACGTGGTCGTCAAGGGTCTCGACCATGTCGGGGGCCGCGTCGATCGCGGCATCCAGGATGTCGCCGACGTTCTCTGTCGTGGGGTCGAGCCACGCATCGGCGAAGTCGGGATCCATGAACAGTGGCATCCGGTCGTGGATCGACCCGAGCCGCCCGATGGCGTCGCGCGTGAGGATCGTGCAGCTCAGCACCCAGCGCGCCGGGTCGTCGTCGGCTTTGGTCGGGTCTTTCCACCATTCGTACAGGCCGGCGAAGAACAGCGGTGAACCGTCGGCGGGGTGGATGTAATGGGGGGTCTTGCCCGCCTCGGTCGTCTTCCACTCGTAGTACCCCGACGCGGGGATCACGGCGCGCCGCTTGATGAGGGCGTTCCGGAACATCGGCTTCTCTTCGACTTCTTCGGACCGGGCGTTGAAGGCGCGCGCCCCGATCTTGACGTCTTTCGCCCAGCCCGGGACGAGACCCCACCGCGCGACCTCGAGGCGCCGGACGGGCGGCTCGGTCTTCACCGAGTCGAGCACGATCGCGACGGATGCCGTGGGCGCGATGTTGTACGACGGCGGAGGGAGTTCGTCGGCCTCGACGTCGACGCGCAACACGCCCACGAGCTCGGATGCCACATTGGCCACGACGAATCGACCGCACATGTCTCCACCGTACGCGGCACCTCGGACACGCGGGGTGGCGACGGAGCCGTGGGCCCGCGAGACTTCACGCCGCTGACAACTCCACTGCAGGCTGCAACCGGGATGTCAGCCGGCTGCAGTCTCGCGGAATCGCCGCGCCGCACCGACACGGGGCGACACCGGCACCGCACCGGCACCCCGCGGCACCGACCCCGCGCGGGTCAGGCGTCGCGCGAGACGACCCCGACGTCCTCGAGCCGCTCGAGGAGGCCGGCGCCATCCGACTCGCTCACCCACGGCACGTCGGCGGCGGAGTGGTCGTCGACGACGGTGCGACCACCGGCGAGCACAGCTTCGGCGGGCAGCAGACGTCGGATGGCGACGGCCGCGACGCTCTCGGGGTGCTCGATCGCGAAGCCCGTGTAGATCGAATCGTCGTGCTGGCCGTCGTCGCCGACCAGCAGCCATTTCACGTGGGGGAACTCCGCGGCCAGACGGCGCAGGTTCTGTTCCTTGTGATCGCGGCCGCTGCGGAACCACCGGTCGTGGGTGGGACCCCAGTCCGTGAGCAGGAAAGACCCCGCCGGGAACAGGTGGCGGCGCATGAAGCGCGTGAGGGTCGGGGCGACGTTCCAGGCACCCGTCGACAGGTAGATGACGGGCGCGCCGGGGTGCTCGCGCGACAGGCGCTCGAGCATGACGGCCATCCCGGGAACGGGTTGGCGTGCGTGCTCGTCGACGACGAAGGAGTTCCAGGCCGCGAGCAGCGGTCGGGGGAGCGCGGTGACCATGACCGTGTCGTCGATGTCGCTCACGACGCCGAAGCGGATGTCGGAGCCCACGACGAAGACGCGGGTCTCGGTCGGCTCGCTGCCCTCGACTCTCATGGACACCGTCTGCCACCCGGGTGCGAGCGAGGCGGGCAGTGTGGCGTCGATGACGCCTCCCCGGTCGGCGACGACCTCGTGCGAGACGCCCTCGATGGTCACCGTGACCTGCGCGTAGCCCACCGGGACGGCGGCGAAGCTGCGCCAGCCCCGCAGGCTCGCCGAGTCCCCGGCAGCCGTGCGCTTGAGCGGCGGCGCGATGAGGACACGGCCCAGCACCCGCACCCACTCCTCGGTGCCGTACCCCGGGAACCCGGCGACGGCGGGGCGGAGCCCGCGGGCCCGCGCGCGACGTTCGCGCCAGGCATGGAAGCGGTACTCGAGGCGGGCGAACCAGAGCACTTTGGCGCGAGGGGAGCGAGGCATCCCGCTCAGTCTTTCACGTCGTCGCCCGCCGGCTCCAGGGAATCGGCCTCCTCGGCGAGGTGACGGCGCTCGATACGCTCCAGCACCTTCTTGCCCACGTACACGAGCACGAGGAAGACGACGATGATCCCGACGAAGACATACCCCGCGTAGTGGATCCGGTCCGCGAGCTCCCGGTAGGTACCCGCCGCGGTGGCCGCCACCGTGATGTACAGGCTCGCCCAGACGATGCACGCGGGCGCCGTCCACGCCAGGAATCGCCGGTAGCGGTAGCCGCTCATCCCCACCGTCAGGGGCACCAGCGAGTGGAGCACGGGCAGGAAGCGCGAGAGGAAGATCGCGGGTCCGCCGCGGCGGCGCAAGTACCGGTCGGCGCGGTCCCAGTTGCGGTCGCCGAGCTTCTGTCCGAGGCGTGAGGCCCGGATGCGGGGGCCGAAGTACCGGCCGAGCCAGAATCCCAGGCTCTCGCCCGCCAGCGAGCCGAGCACGACGGCGATGCCGAGGAGCACGCCCTCGAGGGGCGAGGCGATCGCGGTGCCCGCGACGATCACCACCGTGTCCCCGGGGACCACGAGACCGACGAGCACGCTCGTCTCGAGCACCATCGCGACTCCGGCGACCAGCGTGCGCACCACGGGGTCGACGTTCTGGACGACGTCGAGCAGCCACGTGAGGATCTCGTTCACCTCGCTCAGCCTAGGGCCGGCGGTGAGGCATAGCCTGAGAGCGTGCCGCGCTCCCTCTCCACGGTCGCCCTGCCGCGGTGGCGGGAGCCCGACGACGTCTTCTGCGCCCTGTTCGCCGACGAGCCGCACGCGTTCTGGCTCGACGCCGGCCCCGACGCCTCGACGGGGTGGAGCTACCTCGGCGCCGGGCGTCCGGACACGGCCGGATCGCCCCGGAACGTGGATGCCACGATCCCCCCGCCCCCGGGCATCTCCGGCCCCGACTTCCGCGGTGGATGGGTGGGCTGGGTCTCGTACGAGGGCGCTCCCGCCTGGCTGCGGGTGGAGGAACTGCTGGCCTTCGACCATGCGTCGCGGCGCGTCTGGGCGCTGTCGTCCACAGGGTCTGGAGGCTCCCTCGCTGCCGCGGGCGCAGATGCGCCACGGGCCGCGACGCCTCCGATCGTGGAAGGCCGGGGCGTGGCATCCGCTCGTCATTCCCCCGAGGAGTACGCCGGACTCATCGGAGCCTGCCGCGAGCGCATCGCCGACGGCGACGCCTACCAGCTCTGCCTCACCACCCGCTTCACCGTGCCGGGAACAGTCGACGCGCTGGCCGCCTTCCGCCGGCTGCGTATCGCCGCCTCGTCGCACCACGGGGGCTTCCTGCGTCTGGGCGACACGACGCTCGTCAGCGCGTCGCCGGAGCGCTTCCTCGAGGTGCGCGGGGGACGCGTGCACACGCACCCGATCAAGGGCACGCGTCCGCGGCATCCGGATCCGGAGCGCGATGCGGCCCTCGCCGACGACTTGCGATCGGATGCCAAGGAGCGCGCCGAGAACGTCATGATCGTCGACCTGATGCGCAACGACCTCTCGCGGGTGTGCGTGCCGTCGTCGGTCGGCGTGGATCGGCTGCTCGAGGTCGAGACATATCCGACCGTCCACCAGCTGGTGAGCGAGGTCTCGGGGGCGCTGCGTCCGGCGACGACGATCGGCGATCTCCTCGACGCCGCCTTCCCCGCCGGGAGCATGACCGGTGCTCCGAAGGCCTCGGCCCGGGAGATCCTCGCCGGTCTGGAGGGCGCCGAACGCGGTGTCTACTCCGGGACGTTCGGCTGGGTCGGCGACGACGGCGCCGCGGATCTCGCGATGGTCATCCGCAGCATCGTGGTGGAGCCGGATGCCGCCTGGGTCGGTGCCGGGGGAGGCATCACGTGGCGGTCAGTCGTGGCATCCGAGGTCGCCGAAGTGGGCATCAAGGCCCGGGCTCCGCTCGCGGCCCTCGGAGCCGCCGTGCCGCCCGGATGGTGAGGCGCTGCCCGCGCCGGAAGGGGCCGCGCGCGGTCCGGTAGCCTGGACGCTGGCCCTCGCGGCTCTCCCGACTTCACGATTGGTCTCACCCGTGTCTCAGAACCCCTCTTCCGCGCCGTCCACCGACGGAGGCTTCGATCCGCACGAGATCCAGGCGAAGTGGCAGCAGGCGTGGGCCGAGAAGGACCCGTTCCGCGCCGGCGGCGACGCCGACACGCGCCCCCGCAAGTACGTGCTCGCGATGTTCCCCTACCCCTCGGGCGATCTGCACATGGGGCACGCCGAGAACTACCTCTACTCCGACATCGTGGCGCGGTTCTGGCGCCACCGCGGGTACAACGTCCTCAACCCCATCGGGTGGGACTCGTTCGGCCTGCCCGCTGAGAACGCCGCGATCAAGCGCGGCGCCGACCCCGTGGAGTGGACCTACGCGAACATCGCGCAGCAGAAGGAGAGCCTGAAGGACTACGGCGTCTCGTTCGACTGGAGCCGCGTGCTGCACACGAGCGACCCCGAGTACTACCGCTGGAACCAGTGGCTGTTCCAGAAGCTGTACGAGAAGGGCCTCGCCTACCGCAAGGACGCCCTCGTCAACTGGGACCCGGTCGACCAGACGGTGCTCGCGAACGAGCAGGTGCTGCCCGACGGCACGAGCGAGCGCAGCGGTGCCGTCGTCGTCAAGAAGAAGCTGACGCAGTGGTTCCTGCGGATCACCGACTACGCCGACCGTCTGCTCGACGACCTCAACCAGCTCGAGGGCTTCTGGCCGCAGAAGGTCATCCAGATGCAGCGCAACTGGATCGGCCGTTCGATCGGTGCCGACATCGAGTTCGAGATCGAGGGTCGCGCCGACAAGATCACGGTCTTCTCCACCCGCCCCGACACGCTGCACGGAGCGACGTTCTTCGTCGTCGCGCCCGAGTCCGACCTCGCGGCCGAGCTCGCGGCATCCGCCGATATCGAGGTGCGCGAGCGCTTCCAGGGCTATCTCGCCGAGGTCCAGCGCGCGACCGACATCGAGCGCCAGGCCACCGACCGCCCGAAGACCGGTGTGTTCCTCGGCCACTACGCGATCAACCCGGTCAACGGCGAGAAGCTGCCGATCTGGGCCGCCGACTACGTGCTCGCCGACTACGGACACGGCGCCGTCATGGCCGTGCCCGCGCACGACCAGCGCGACCTCGACTTCGCCCGCGCATTCGACCTGCCCGTGAAGGTCGTCGTCGACACGAACGCTCCGGTGACCGGCGCGATCCCCGTGATCGAGCTCGACGACGAAGGTGTGCCGATCGACCCGCTCGGCGACGTCGACGACCTCGACCCGGTGAAGACGGGCATCGCCCTGACCGGTGACGGTCGCATGATCAACTCCGGCTCGCTGAACGGCCTGTCCAAGCGTCACGCGATCGCGCGCATGATCGAGGAACTCGAGTCCAAGGGCGTCGGCCGCGCGGCCAAGACCTACCGCCTGCGTGACTGGCTCATCTCGCGCCAGCGCTACTGGGGCACGCCCATCCCGATGCTGCACGCCGAGGACGGCACGATCGTGCCCGTGCCTGCCGACCAGCTGCCCGTCGTGCTGCCGTCGGTCGAGGGGCTCGACCTCAAGCCCAAGGGCACATCGCCGCTCGGTGCCGCGACCGACTGGGTGCAGGTCACCGACCCCGAGACGGGTCAGACGATGCTCCGCGACCCCGACACGATGGACACGTTCGTCGACAGCTCGTGGTACTTCCTGCGCTTCCTCTCGCCGAACGACGAGACCGAGGCGTTCTCGGGCCGCGAGGCCGGCAAGTGGGGACCGGTCGACTACTACATCGGTGGCGTCGAGCACGCGATCCTCCACCTTCTGTACGCGCGCTTCATCACCAAGGCCCTGTTCGACATGGGCCTGGTGGAGTTCACCGAGCCCTTCTCGAGCCTCATCAACCAGGGCATGGTGATCCTCGACGGCGCCAAGATGTCGAAGAGCAAGGGCAACCTCGTGCTCTTCCAGGAAGAGCTCGACGCCCACGGCGCCGACGCGCTGCGCGTGGCTCTCGCCTTCGCCGGCCCGGTGGAAGACGACAAGGACTGGAACGACGTCTCGACCACGGGCGCGGCGAAGTTCCTCGCTCGTGCCCTCCGCATCGCGCACGACGTCGACAGCGAGACCGACGTCGTGTGGGCCGAAGGCGACCAGGCCCTGCGCCGCGTCACGCACCGTCTGCTGGCCGAGGCACCGAACCTCGTCGAGCAGACGAAGTTCAACGTCGTCGTCGCGCGCCTCATGGAGCTCGTGAACGCGACCCGCAAGGCCATCGACGGCAGCGCGGGCACGAGCGACCCCGCCGTGCGCGAAGCGGCTGAGGTCATCGCGATGACGCTCGATCTGTTCGCCCCGCACACCGCCGAGGAGATGTGGCAGACGCTCGGCTACGACGGCTTCGTCGGGCTCACGACGTGGCGCCAGGCCGACCCGACGCTGCTCGTCGAAGACACCGTGACCGCGGTCGTGCAGATCGACGGCAAGGTGCGCGGCACGCTCGAGGTCTCGGCCAAGATCGGCGCCGAAGAGCTCGAGGCCCTGGCCCGCCAGGACGAGAAGGTGCGCCGGGCGCTCGGTGAGCGCGAGATCGTGCGCGCGGTCGTGCGCCCGCCGAAGGTGGTCAGCTTCTCGACGAAGTAAGCGGTTGATTTAGCACGCAATCCGTGGGCTGATCGTCGAGGCCGATTGCATGCAATCCGGATGCCACGCCCCCGGCGCTCTGCCGAGCGTGGGGGCGTGGCATCCGTCGTTCAGGGGGCGGCGAGGGCGTAGGCGGTTCCGGTGCGCGTGCGTTCGACGAGACCGGTGTCGACGAGGGCGCGGCGCAGTGCAGCGACGTCGTCGGTGATCATCGCGAGGCGTGTGTTGATCTCGGTCTCGGTCACGACCTCGCCGGGCGAGAGCGAACGGGATGCCACGACGGTGAGCACCGAGCGCCGGTCGGCGTCGCGGGATGGGAGGGTCGTCAGGCGCCCTTCCATGAAGAAGCGCTCCGGGCCTGTGGCGCGCGGGGTGCGCGGCGCCGCGGCGAGGGCATCACGGAACACCGTCGGTGACGCGGAGTAGCCATCATCGGTCTCGGTGATGAGTCCTGCTGAGATCAGGGCGGCAAGGCTCCGTCGTGCTTTCGTGGGCGTCTGGGTGCTGTCGACCGGCTCGCCCCGCACGATCCGCGCGTAGAGCTCGCGACCGCGGTCATCGGCGAGGGCGGACAGAATTGCGCGCCACGCGTTCTCGTTCATCGTTCCAGGCTAGGCGCGACTCCTCCCCAGGGAGGCGATCCGAGACATCGTCCACGAATGCGGCGCAGAGCCCGACGGGCGTGCGCGCGACCTTCGTAGGGTGCTGGCGTGATGGCATCACCGGACCCGATCGAGACTCCTCCGCGCCTCGGTTCGCGCCGCCGTCTCGGTGTCGGGGCGGTGATCGTCCTCGTGCTCCTCGCCTTCGCCATCACCGTGGGGATCGGGATCTTCCGCGGGACGACGGGCACCGAGACCGTCACGACGACGCCCGCGCCGACGGGCCGGGCCAGCGCTCCCGCCGGGGCCGGCGTGTACGTTCACGTGGCGGGCGCGGTACGGGCAGCGGGGCTCTACCGGCTGGAGGTCGGCGACCGCGTGGCCGACGCGATCGCGCGCGCGGGAGGCTTCGCGGACGATGCCGAACGCGCGGGCGTGAACCTCGCGCGCGCCGTCACGGACGGGGAGCAGATCGTCGTGCCCGTCGTCGGCGCCGCACCTACGGCCGCCGCCGGGGGAGCGCCGGGAGCGACGGTCGGGCCGCTCGACCTCAACACCGCGACGCGCGAGCAGCTCGACGCGCTGCCCCGGATCGGTCCGGCGCTCGCGGATCGCATCCTCGCGTGGCGCGAGGAGAACGGCCGCTTCACGAGCGTCGACGATCTCGGTTCGGTGCCCGGCATCGGCGACAAGATGCTCGCGGGACTGCGCGATCTGGTGCGGGTGTGAACGGCTCCGTACGGTCCAGCGCCGAGGCGGCCGGCCTCCCGAGACTCGACGGGCAGGGAGACGGTCGCCGCGCTCTGCGTCGCCGCGCGTGGCGCCCCGCCGCCGTGGCCGCGACGACCTGGGCTGGAGCGGCGGCGGGGACGGCCTTCCCGGACCCATGGATCCTCGCGCTGATCCTCGCTATGGCCTCGGCGGTCTCGATCGGTGTGCTCGTGAAGTTCCGGCATCCGGCGATCGTCGTGGCAGCCGTCGCTCTCGCGTGCGCGGCGGCCAGTGTGGGCACCGTTGCGACCCTCGCCCCGACTCGCGCGCAGGTCGGCGACCTGCAGGTCGATGGCGGCCGCCACCTCCGGGTGACCGCCACGGTCACCGGCCACCTGTCGCGCAGCGTCGATGGAGGCGCGTGGTTCGATGCGGTCGCCTCCGCCGTCTCCGCGGGCGCGAGTACGGTGCGCGGAGCGCTCCCCGTGCGCATCGGGGTCGACGCCGACGGACGCGAGCGACTCGCGGCATCCGAGCAGGGAAGCGAGGTCGTCCTGTCCGGTCGGGCGATCCCCGCGGATCCCACCGACCGCGCCGTGCTCGTGCTGCGCGCAACCCAGGTCGACCGCGCGCCCCCGCCGGACGGATTCTGGGGCTGGTTCGCAGCGCTCCGCGACGGGCTCCTGGCCTCGACTCGTGGACTGCCGCAGCCGGGTGCGGGTCTCATTCCCGGGCTCGCGGTCGGCGACACCTCCGGGCTCGACGCCGCGACCGAGGAGGCGATGAACGCCGCGTCGCTGTCACACCTGACGGCGGTGTCGGGCGCGAACTGTGCGCTCGTGGTCGGCGCCGCGTTCGGCGTGCTCGCCCTGTGCGGTACCCGCCGGTGGGTCCGGGTGGCCGGTGCGCTGCTCGTGCTCGCGGGCTTCGTGGTGCTCGTCACGCCCGAGCCCAGCGTGGTCCGGGCGGCGGCGATGAGCGCGATCGGCATCCTCGCCCTCGGCTTCGGGCGTCCCACGCTCGGCGTCGCGGTGCTGTCGGCGGCGGTCACGTTCCTCCTGATCGCCGACCCCTGGCTGTGTCGCTCGCTCGGCTTCGCCCTGTCGGCAGCCGCTACCGCCGCGCTCCTCGTCCTGGCCCGGCCGCTCGCGGACGGGCTCGGTCGATGGATGCCGGCGCCCCTCGCTCTCGCCCTCGCGGTGCCGGCGGCTGCCCAGCTCGTCTGCGGCCCGCTCATCGTGCTGATCGACCCGCACGTCCCCCTCCTCGGGGTCGCCGCGAACCTCCTCGCGGATCCGGCGGCGGCACCGGCGACGATCGCCGGGGTCCTGGCCTGCGTCGCGCCGTTCCCGTGGCTGCGCGACGGGCTGACCGCGCTGGCGTGGATCCCCGCCGCCTGGATCGCCGGGGTGGCGCACACCACCGCGTCCTGGCCTGCGCAGAACCTTCCCTGGCCGGACGGACCGCCGGGCGCGGCGCTCCTGGCCGCGGTGGGCGGCGCGGTCGTCCTCGCGATCCTTCGCCCCCGCCGCGGCCCGCGGATCACCGCGCTCGCGACGGCGGCGGTGGCCATCCTCCTGGGCGCGATCGGCGGCACCAGCACGATCCGCACGGTCGCGGGGCCGCTCACGGTTCCGCCCGACTGGCGGGTTGCGATGTGCGACGTCGGTCAGGGCGATGCCACGCTGTGGCGATCCGGGTCCGCGGTGGCGCTCGTCGACACCGGACCCGAGCCCGAGCCGCTCGCGGAATGTCTGCAGACGTTCGGGATCGACCGCCTCGACCTGGTGGTGCTCACGCACTTCGACAAGGACCACGTCGGCGGATCCCCGGCCATCCTCGGACGCGCGGACGTCGTCCTGCACGGACCGGTCGGAGAGCGCGCGGACGAGAGGCTGCTCGACCGCTTCGCCGCGAGAGGGGCGGAGCTGCGCACGGCATCCCTCGGTCTCACGGGCACCCTCGGCGAGACGCGGTGGCAGGCGCTCGGCCCGCTTCCGGGCATGGAGCCCGGCAACGACGCGAGCGTGGCCATCGACGTCTCCGGGCCCGGCTTCCCCCGCACGGTGATGCTCGGCGACCTGGGCGCCGAGCCGCAGGCGGCGCTCCTCCGCCGCGTCGACGTCCCCCGCGTCGAGATCGTGAAGGTCTCGCACCACGGCAGCGCCGACCAGGACCCCGAGCTCTACCGTCGCCTGCACGCGCCCCTCGGGCTCATCGGTGTCGGCGCGGACAACACGTACGGCCATCCCACGGCCCGATTGCTCGACATCCTCACGTCCGTCGGCACCACCGCGGCTCGCACCGACGCCGACGGCATCCTGGCGGTCTGGTACGACGAGTCGGAGCGGTTGACCCTGTGGCGACAGAGACCGCCGTGAGCCACGCCTGTGCCCTGACAGCACTCCTGGTGCTGCCCGCGCGAGTGGTCAGACCTCGATCACCAGTCGCTCGATGCATCCGGCCGCGAGGTCGAATCCGTGTCGGAGCAGGACGGTACCGCCGGGGAAGTTGCCGTCGAGTCGGACCCGCACGACTGCTCGACGGGTGTCATCGACCCACTGGTCCAGGCGGGAGCTCGTGTACGTGAACTCCGTCGAGGACGTTGCGATCCAGGCGGAGATCGCGTCGCGACCCCGGTAGGTCCGGCCGTCGTCGATCACGACCGCGTCCGGAGAGAACACGGCCGTGGCGTCGGCGTGGCGGTGGTCGTCCCGCGCGTCGAGGTAGGCGACGACCGGGGAGGGAAGGAGGGTCGGGTCGTAGGGCGTGTACACGTCGGTCATGGTCTGTCCCTTCCAGGGATCATCGGTGGTCAGATGGTTCGGACGGTGCCACCGTCGATGACGAGGTCGGCTCCGGTGATGCTCGCCGCGGCATCCGAGGCCAAGAAGGCGATCGTGGACGCGACCTCGTCGGGCGTCGCGAAACGCCCCCACGGCACACCGCCGAGCGCGGAGACGAGTGAGTCCCACGCCGCGTCTTTGTCTCCGTCGAGGTCCGCGGCGAGGCGTTCGACGAGCGCCTCGGCCCCCGCGGTCTGGATACCGCCCGGCGAGACGGTGTTCACGCGGATGCCGAGGGGAGCGAGCTGACACGAAAGGCCCTTGCTGTACGTACGCAGGGCCGCTTTCGCGGCCGCGTACGCCAGCGTGCCGTCCCACAACGGCATCCGCGCCTGGATCGAGGACACGTGAACGATCGCTCCGCGCCCGGCCTCGATCATGGCCGGGACGAGCTCGCGATCGAGCCGCACTGCCGCCAGGAGGTTGAGGTCGATCTCGCGCGCCCACTCGGTCTCGCCGAGGGCTCCGAAGCCGCCGCCGGGGGAGTGCGATCCGCCGGCAACATGGACGACGACGTCGGGGGCCCCGTCGGTCAGGATGACCCGCGCGGCGTCGCGAACCGCACCCGGGTCGGTCACGTCGGCGGCCACGAACCGGACATCCTCGTCGGTGCCGGGCGTCCGGGCGATCGCGGTGACCTGCATCCCCGCGGCCCGCAGCCGGCGAGCCACGGCCGCACCCGTGCCCTTCGTGCCTCCGCTGACCACAGCCCGATGCTGTCTTCCGTGGGGTGCCCCGGAAGGCGTAACTTCTGTTTCGACAGTCACCATGGCTGCTACATTAGCAGTGACTGGCCGAGTGCGCCGGTCACGGTCGGAAGGAGTGTCGGATGTCTGCACAGATCCGGGTCGAGGATCGCGAATGCCCGCTATCGACCGCGATGTCGTACGTGGGCGAATGGTGGACCATGCTGATCCTCCATGACTGCTTCGACGGCTACACGCGTTTCGACGAGTTCGAAGCGAACATCGGCCTGTCCTCGAGCATGCTGACCAAGCGCCTCAAGGTGCTCGTCGAGAACGGCATCCTCACCACCCGCCCGTACCAGGACCGCCCCGTCCGGAACGAGTACGTGCTCACGGAGTTCGGCCGGTCGCTCCGACCGATCCTCGTCGCCCTCGCGGCGTGGAGGAACGAGCAGCTGGCCCCGGAGGAGCGGGCGATGGTGCTCGTGGACGTGACGACCGGCGACGAAGTGGAACCGGTGACGATCGACCCCGTGACCGGGCTCTCCGTCTCGGATCCGCGCTTCGCGTTCCGGTCCGGACCGGCCGCCGGGCCGGAGATGCGCGCCCGCTACGCCACCCCGCGCACACCCGCCTCGACGGGGCGAACGGCTGACCCCGGCCGCTGATCCTCGGCGTCCGTGTCCGACCCGGTCGGTAGGCTGGGGGAGTGACCCCGGCCCCTCGACGCTCCGCCCCCGCGAAGGCGAAGTCGGCCATTCCCCAGATCGGATGGCGCACCCCCCAGCCCGCGCCGGTCGTGCTCATCTCGGGCCCGGAAGAAGTGTGCGCCGAGCGCGCGACCGCGGGCATCCGCGAATACCTCAAGAGCGAGGACCCGAGCCTCGAGATCACCGACGTCCGAGCCGATGACTACACCGCGGGCACTCTGCTCGCGGTCACTTCGCCCTCTTTGTTCGGCGAACCGCGGCTCGTGCGCGTCGGGGGAGTCGAGAAGTGCAGCGACGCCTTCCTCACCGAGGCGCTGTCGTACCTCGCGCACCCGCAGGACGGCGCGACGGTCGTCCTCCGCCACACCGGTGCGAGCGTGCGCGGCAAGAAGCTCCTGGATGCCATCCGCGCGGGCCAGGGCGGCGGCATCGAGATCGCGTGCCCCGCCGTCAAGCGCGACTCCGACCGCTTCGACTTCGCCGTCGGCGAGTTCAAGGCCGCGCAGAAGCGCATCGCCCCGGTCGCCTTGCGGTCGCTCGTCTCGGCCTTCGCCGACGACCTCACCGAGCTCGCGGCCGCGTGCCAACAGCTCATCGCCGACGTCCCCGGCGACATCGATGAGCGTACGGTCGAGCGATACTACGGCGGCCGCGTCGAGACCTCCGCGTTCACGGTCGCCGACACCGCGATCGCCGGTCAGTACGGCCCCGCGCTCCTGGCGTTGCGCCACGCCCTGGCATCCGGGGCCGATCCCGTCCCGCTCGTCGCGGCCGTGGCCATGAAGCTCCGGACGATGGCGCGCGTCGCCGGCCACCGCGAATCGTCGGGGGTGCTCGCTCAACGCTTGGGCATGAAGGACTGGCAGATCGACCGCGCGCGGCGCGACCTCGTCGGCTGGACCGGGAACACGCTCGGGATGGCGATCCATGCGACCGCGCGCGCCGACGCCGAGGTCAAGGGCGCCTCCCGCGACCCGGTGTTCGCGCTGGAGCGCATGATCACGATCATCGCCACGCGCCAGCCCTACGGCGGCTGATTCGCGACCGCTGCCGGGCGGCGCCAGCGCGGCCCAGACGTCGTCGCCGCGTTGGGCCGCCCGACCGGCGGCTTCCCGGGCCCGCGACACCCTCAACTCCGCGCGGCCCCGCCGCGACCGGCATCCTGTGTTCCTCTCTCGCGCGAGAGCGCTTCAGCGGAGGAGATTCGGGGAGCGGAGGACCGAAACTCCCGCGGCCATCCTCCGCCCGCGGAATCC
>NZ_VBUM01000029.1 GCF_005774735.1 Microbacterium sp. 5K110 | reverse complement strand
CTCCAGCGCCGCCATCGCGGCGTTCTGTCCGCCGATGCCGCTCACGGCGCCTCCGCGTCGCGCGCTCGAGCCGCAGATGAGCACGCGCGCGTGGCCCGTCTCGACGCCCCAGCGCTCCGCGGGGCCGAGCGACGCGGCATCCCTCTCCGAAGTGCCCTCGCGCCACGGCCATGCCAGTGCGCCGTGGAAGATGTCGCCGCCGACCATGCCGAGCGACCGTTCGAGGTCGCTGGTGGTGCGCGCTTCGATGCACAGCCGCCCGTCGGGGGCCTCGACGATGCAGTCCCGCAGGGGTTCGGCGAGCACGGAGTCCAGCGACCGCTGGGCGGCGGCGAGCAGTCGGGCTCCCGCGGCAACGGGATCCTCGCCGTCGATCAGGCGGTGCGGCACCTGCAGTCCGAACAGAGTGAGGGTCTGTGCTCCGCTCGCCCGCAGGTCCGGGCCGAGGATGGAGGGGTCCGTGAGCGAGTGGCAGTAGATCTCGGCGGGCAGCGGATCGGGGACGAGGCCCGCGGATGCCGCGACGTAGGCGGCCTCCAATTGCGTCATGGTCTCGTTGACGTGGAAGGTGCCCGCGAAGGCGGCCTCGAGGGCGACCGAGGTGTCCTTCAAGCGTGGCAGGCGTGACAGGAGCATGTTGACCTTGACCTGCGCGCCCTCGGTCTCGGGGGCTTCGGTGGAGGTCCCCCCGGCGGTGAGCAGGCGCGCGAGAACGGCCCGTCCCACTCCGCTGAGCACGACCTCTCCGACGTAGGTCTCGGAGCGATCGGTCACGATGTGCACCTCACCGGACGGTGAGACCGACGTCACCTCGACGCCCGTGCGGATGTCGGCGCCCGCCTCGCGCGCGGCCCGTTCGAGTTCCGCGGTCACCGCTCCCATGCCGCCGACCGGGACGTCCCAGTGCCCGGTCTCGCCGCCGATGACGTGGTACAGAAAGCAGCGGTTCTGTGCGAGGGAGGCGTCGTCCGCCGACGCGAACGTGCCGATGAGACCGTCGGTCAGCGCGATGCCCCGGGCGATGTCGCTGCGCAGCGATGCTCGCAGCAGGTCGCCCAGCGGCCGCTCTGTCAGCGCCGTCCAGAGCTCGTCGTCGCCGACCCGTTCGCGCATCTCGTCGGCGGTGGGCAGCGGCTCGGTCATCGTCGGGAACACGGCGCGCCCCAGCGGTGCCAAGCGCTCGCCGAAGGCGGCGAACCTCTCGGCCTCACCGGTGTCGCCGAGTGTCCGGGCGAACGAGGCGGCGGTCGCCTCGGCATCCTGGGTGTCGATCAAGATGCCGCGCGTGGGGTCGGACGGATCGGGAGTGTACGAGGAGTACCTCCGGCGGCGCAGATCGATGCGCAGTCCGAGGTCGTCGATGATCTTCTGCGGCAGCAGGCTCACGAGATACGAGTACCGCGACAGCCGCGCGTCGACCCCCGGCCACGGTCGTTCCGACACGGCCGCGCCGCCGACGGCATCCTGTCTCTCCAGGATCACCACCGATCGACCGGCGCGGGCGAGGTAGGCCGCGGCGACGAGGGCGTTGTGCCCCCCGCCGACGATGACGACGTCGTAGCGAGTGGACTCGGTGGCGCTCATCTGCCCACGGTAACGATCGTCCCCGGATCCGGAGAGGGGGTGGACCAGTAGCGTGGATGCCATGACGCTCGCCGCAGATCTGCTCGACATCGCCACCCGCATCGCCCGTGAAGCCGGGGATCTCGCCGCGCGCCGCCGCCGCGAGGGGGTCGAGATCGCGACGAAGTCGGTCGCAGCCGACATCGTGACGGCCGCCGACCGCGAGGTCGAGGCCTTCATCCGCGCCGAACTCGAACGCGAGCGCCCGGAGGACGGTTTCTTCGGTGAGGAGTCCGATGCGCACGAGAGCTCCAGCGGTGTGACCTGGGTCGTCGACCCGATCGACGGCACGGTGAACTACGCCTACGGCATCCCCGCGTGGGCCGTGAGCATCGCGGCCGTCGAGGGCTCGGCCGATCCGGCCGAGTGGACCGCCATCGCCGGGGTCGTCTACAACCCGGTCTCGGGCGAGATGTTCCACGCGACTCGCGGCGGCGGCGCCTGGCTGGGGGAGGAGCGTCTCGCCGTCAACGATGAGGTCGGCCCCGCCGGGGGTCTCGTCGCGACCGGCTTCGGCTACGACCCCGCCACCCACGCCCCGACCCTGGAGCGTCTCGCGCGCGTCATGCCGGTCGCCCGCGACATCCGCCGTATCGGCGCGGCATCCTTGGATCTGGCGTCGGTGGCTGCCGGACGCGTGGATGCCTACTACGAGAAGGGGACCAACCCCTGGGATCACGCCGCGGGTGTGCTGCTCGTGGAGGAAGCCGGTGGAGTGGTGGGCGGTTCGCCGGGCGGTCGGCCCGGCAAGGGCATGGTCATCGCCGCGGGTCCCGGGTTCTACGACCGCCTCGCGGACGCGCTCGAGACCGAGGAGTGAAGCGCGGAGCGTTCATGGCATTCTCAGACGTCCCGGGGTAGTGTGTTTACCTGATCGTTATTTTCGCTCACCCGAATCAGCGGAAATGGCAAAAGCCCCGAAAGCCCGAAGCCGTCGCGCTCGCGACACGACACGAGAGCCCCCGCGCGTTGCCGTCAGAAGCCCCCGAGACTGATCCCGCCCGCACTCGGCGATCCAGTCGACCCTCCACCGCGCCCGCCGCAACCGAGCTGACGCGGGCTGAGAGGCGTCGCCGCACCGCCCCCGTCGTGGTGGCCGATGAGTCCCCCGTGGTCTCCGAGCCCGCCGCCCTTGACCCGGCCCCGGTCGACGCCGAAGCAGTGTCTCAGCCTGAGATCATCGAGCAGGTCGCCGCCGCTGTCGTCGAGACCGTGATCGCCGCCACGATCGAACCGACTCTCCCCGCCCCCCGCCGTCGTTCGTCTCGTGCCGCTGCGAGCTCCGCCGCCCCCGCGGCGTCGCAGACCGCGACGACCGAGGCCCCGGCATCCGAGGCCCCGGCATCCGAGGCTCTCGAGGTCACCGTCGTCGACGAGCAGCGCTCCGACGACGCCGTGGCCGTCATTCTGCAGAGCGCCGATGCGACCGAGGCGACCACCCCGGTGGCGCTGCCGACCTCGCCGATCACCCTTCCGGTGACGCGTCGTGGCCGCCGTCGTCCGGTGGATGCCGAGACCCCGCGCCCCGTCGGGGCATCGGAGGCCGTGGCCCAGGATGCCGAGCCTGCCGCACGGGTCGAAGAACCTGTGGTCGACGAGCCGGATGCCGCTGATCCCACGTCCGACGAGTTCGTGGCCGCCGCGCGCCTGTTCGCCTTCACGGGCGAGACCGCCGTGCAGTCCCCCGCGCCCGTCGCCCAGGCGACGCGTCCGGTCACGCAGGGCCTGCCGGTGAGCGCCGGTCTCCGTCGTCGCAACGGTCGCCGTATCGCCGCAGCGTCGTTCTCGGTCGGCGTCATGGGTCTCGTCGGTCTGATGACCGTGGGGATGACCATGCCGGTCAGCGCTCTCGCCTCGGCGAGCGGCACCGCGAGCGTCGCATCCGTCGAGACGTCGACCCGCAGCCTCGCGGCGAGCGGCGATGTGTCCGGCGGGGCCGTCCAGGCCTACGTCGCCCCAGCGGAGGCGCAGGCCGGCGTTGTCGACCGCGCCGACGGCTACAGCTCGGCGACGTACGCGCAGATGGCCGCCGACTCCGGCATCTCGAACTTCTCCAACTTCTTCGTCAACGACCCCACCGCCGCCATCCAGTGGCCTTTCGCGGTGGGCGTGCCGATCACGTACGGCTTCGGCATGCGTGACGGCCGTATGCACGAGGGCGTCGACTTCGTCCCGGGTGAGGGATCCCCGGTGCAGGCGATCGCCGACGGCACGGTCCGCATCGCCACCGAGAGCGGCGACGCGTTTGGCGTCACCGTCCTGATCGACCACGAGATCGACGGTCAGCTCATCTCGAGCCGCTACGCCCACATGCAGTACGGTTCGCTCCAGGTCACGCCGGGCCAGAAGGTCAAGGTCGGCACCTTCCTCGGCCGCACCGGCAACACGGGCCGTTCCTTCGGCGCTCACACGCACTTCGAGCTGCTGCAGAACGGAACGACGCCGATCGACCCGCTCCCGTGGCTGCGGCAGCACACGGGAGGCTGACTCGATTCGAGGATGACGGCTTCGCTCTGATATCCTCTTCTAGTTGCCCGGAGTGATCCGGGTACGCCCCGATAGCTCAGTGGCAGAGCACTTCCATGGTAAGGAAGGGGTCGTCAGTTCAATCCTGACTCGGGGCTCACAGCATCTCCCTCGCAGGGGATGCCGCGCGGCGGGGTAGCTCAGTTGGTGAGAGCGCACGACTCATAATCGTGAGGTCGCGGGTTCAAGCCCCGCTCCCGCTACATCTCAGACGGGCTAACCCTCTCATCGCCACGGTACCCACGTGTCGGCGTATTGTCGCCCTCGTCATCGCAGGCGCGCAAACTCACCGCCAGCGCTTCCGGATCTCGTCGCGCCACGGCGGACAACGACGACGTATGGCCCGTGCGCTCGGGAGCGCTGCAAAGCCGCCTATCTCACCGCGCCGAGGTGTCGACGAATGGAAGATACCAATCCTCGATGCACGTCATCGTCGATGCGTTGACCTGGTGGCGGAGCGACAGGCCGTCCCGGTGTGCATCCACGAGATGGGCCGAACGCAGAACGGCCAGGTGGTGAGACGCCGTGAAACGGGAGATCTCCAGAGCCGCTGCGAGCGAGGAAACCGATCGCGATTCGCCGTTCGATGCTGCGGCGACTTCCGACATCAACTCGAGCCGGATGCCGTTACCCAGAGCCGTGAAGATCTGCGCGAGGCGTTCGGGGTCGCTCATACCCCATCCCTCGCGGCTCGCCGGCGGCCGGCGGCCGGATCGATCCCCGTCTCGAGCGTGGTCACAGCCGCTTACTGCCCGACGGCCGACGTCTGAAGGTGATTCTTCAGCGGAACAGCGGTGTTCGAAAGATCCGCCGAAGACACACGGGTTCCCTGCTTGACCAGTTGCTTTCCCTGCGCGAAATCGGCGACCGAGTTGACACAGTCCAGGGCGATCACCGTGCTGTCACGGAGATAGATCACGCTGAACGAAGGATCGTCGACGCTGCCACGGAGGACGGCCTCATCGTGTCCACCCTGGAGGCCGACCGTCTGCAACTTCACGTCGTACTGGTGAGACCAGAACCACGGTGCTGCCGTCTTCGGCCGCTCCGTCCCGAGGATCGCGGAGGCGACGGCCTTTCCGTGCTCGATCGCGTTCGGCACCGATTCCAGGCGCACGCGCTGGTCGTGAGCATATGCGCTCTCGTAGTTCGCGCAGTCTCCGATCGCGAACACGTCAGGAAGCGACGTGCGGAAGTCGCCGTCGACGTCGATCCCGTTGCTCACCCGCGCGCCGGCGACAGCCAGCGGCTCGACGTTGGGAATCAGTCCCACCCCGACGATGACGAGATCCGCAGGGGTCATCGTGCCGTCGACCACCTCGACAGCGCGCACGCGGCCGTTGTCGCCCACGATCTGCGAGACGCCGCTCGACAGCAGGACCGTCGCTCCATGAGCCCGATGCAGATCCGCGTAGAACTGCGAGATCTCGGCGCACGTCACTCGCGCGAGCAGTCGTTCCTGTGCCTCCACGACAGTGACGGCGATGCCGTGTTTCCGCAGCGCGGCAGCGGTCTCGAGACCGACGTATCCGCCGCCGATGATGACGGCATTCCGAGCGGTCGCCATCCTGTCCCGCAGCTTCGAGGCGTCGTCGAGCGTGCGCACGGACAGCACGCCGTCCAGATCCGCACCCGGCAGGGAGATCGTCCTCGCTCGGCCGCCGGCAGCCCAAATCAGCCGGCCGTACTCGATGGACTCCCCGTCCTCGAGCATCACGGAGTGAGACTCGGCATCCACCGATTCGACAGCGAGGCCCCGTCGGAGATCGATCGAGTTCTTCGCCAACGCGTCCGAGCTGCGCAGGAGGAACTCCTCGGGCTCGGCGGCGCCCTGTAGGAAGGCTTTCGAGAGCGGGGGTCGCTCGTAAGGAAGGTGATCCTCGGCGCTCAGCAGGCACACGGTTCCGCCGAACCCTCCCTGCCGGAGCGATACAGCAGCCTGCACACCGGCCTGGCCGGCTCCCACGATCAAGACGTCGTATGACGGACCCACGTCGAATCTCATTCCTCCGCGCACCGGGCCGGTGTTTCCGAACAACCTTGTCGCGGCGTTCACCTACCCAACATCGGGAGTACGGCCGCGTCCAATGCGACTGTCGGGAGCGAGTTATTCCCGTGGCTCATGGGTCGGTGGTCATGACTGTGAGGAATGTTTGCGCCGAGATACCGGAATTGGACGGTCGAAAATGCTGAGGTGACCATGGGATGACAGTTTGCGGAAGGACAATGATGACCGACTGGCAGAAGATCGACAACGAGATCCTGAACCCCCAGTGGTACACGACTCGCGATTACCACGACACGTTCAAGATGATGCGCGACGAAGATCCCGTGCACTGGACCGAGAACGAGTTCTACGGTCGCAACCACTGGAGTATCACGCGGTACGAGGACGTGAAGGAGTACCTCCTCCGCGACGACCTCTTCAGCAACAGGTGGGACACGCGCATCACGCGCTCTCCGAAGCGCCGGACGCCCGAAGAGCGCCACGCTCAGGGGTGGGATATCAACATCGCCACCAACGACAACCCGATGCACGACGTGTACCGCGCACCGATCAACAAGCACTTCAGCGTTCCCGCGATCGGTCGCTTGGGAAGCGAGATCTCGAGCATCGTCGACGAGATCATCGCCGATGTCGCCGACCGTGGCGAATGCGATCTCGTCGAGGACATCGCCGCGGAACTGCCGGTGAAGGTGATCCTGCGGATGCTCGGGGTTCCCGAATCCGACTGGCCCTACCTCCGGGAAGCCTCATGGCAGTGGCTCGCGGCGGCCGACCCTCGATGGGTCATCGACGGGGACCCGGTGGCAACGTCCAACTTCGGCATGCAGAAGCTCATCGACTACTGCCAGGACCTCGCGCTGGAGCGGAGGAAGAACCCCCAGGACGACTTCGCGACCATCATCGGTCAGCTCCAGATCGATGGAGACCCGTTGAGCATTCACGAGATGCGCACGTGGTTCGTCACCATGATCGGGGGCGGTCTCGAGACGACGCGTAACGCCGCTGCCGTCGGCCTGTGGGGATTCATGACGAACCCCGATCAGCGGATCGCGCTCATGGCGGACCGCAGTCTCACGAAGTCGGCCATCGAGGAGGTCCTTCGCTGGGGTACCCCGACGAAGAGCCGTCTGCGCGTGGCGACGCGCGATTTCGACTTCCACGGTAAGCGGATCAAGACCGGCGATTGGGCCATCGGATTCCTTGCCTCGGCGAACAAAGACGAAACAGCGTTCCCCGATCCGCACACCTTCGACATCACGCGGACGCCGAACGATTCGCTCGCTTTCGGCGCCGGCATCCACCTCTGCCTCGGTCGGGCGCTCGCCCGACTCGAGCTCGCGACCCTCATCCCGCGGGTTCTCGAGACCTTCCCCGACATCCAGCCCGTGTCCGACGCGGAGCCGGCCTGGATCGCCGACGTCGGCGTCAACGGCTTCACATCGATGAAGGTGAGCTACACGCCCGCCGCCGTCTCGCCCACTCCGGCAGGTGCACGATGACATCGATCACCTACGTGCTTCCGGACGGTACCGAGCGTCAGGTCGATGCGGAAGACGGCGAGTCGCTGATGCGCGTCGCCCTGCAGAACGACATCCCCGAGATCGTCGGCGAGTGCGGTGGCGAACTCTCCTGCGGCACCTGTCATGTCTTCATCGACCCTGCGGTGCACGGGGTCGACCCGCAATCGAACGAGGAGCGCGATCTTCTCGAGATGGTCGACAGTGCCACCGAGTGCAGCCGTCTCGCCTGTCAGATCACGGTCCGTCCCGACCTCCACGGACTGCGGGCCCGTATCGCTGGAGAAGAGTGATGACGCGGGGCCTCACCTGGGGGCTCAAGCGGAGCTTCCGGGACTACGTCGCGGGCATCGACGACGGTCGCGAGACGGCCGACGGCGGTGCGCGGATCGACGGCGCAGGCTTCTTCTTCCCGCTGGCGCACGAAGGGGAGGTCGTGCGTTTCTCGGGCCGCGTCGCTCTGTCGGCGTACAGCGGCTTGCTGGAGCTTCGGATCGAAGACCCGTGGGTGGAGCGCGAGGGCGAGGGGTGGGTGCTCACGATCCTCGATCCCACGTCCCGCAGCCAGCCGCGCGCGCGTCTTCCGCTGTGCGTTCTGACGGAGACCGACTCCGCTGATGACGGCGACGACGGGAGGGGGTTCCGGACGCTCGAAACCCGACTGGCACCTTCCGGAGCGCGGCTGTTCGACGGGGTGTACGTCCCGGGCTCACTCCTCGATCCGGTGAGGTTCGTCGGCGTTCAACCGCCGTCAGAGATCGCCGCGGCCACCCGAGGCTAGGGTCGCCCCATGATCGACATGCACCGGCTGCGCCAGTTCTCGGTTCTCGTGCGCGTGGGTAACTTCACCCGCGCATCGCAAGAGCTGAATATGACCCAATCCGCCCTGTCTCGCAGCATCCAGGCGCTCGAAGAACACCTCGGAACGCGACTGCTCGACAGGGAGCGGGGTAAGACGGGGGTCAGCCTGACCCTGGCCGGCACCGACCTCTACGAGCGGGCAGAGGACCTGCTCGCTCAGTTGGACGATCTCGAGTCGAGCGTCTCGGGGGTGGCGGAACGACCCGTCCGGCGCCTCCGGTTGGGGATCGGCCCGATGTTGGGAGCGGCTCTGCTGCCCACGCTCTTGCAGCGACGCCTGGGATCGGAACCCAACCTCGCGATCAGCGTCTGCACGACGACGTCCGACCTCATGACGAGTCTGCTCCTGGACGGCGATATCGAGTTCTACCTCGGCTTGGCACCCCTGAAGTACCGGCCGACACGGATGCGCCAGAGCGTCTTCGCCACGTTCCGGCCCAATTTCTACGTCCGGCCGGGCCACCCTCTCGCCGGCCGGGAGACCTTGTCGAGCAACGATCTCTCCGCGTTCCCGCGGATCTCCGGCACCGCCTGGGACGAAAACCTCATCTCTCTGGGGAATGAACGGGACCGCTACCTCTTCTCGACGACGATGCAGGTCGACAACTACGAGATTCTCGCCGAGATCGCGCGCAACTCCTCCGCCATCCTGATCAGTTCGTTGATGCGCGCGGAAGAGGGGCTCGTGCGTCTTCCCGTCTCACTCGAACTCGCCGCGCCGTACAGCGAGCTCCACATCTTCTCGCTCGCGGGCGCGCGCCTGTCGCATGCCGCCGAGAGCTTCATCGAGGAGCTCCGAGCCGAGTACCTGGCCGCGACCACGGCGCCGGATCAGATCTTCCCTTCACCACAACTGCCGCAAGGACAGCGGCGAGAAAGCGAACGCGAACATGACCCTCAATGAACTCGAGAGGACGCAGCAGATCGAGGAGTACTTCTCCACTCTCTCGAACTGGGGCCGTTGGGGAACGGACGACCGATTCGGCACCCTCAACCTCATCACCCCCGAGGTGCGCCTCGAAGCCATGAAGGCGGTCAGGACGGGTACCGCTATCTCGCTGGCACGCAACCTCGACTCCGCCCATCCCGATCCGTTGCACTCCGGCGTGACCAACGTCCAGCGGCAGTCCAAGATCGGCGAGGTGCAACACGTCCTCGGGAGGACCGCGAGGTGGGATGCGGTCGGAGAGGAGATCGTCATCAGCCCTCACGGGGGCAATGCGCACCTCGATGGACTGGGGCACTACTACTGGGACGGCTTGTTCTACAACGGCTTCTCGGCGAGCGAGTCGAACGATGTGGTCGGCTCGGCGCACCTCTCCGTGGCGGATGCTTCTCGGGGAATCATCACCCGTGGGGTTCTCCTCGATATCGCGGGACTGTTCGGCGTCCCCCACGTGGAGCGGGGCTACGCCGTGACCCCCGACGACTTGATCGCCGCAGAGAAGCGACAGGGGGTCGAGGTTCGAAGCGGTGATGCTCTCCTCATCCACACGGGCAACGCGGCCGCGATCACGTCCGAGGGTCCGCTGTACGTCGACGGCAAGCGCGGTCCGCTCGACGGGGTGCAAGCGGGGCTGAGCGAATCCTGCCTGCCCTTCCTTCATGAGCGGGATATCGCCGTGATGGGTGCCGATGGCACCCACGACGTCCAACCCTCGGCCGTGGATGACTTCGATTTCGTCCGGCCCATCCACGCGGTGAGTCTCGTCGCCATGGGGTTGTGGTTGATGGACAACCTCGACCTGACCGAGCTGGCCGGCGCCTGTGCCGAGCAGCAGCAATGGGACTTCCTTCTCACCGCCCTGCCGTGGCGGTTCGTCGGAGCCACTTCGAGTCCGCTCAACCCCGTCGCCGTCCTCTGACGCGCTTTCTCCCGCCCTCCCGCCGAGGGCTTCGTTCGCCGTGCCCGCCGGGCGCGGAACGCACCTTCGCCGCAACCGATTGACGACCCCAAGGAGCACCACCATGACCACGAACGATCAGTTCACACCGGATCGACTGGCAGACCGCGCCGAGATCCACCACCGCGTCCACCAGTTCTGCCGAGCGGTGGACCGCCTGGAGCTGGGCATCCTCAAGGAGGTGTTCCATGCGGACGGGATCGACGATCACGGCGCGTACAAGGGCGGGGTCGACGGATTCATCGAGTGGGTGTCGAAGCGTCACGAGACCATCACCTACTCGGCGCACCACGTCAGCAACACCACGATCGAGTTCGCCGACGCCGACTCGGCGTTCGTCGAGACCTACTTCATCGTCTGGCAGAGCGTGAACCCGCAGGCGAGCCTCTTCGCCGCCGGCGTCAACGCGGGTCCGTTCGAGATGTTCTCCTCCGGTCGGTACGCCGACCACTTCACGCGGAAGGACGGCCGGTGGGCCATTCAGAGCCGGACCACCATTCCCGGCTCCGCATCCAAGACGGTCGGAAGCGACGAGCTCGGGATGGCCTCCGGCTTCGCCGTCGGAACGCGCGATGCCGATGACCCGGCACTTCAGCTCCGCGCCCGGTTGGGCTTGTGAACCCGCCCGAGCACCCGAACGCATCGATCGAAGGAGCACACGAATGAGCGCCACGGCCACCGCACTCGTCCAGACCGGACCGACCGACACCGAATTCCAGGAGATCCCGCTTCCGCGGCTCATCCCGGGATCCGCCCTTCTCCGCGTCGAAGCCAACGGCATCTGCGCCAGCGACATCGACGCGTTCGAAGGGCACGGCGGCGGTTTCGACCCTGCGGACATGTCGCAGTATCCGCGCATCAACGGGCACGAGATCGTGGGTGTCATCGAAGACGTGGGGGAGGGGATCGCCGGTCGCAAGGATCTCCGGGTCGGGGATCGGGTCGCGGTGAACCCGTGGCGCTCCTGCGGCAACTGCGACGCGTGTCGCCGGTCGCAGCCTCAGTTCTGCCAGGGCATGCCGTGGGTGCGCAGCTGTTACGGCTTCATTCCCACCACGATCGGCGCGGGACTGTGGGGCGGCTACTCGACCCACGTGTACATTGATCCGAACGCCATCCTCTACACGTTTCCGAATGAGGTGAGCGCGCTGGACGCTGCCCTGTGGAACCCTCTCGCCAGTGGCATCCAATGGGCGGTGAAGGATGCCGGGGTGACGCTCGGATCGAAAGTCGCCGTTCTCGGCTCCGGCCAGCGGGGGCTCGCGTGCGTGGCCGCGGCCAAGGCCGCCGGCGCCGGAGCCATCCTGGCGACGGGGCTCTCCCGCGACGCGCACAAGCTCGCGCTGGCCACTCGCCTGGGAGCCGATGTCGTCGTCGACGTCGAGGCGGACGACGTCGTGGCCCGCGGCGCCGAGCTCACCGGCGGCAGCGGCTTCGACATCGTCATCGACACGTCCCCGGGAGCCGAGCAGCCGATCCTGGATGCCATCCGGATGCTGCGCACCGGGGGGACCCTCGCCAGCGCCGGGATCAAGGGACGCCCGCTGACGCAGTTCCCGATCGACGCCGTCACGACCAAGGGCATCCGCATGATCGGGGTGCTCGGGACCAGCCACGAGGCGCAGCAGATGGCCGCAGACCTCGTGATCAGTGGTTCCCTGCCCCTGCACGAACTCCGGACGCACACGTTCGGGTTCGACCAGTTGCCCCTCGCGCTCGAGGTTCTTCAGGGTCGGGTCGAGGGGGAGAACGCCATCAACATCGTGGTCGAGCCCGAATTCCGCGCCGCCTCGTGACCGTTCCATACAGAAAGGAATGACAATGACAGGTCTTCTCGCACGGGCGGAATTCGATCGGCTGATCGACGCCGGATCGGTGCCGGCCGGGGCATTCGTCATGTCTACGGACGCTGCCGTGACCGCGCTCTACGCGGACGTCGGCTTCGACTGGGTCCTCATCGACCGAGAGCACGGTGTGATGGACAACTCGGACATGCGGGCTCACCTCATGGCCGCGCAGGCCAACGGCGCGGTCGCTGTCGTGCGCGTCCTCGAGAACAATCCCACGCTCATCCAGCAGTCGCTCGACGCGGGTGCGCAAGGGATCATGGTGCCGAAGATCGAGACGGGCGCGATGGCCGAGCGTGCGGTCCTCGCCTCTCAGTACCGAAAAGGCGGCCGAGGCATGTGCCCCGTCGTGCCCGCGACGAATTTCACGGGCGAGGGGTGGGCGGCGCATTCGCGCACGACGAACGAGAACGTCCTTCTGATCCCCCTCATCGAGACGATGCGCGGGGTGGAGAACGTGGCGGAGATCTGTGCCGTCGACGGCGTGGATTACCTCTTCTTCGGACTCGCGGACCTGTCGCAGGACCTCGGTATCGACATGGAACGAGACATCGATCAGCTCGTCGTCCTCTGGGAGAAGGTCGCGACCACCGCTCATGAGCACGGTGTGCGCGTCGGGGCTCCCCTCGGCTACGGCTTCGATGCCCTCGCCGACTTCGGCAGCCTCGACAGCGATCTCAGTACGCTCCGTACGGCCGCGCAGAAGTCCCTCGCGGGGTTCCGAGCGAGTTCCTCGAGCTGAGGGCAGTGGCGGGGGAGGGGACGGTGCTCGATCTCATTCGGCTCGCCCACGTGGTCACCATCGCACGCGAGGGCAATTACAACGCCGCCGCAGCCAGCATCCCCCTCTCCCAGTCCACCCTCACCCGAAGCGTTCAGGCCGTGGAATCGCAGTACGGAATCCAGATCTTCGAGCGGGGACGATTCGGGGCGCGGTTGACGGAGGAAGGCGCTGACTTCGTCGAGATGGCGGAACACGTCCTGCGGCGGAGTGAGGCGGACTCCGATGCGTTGGCGGCATTCGGTCGCCACGGACCGCGAACCGTGCGCTTCGGAATGGGGTCGATCGCGGCGGCACTCTTTCTTCCGCGCCTTCTTCGACAGCTGGATGCCTCCGTGTCCGGTGTCCGAGTGGTCGTCGAATCCAACGATGGTCTCCGCGCTCTTCTTCGAAGCGGTCAGATCGACTTCTTCCTCGGTGGTATCCCGCGGGAGTCGAACGGGTTCGCGGCAGCCCACCACTTCCTCGTGTCACGAGTGCCCGGCGGCGACCTGTGCGCTCTGGTTCGACCGGGGCATCCTCTTGTAGACAGCCGTGACCGATCGGCGCTCCCCGCGTTCCCCGTCGCGGCCGGGGCGTTCATCCGCGACCTGGACATCGACCGCATCCTGCCGGGCATCCGCACCCGGGGGCCGGCGCTCGAGATGGACAACTACGACTTCCTCGCCCGCCTTGCGGGGGAGACGGATCATGTGGTCATCGGCAGCGCCTTCCTGCCCGTCATCAGACCCGAATTCGGACTGGTTCGGGTTCCCGGCTCTGATATCCGTGAGCTCCCCCTCGACTGGGGTCTCGTGCGGGCAGCGCAACGGCGGAGCCCCGAGGGCGCACTCCGTGTCGCGCAGAGTCTCCTCTCTTTGGTGAATGAATCTCTTGTCGCACAGGACCCGCAGCCCTGAGCCGACGCCGATGGGATGCTCGGCCGCCTTCCATGCGATCGACGCATCGAACGTCGCGCAAACCGTATTGGACGGCGAATCCGCCTCCGTGATGACCTGACCACAAGCCCGAGGACGCCCGACCAGCCGGCCCAGCCGCGCGTCGGCCCACGCGACCTTGCGTCAGTCATCCGCACGTCATCGCGTGCGGAAGCCCACCAGAGAGGATCAAAGAAGATGTCTCATACGCCACTCCCGTCGATTCCCGACGACCTGAGACTCAGTGCGCGTCTCGATCGCCTCCCCCTGACACGAAACCACGTCATGTGGCTCATCGTTCTCGGCATAGCGATGCTCATCGAGGTCTTCGACAACACCGTCTTCGCCTACGTCGCGCCGTCGATCCGGGCGAACTGGGGGATGTCGATCGCCGAGGTCGGACTCATCACCTCCGCCGTCTTCGTGGGAATGCTGATCGGTGCGCTGGTCGGAGGAAACCTCTCCGACCGGTTCGGCAGACGGCCGGTCCTCATCTGGGGCTCCGTGTTCTACTCGCTCATGTCCCTCGTCTGCGCGTTCGCTCCGAACTTCGAGGTGCTGGCCGTCGGTCGCGTCTTGACCGGAGTCGGCGTGCAGGCGGCGACGGGCGTTCTGCTCGTCTACGCGGGCGAGATGTTCCCCCGCTTCGCCCGCGGCCGCTCGCTCGCCGTGGTGACCTTCCTGGGTTTCGTCGGGGCCCCCGTGACCTCCCTTGCCGCGCTGGCGATCGCCCCCACGGGTGTGGAGGCCTGGCGCATCGTCTTCGGTATCGGTGCTGCCGGCCTCGTCATCGCCATCGTCGCCGCGCTCTGGCTTCCGGAGAGCGTCCGCTGGCTGCTCATCAACGGCAAGAACAGCGAGGCGGAGCGTGTGGTCGTCGGTCTCGAACGCTCCGCCGCTCGGAGTGGCAAACCGCTCGGCCCGCTGGAAGCGGACGTGCCTGCGCCGCCCCGGGGGTCGTTGCGTGACCTGCTCCGTCCCGACATTCTGAAGCGCCTGATCGTCACGTCCGTCGCGTTCTTCCTCTACATCTACTGCAACTACGGGTTCATCTCGTGGGTCCCGACGATCCTGGTCGATCAGGGGGCGGCGCAGGCGGACGCCCTGCGGTTCGCGACGGTGCTCTCCTTCTCCACCGTCGCGGGGCCGCTTCTGATGTTCTTCGTCGCAGACAAGATCGAGCGCAAGACCACGATGCTCCTGGCATCTCTGCTCGGGGCGGGCTCTCTCGTCGTCTTCGCCTTCGCTTCCGATCCGACGACGAGCCTCGTCGCGGGGTTCGGCGCTCAGCTCGGGTTCTCCGTGATGGGGGTGGTGCTGTACACCTACGTCCCCGAGGTCTTCCCCACGAACGTCCGGGGCGCGGGGTTCGGCGTCGTGAGCGGTTTCGCCCGCATCGCGGGCATCATCGCGGGGGTCAGTGTCGCCGCCATCTACACGGGCTTCGGCTATCAGATCCTCTACTCCGTCCTCGCCATCGGGCTCCTGGCGGCGGGGATCGTCGCGGGCGTCTTCGGTCCCAAGACGACGAACCGGTCATTGGAAGCGATCTCCGACGCCTCCGTGCTCGGCGAGGTTTCGACGGAGCGGACTCCGAACGTCCGCGTTCGCTGACCGAGACACAGGAGTCACTTCTATGAGAAAGGCAGATGAATGACATTTCCCATCGTGCAGGACAAGGTCACCATCGTCACCGGTGCGGCCATGGGCATGGGGCGCGAGACGGCAATCCTGTTCGCCGAAGCCGGAGCGAAGGTGGTGGTCGCGGACTTCAATGAGGAACTCGGACGCCGGACCGCCGACGACATCGTGGCGACGGGCGGGGAGGCCATGTTCCACAGGGTCGACATCTCGAGGGGTGTCGAGGTGGAGGCACTCGTCGCGGCCACCGTCGCGGAATATGGCCGCCTCGACATCGCGGTCAACAATGCCGCCCTCAAGCCGGACTCGTCACCGATCGATGAATTCGACGAACAGTACTGGGACAGGCTCATGGCGGTCGACCTCAAGGGCACCGCACTGTGCATGAAGCACGAGATCCGCCAGTTCGTGCGGCAAGGCGGGGGGACCATCGTCAACATCTCGTCGATCAACGGCTTCAAACCGACCCTCAACAGTTCGGGATACATCGCCGCCAAACATGGTGTCGTCGGGTTGACCAGGGCCGCGGCGCTGGAGTTCGGCCCCCAGAACATCCGGGTCAACTCCATCGCGCCGGGCGCGATCCGGACGCCGATGCTGGATGCCGTTCTGGCGACGCAGAATCGCACGATCGAGGAGATGGTGCCCTCCGTCAGCCTCGTAGGCCGTCTGGGCGAACCCCGCGAGGTGGCTCAAGCGACACTCTGGATCGCGAGCGACCTCGCGTCCTACGTCCACGGGACGACGCTCCACGTGGGAGGCGGGTTCGAGCTCCTCTGAGGCCCGCGAGAGCGCCCGACCCCGCGCACTCCCCCTCGTGTCGAGGGAATGCGCGGGGTCGGGCGCTTCACATCACTCCAGGCGCTGTGGTGTGACGATCAGTTTCTGGTTGGCGAACTCCTTCAGACCCGCCTCGCCCAGTTCGTGGCCGTACCCCGAGCGCTTGATGCCACCGAACGGCAGATCCGGAGTCGTTCCCGGGGGCGTGTTGATCCAGACCATTCCGGTCTCGATTCGCTTCGCCACCTCCTGAGCGTGGGCGACGTCCTCGGAGTAGACGGAACCTGCGAGGCCGAACGGCGAATCATTCGCCAGCTCGAGAGCCGCCGCCTCGTCGGCCACTCGGAACACCATGGGAACCGGCCCGAATATCTCCTCGTAATAGATCGGGTTGTTCCGTTCCACCCCGGTGAGGATGGTCGGCTGGACGAAGGTCGGGATGTCCGGCACAGGCTCCCCGACCTCGATGAGGGTGGCGCCATGGTCGACGGCACGTCGAAGCTGTTCCTTCACGCGTTCAGCTGCGGCCCGCGACGAGAGCGGTCCGACGGTCGTTTCCTCCGCGAGGGGATCACCACCACGCAACCCTGAGAGCGCCAGCCGGTAGCGTTCGAGGAACTCGTCGTACCGCGAATCGACGACGATGATCCGTTTGGGTGAGATGCAGATCTGACCACTCTGCGCCATCCGGCCCATCGCCGCACACGTGACGGTGAGGTCGAGGTTCGCGTCTTCGAGCACGATCATCGCGTCGGAGCCGCCCAGCTCGAGCACCGACTTGGTGAGTGCGGCACCAGCCTGGGCGGCGACGATCGATCCCGCTGTCTCGCTCCCCGTGAGCGTGACACCACGGACGCGCTCATCGGCGATGATGCGTTCCGACTGCGCATGCGTGGCGTACACGTTCGTGAACACGCCCTCGGGCAGTCCCGCATCGAGCATCAACTGGGAAAGCGCCTGTGCGCACTGCGGCACGATGTTGGCGTGCTTCAAGATGACAGCGTTCCCCACCGCGATCTGCGGTGCAAGAACCCGGACCACCTGGTAGAAGGGTGCGTTCCACGGCTCGACAGCGAACACGATGCCGAGCGGATCGAAATGGACCTCCGCTTCGCCCGCAACCGTCGCTACGGGCTTCGGCTTCAGGAGGTGCTCGGCGTTCTCGGCGTAGTAATCGAAGATGGACTGGGAGATGTCGACTTCGCGTAAGGATTCACCGAGCAGGCGGCCCATTTCCAACGTTGAGAGGCGGCCGAGCTCGACCCGACGCTCCTTCACGAGCTCGGCGGCACGCGCCAGCACGGCGACGCGTTCCGCGATGGGTGTGGCTCGCCATCTCAGATAGGAGGCATGGGCGGTCTCGAGCGCAGCGTCGATCTCGGCATCAGTCGCGTCGGGGACGGAGAGGAGCACCTCTCCTGAGTACGGGTTCAGGCTTGTGTATGACATGCGTGCACCGCCCTCAGAACTTCGTGATGACCGAACGGATGACGGTGCCGGTCGACAGCGCGTCGTAGGCTTCGTCGATCTCATCGATCGAGATCTCGTTCGTGACGAGATCGTCGAGGTTGTAACGACCCGCCACGTACATGTCGGCGTAGAACGGGATGTCGCGCTTGAGGTTCGTCGAGCCCATCATCACGGCTTTGATCGTCTTGTGGGTCGCCAGAAAGGCCGCCGACGTCTCGATCTCGATCTTCGCGCCGGGCTTGCCCATACCGACGAGGATCGCCGTACCGCTGGTCTTCACCGCAGCGATCGCCTGCATCTGAGTGGCGGGGAGCCCGATGATCTCGAAAGCGAAGTCGACCCCGCCCCCACTCAGCCGGCGAATCTCCTCCACCGTGTCGTTGTCGCCCGGGTTGACGGTGTGCGTGGCGCCGAAGCGACGGGCCATCGCAAGCTTGGAATCCTGGATATCGACCGCGATGATCATCTTGGCGCCGGAGAGCTGGGCCGCGGCGATGGCGTTCAGGCCGACCCCGCCGGTGCCGATCACGGCGACCGTGTCGCCCGGCCTCACCTTCGCGCTGTTGATGACCGCGCCTGCTCCGGTAACTGTGCCGCAGCCGAGCAACGCTGCTCGAGAGAAGGGGATCTCTTTGTTCACCCGCGCCAGTTGATTCTCGTGCACGAGCGCCTTCTCCGCGAATCCGCTGAGGCCCATCGCCTGGTACACCGGCCCGTCAGCGCTGAAAAGGCGAGGGCCCTCGCCTTCGCTGCGCTCGACCGCAAGCGGGTTCAGGCAATCGGTCTGCAATCCTTCGATGCAGGGTTGGCACCTCCCACACCACTGAACCAGGCAGCCCACGACGTGGTCGCCGAGCTGAAAATCACTCACCTCCGGGCCGACGCCGATCACCACCCCGGCGAGTTCGTGTCCGTAGACCGCGGGAAGCGGAAAGCCGAAGTCATTCGCCATCAGGGAGTGGTCGGTCAGGCACAGGCCGGAGGCCTTGACGTCGACCAGCACCTCGCGGCCGATTGGGTCGGCGATGTCGATTTCTACCGTTTCAAAACCCTCGCCTACTTCGCGGGTCAAGGCTGCTTTCATTGTGCTCTCCATTCATCGTCGAATGGGGATGCCGGGAGGCATCCCTCAGTTGAGCTCCGTGTCCACTTCGTCCAGAGGTGTCGAATCTGCGTCCGCCGTCAACCACCACCGCGGGGCAAGCGTGTTGAACAGACGAAGGAAATCGTGGGGGTCTCGATGGCCCTCGCGCGGGAGCCAACTCACCAGCACCCCGACGAACAGGTAAGCGAAACCGGTCGCAGCCGCCTCGGCGAAGCGATCGGCATCGGAGTCGAAGGGAAGGGTCTCATCGCCGTTCCAGAAGCTGAGTCCGATCTCTCGCTGCGCCTGCATCACCGACTCCCGCACATGCCCGAGAAGCATGGTCGCGACACCGGGGGCGGAGTCGGTGAGCAATGCGGGCCCATAGATCGCCTCACGCTCGATGACGTGTTCGACCACCTTCACGAGCGTCGCCTCGAACCGACGGCGACGTTCGAAGGCCTCGTTCGGCATGTCTCTCAGCGCCTCGCTCCGCAGCGCGTCGAGCTCGGCTCTCAGCGCCTCGTCGAGCAGCCGGGAGGGCGAGTCGGTATGCCGGTAGAAGGTGGCCCGACCGATAGACGCTCTGGCTGCTAGGTCCGTCGCGGTCACCTCGGCGATCGGTTTCTCCGTCGCGGCCGCGAGCGCTGCCTCGTGGAGGCGGGCCCTCGACCTGAGGTGTCGGGCATCTCCTTCGACGACAGTCATGAGACAAGTGTCTCATTGTCTGGCGTCGGGTGCTAGGGCGTGTTGCTAAAGGCTTCGGCCGGAGCGATAGCTTGGTCGCGTGCTTCGTGATTCGGTGACGGTGGTGGCGGACATTGATGCGTCCGTCGAGGTCGTCTGGCGATTCTTGACGGCTGGACGTGGCGCATGGTGGCCCGAGATGCGCTTCGAGGCGGCCGTCGGCTCGCCGCTCGTCGAGACCTGGGTAGAGGAAGGCCGACAGGTAAGCGCGACGGGGAGCGTCACGCGATGCAACGAGCCGTATGTTCTCGGATTCAGTTGGACCGAACAGGGCTGGGATCACCCGCTCGACGTCGTGATCGAGCTGGTAACGCACGGACAGGCGACCTTGGTCACGCTCACCGAGTCAGGATTCTCCCGCGCTCGGACCCCGCACTCGTTGCCTGCGGAACACGAGGCGGGGTGGCGATACCATTTGGCGCGATTGAAGCGGACGAGCGAGGGTGAAGCAGTCGACGTCGATGATTAGCGAACGCTGCTGGTGAGCCAGTGGAGGGTTGCGGCGAGGCAGAGGCCTGCGTGGTAGTTGCGGGCGGTCTTGTCTGAGCGCATCGCGATCCCGCGCCACTGCTTGAGCTTGTTGAAGCAGCGTTCGACGACGTTGCGGCCGCGGTAGCGGGCGCGCTGTTGGTCACCGAAATCGATCGGTCTCCCTCGGCGCTTGCGTCGGTGAGCGATCTGATCGTCCCGCTCAGGGATCGTCGCAGCGATCCCACGCTCTCGTAGCCAGGCCCGGTTCGCCTTGGACGGGTAGCCCTTGTCCGCCATGACCCGGTCCGGCCGGGTCCGTGGCCTGCCTCTCGCTCCGGGGACGCGGATCTCGCTCAGCGTCGCGGTCAGCATGCTGGTGTCCGCTGCCTGCCCGGGGGTGAGGATGAACGAGAGAGCCCGTCCTTTCCCATCGCAGACCAAGTGGTTCTTGGTGGTCAGGCCGCCTCGGGAGCGGCCGATCGCGTGATCGGGCGGCTCGTCACCGAACTTTTTGTAGATCGACAGAGCCCCCTGTGACGCGGGGACGTGTCGCGCCGTGCTGGTGCACACGCACGATCGTGGAGTCGATCGACGCGACCCAATCCAGGTCACCGGACTCCTGTGCGAGGGACTGCGTCTTCTCCAGAACTCGTGCCCACACGCCCTGCTCGGACCACCGGTTGAAGTTCTTGTAGATCGTGTTCCAGTTCCCGAACCGCTCCGGCACGTCCCGCCACGGCGCGCCGGTGCGGAACCGCCACGCCGTCGCCTCGACGACCGTGCGCCGATCCACCGGCGGACGCCCCGTCGACTTCACCCTCGGGAACAACGGGCCGATCACAGCCCAGGCTTCATCCGAGATCACATCGCGAGACACGTTCCAAGACTCGCCGAACAACCCATCAGATGGGTTTAGCAACACGCCCTAGTGCAGACCCCTCCGAAGTGCCTGCTCGCGGACGTTCAGCTCGGTGCGGGCGTCCCGTCCAGCGAAGGGCCGATCGGTGGAGCCGCTGTCGGAGAGGACGCGTTCGTCGGCGCCTCCCGCAGGAGGAATCGCTGCACTTTGCCGCTGGCCGTCCGGGGGAGTGCCTCGACGACGTGGACTTTCCGCGGGTAGGCGTGTGCGCCGTATCCTTCACGCACCGCCCGTTGCACTCGTTCTTCCAGCCCCTCCATCCGCGATCCGGCCACGGGCACGATGAAAGCCTCGACCGCTTCCCCGCGAAGCGGGTCGGGCCTTCCGACGACGGCGACCTCCGCGACACTCGGGTCCTTCGCGATGATGCTCTCGATATCGAAGGGCGCGATACGGTACCCGGCGGCGAGGATGACGTCGTCGTCTCGCGCCGAGAAGAAGAGATGAGGGCCTTCGAGCCGCCCGGTATCACCGGTCAGGTACCAGGCCCCATCCCGGGTGAACCGTTCCTTCGTCTGCTGCGGTGCGTCGACGTATCCGGTGAACCACATGAGTGGGCTCCGGACCAGCGACAACGCCAGCGAGCCATCGACGATCCCTGCGGTGAACCCGGGCAGTGCCGTGCCCATCGACCCGGGAGGCACCGCATGTCGGACTCGGACATCCCAAAGATCTGCCACCGCCATGCCCTGTTCGGTCTGACCCCAGTGGTCCCGAACCTGTGTGCCGAGAGCCTCGGGGGCCCACGCCGTGACGTCGGGCGTGAGAGGCTCGCCCGCTGAGGAGGCAACGCGGAGGTGAGCCGCGAGCACCACCCCCTCCTTCTTGAGGGCTCGGTAGACCGTGGGGGACGCGGCGAAGTTCGTCACCCGCAGAGCGTCAAGGCACCGCTTCGTCAACGGCGGGGAGAATTTGCCGCGCAGCAGAATGTTGGACTGTCCCACCGCGAGCGGTCCCACGATGCCGAAGTAGAGGCCGTATGCCCACCCGGGATCGGCGGCGTTCCAGAACACATCCTGCTCGGAGAGGTCGAGCCCGTACCTCATGTAGGAGATGAAGGCGCCGATCGCGAAAGCGGGTACACCGACAGCCTTGGGCACGCCCGTCGTCCCGGAGGTGTAGAGCTGGATGAACAGTCCGTCCGACCCGATTGCGACGTCGCCGTTGAGCGCATCGTGTCTGTCGGCGAGCTCGTCCAGGCCGGGGCCGGTTTCCAGGACACGCACATCCGCGTCCTCGAGTTTCGCTCGCTGGTCGGGGTCGGCGACGACGAGGTCAGCTCCGGCCTTCTTCACCCGCGCGAGGACGGCGGGCGCGGCGAAGGCGGTGAAGAGGGGAACGATCACGGCCCCGAGGCGCCAACAGGCCAGGAGGACGATGGGAAGCTGCCGCGACTTGCCCATCAGCACAGCGACCCGGCTTCCCCCCTCCACTCCGTGCTCCTGCAGAGCGTGCGCCAGACGCCGTGAACGATCCGCCAACTCTCCGTAGGTGAGGTGCTCGACCCGAAGCTCCTGGTCGATGACAGTGAAGGCGATCTTGGTCGGGTCGTGGGCGTCGCACAAGATCTGCGCGACGCTCAGCGCCGGGTCCGAGAATCGCGATCTCAGCTCCTCCACCTCGGCGACGAGTTCCGGAAGCTCGGCCCACGGGGCGCGCGCAACCTGCACCCCTTCGCCGGCAGGCGCGGGCGTCGGCACCGACTCCTCCCTCACTGTGCCGCCTCCGCGACAGCCGACATCCCGCGACGGCGGGCGCTGCGTACCGGCGGGGGGTCGAACCCCGCGACGACCCGATTGCGTATCTCGCCCAAGCACGAGACCGTCATCGCGACGATGTCTCCTCTATCGAGGGGCCGGTGGGCGGTTTCGCCTTGGGTGCCCCAGAGCTCGGCCAGGGATCCGCCATTGCCGCACGTGCCCGAGCCGATCACGTCGCCGGAGCGGATGACTGCGCCCCGGGACGCGTGAGCAATGAGCTCGGGGAATGTCCAGGCCATGTTCGAGAGAACGTCGTCGCCCACCTCGACGTCGTTGATCGTCACCGTCATCCGCAACGGGAGAAAACCGTCCTCGTCCATGAGGGGATCGAGTTCGTCCCTGGTGACGATCCACGGCCCGAACGTGGTGGCCGTGTCTTTCGACTTGGCGGGTCCGAGCCCCACGCGCATCTCGCGACTCTGCACGTCTCGGGCTGACCAGTCATTGAGAATCGCGTAGCCGAAGATGTGCTCGTCGGCTTCTCCGACGCTCAGAGATCGTCCCTCTCCCGTCAGGACGGCCGCCACCTCCAACTCGAAGTCGAAGCGCACACACCCCGGCGGTATCGGCACATCGTCGTGCGCCCCCACGAGTCCGTGCGGATTGCTGAAGTAGAAGGCGGGCGCCGCATACCACTCCTCCGGCACGACCGCGCTGGCCGTCACCGATCGGAGCGCGCCCCGAACGTGCTGCTCGAACGCGGCAAAGTCACGCACGGATGGAGGACTGAGCGGTGGAAGCAGCCGCACCTTCTCCAGCGTGACGGCGGGTTCGCTGGCGACCGTCCGGCGCCCGAGGTCGAGCGCGGACGGTAGCCCGAGCTCCACGGCATCCAGCACCGTCATCCCGGCGGGGAATGCGTGGGCTCCCTCGTCGGTGACGACGCCGGACTTCACGGCGTCGGATTGCTGCCAGGTGGCGAGGCGCATCTCGTCCTCCTCCGTGGTCGAGGCTGGGCGCCGGGCAGCACCCGGGCGCGATGAGCGATCAGCGAATGGCGATCGGGTTCACGGGAGAGCCGACGGCCCCCGTGAAGGGAAGAGGGGCCGCGCAGAGCATGAACTCATAGACCCCATCCGCAGCGCAGGCACGGGCAAGGTCATCCATGTCCCACATCTCGCCCAAGAAGAGCCCCAGGTGCGGGATCACCACCTGGTGGAAAGGTTGGAAGGCGCCGTCGAACTCGTTGGGCCGGACTTCCACGCCCCACGTGTCGGTGGCCACAGCGGCAACGTCACGCGCGTGCAACCAGTCGATCGTGGCGAAGGACAACCCCGGTGCCGCACCGCCGGCGTACTGCCCCCACCCGGCTCCTTCGGCGAGCCGACGTCGTGCACGAGCCAGTTGCCCGGTGCGAACGAGCAGAAAGTCGCCACGTCCGACCTGGACATCGCCCTGAGCAGCGAGCGTTCTCTCGATGTCGGCGACCGAGATCGCGTATCCGTCAGCCAGCTCACCGTCGATACCGATAGATCCGCCCACATCCACGAGGACTCCCCGGCCGACCATGAGCGACGCAACGGTCTCGATGCCGGTCACGAGGTCTCCCTCGCCGGTGACGACGCGCGAGGCGCGTCGGCCGTTCCATGCGACGCCGTGGTCGAAGATGTGGCCGAGCCCGTCCCACTGCGTCGCCGCCTGGAGAGGCATGAAGACGACGTCGTCTGCGCCCCCGAGTCCGTGGGGAAAGCCCTGGACGCCGTGCTCATGATCCAAGCCCGATGTCAGCATCGTGCGGACCGGGTTGGTTCGTCCGCGCCACCCGTTCTGGGGCCCATGTGCATCGAATCGGAGCGAAAGCGAGTATGTTTCGCCGCGGCGCACGAGAGCGGCGGCCCGGCGTCGGCACACGTCGTCGATGAGGTTCAACGTGCCGATCACGTCATCCGCCCCCCAGCGACCCACGTTGCTGCACCTCGCCGCGGCCGCAGCGATCGCGGCCTCTGCATCAGCGCCGAGGATGGCGTTCGGCTCCGTCATCGCGCCGCCGCTGCCGCCGCGGCCGCCCGCGCTTCGCGCAGGAAGCCCTGCGCCATGGGGTCGATCGCCCCCCACGCGCCCGGGGGTGTGCCGGGCAGGGATCGACCGGAGGCGGCGACGCGTTCGAGGATCTGTTGCGCGGCGGTGTCGGCGCGGCGGCCGAGCGCGTGGATGTCGTGACTGAGGACGATGCCGTCCCGTTTGACGATGTTCCCCTCGACGAGAACCGTCTGGACGTCGTGCGCCGTCGTCTGGAAGACGAGCGTTCCATACGGATCGGTCCGCGGGTGCTGTTCGATGGCGTCTCCGCCGACGATGATGAGGTCGGCACGCTTGCCCGGAGTCAGAGAGCCGATCCGGTCGCTCATCCCGAGCGCGTCCGCACCGTTTAGGGTCACCCACGACATGGCGTCTCTCGCCGTGCTGATCACCGCCTCGGGCATCGCGCCCGAGAGGTTCAGCTCGTGTGTCGCATCCCAGCGCGCGAATCCGAGGCCGAACCGGGCCTCGTGCCAGAGGTCTCCGCTGTTCAGGCTGATCACGTCGGCACCGAGCGTCGGGGCGATCCCATGCCGCCGGCAGGCGTCGAAGACCGGCCGCCCCATTCCCATGTTGAGTTCGGTCTCGACCGCGATCGACACCTTGCCGCCGGAGCGCGCGATGAGTCCCCACTCCTCGTCGGTGAGGGAATTGCCGTGGACGTGGACGATGTCGGGGCCGAGCAGGTCGAGCGCGTCGAGTTCGGGGATGCCGAAGGTGAGCGGGCTGCCCCATACGCAGCCGGTGTGATTGACCATGAGGGCGCCGTGGTCTCGCGCCGTCGTGATCTCGTTGATCGTGTCCTGCCACGGCAGACCCAGCGGCTCGCTGAGGGAAACACCCCGCGTCACGCGCGCGTCGGGATCCGAGAAGTAGGTGTCCACGAGCCGTCTGTAGTCATGGAGCCGGTCGGCGTGCGTGCCGAACTGCGTCGCGGCGGGGCTACTTTCGAAGAATCCGTGGCAATGAACGGCGCGCACACCGCTGTCCATGATGCCTTCGATCGCGGCGTCGCTGTGATCGGGCGTGTTGTTCGTGTGCGAGAAGTCGAGGAGGGTCGTCACCCCGGAGTTCAGGGCGTCCACGCCCCCGACGATCTGCGCCAGACGGAGGTCTTCAGCGGTGAGCGCCGGTGAGATGCCCAGCCGGATGCCGAAGTAATAGTCTCCGAGCGTCCAGTCGGCGCAGATCCCGCGGACGAGCGATTGCCAGGTGTGTCGATGTGTGTCGATCAGTCCCGGCAGCACGATCCTCCCCGTGGCGTCGATCACTTCGCAGTCCGACGCCTCGATCCGCGGCTTCACCGCGACGATTCGTCCGTCTTCGACGAGAACGTCGCCGGCGGGCAGATCCCCGAGCGTCGGATCCATCGTGATCACGTGACCACCGGTCACCAGAGTGCGCTTTTTCGTCATCGTCGTCTCCCGCATCACTCCCGTCCGCTTTGACGGAAGCGATGCCATGCTCGCAGGGGAGGGCCCGGCGATCATTGACCAATATGGACATGATCTGAGTGCACACGCGACATGACCGGATCGCGGGACGATCAGCCGGAGAGGTCGGCGACGAAAGCTGCGGCGGCGCGGAACGCACCCACGACGGGCCGATCGTCGTCGTCGCGTGTCGCCAGCGCGGTTGAGACGGGAGCGCCGTCCAGCGAGAGGAACCGCACGTCGGGGCGGGCGAAGAACCGGGCTGCCACCTCGCCGTGGATACCGAACAGACCCGTCGTGGCCACCGCAGTAGTCACCGTGTCGAGCGTTGCTATCGCCGTGCCTCCGGTATCGGGACGGTAGGGCCCGACCCAGTCCGAGAACCGCTCGTCGCCTTCGGCGAAGCGCAGCCAGCGGTGGTGATCGATGTCCTCGGCGCTGATCCGTGGCGAGGCTGCCAGGGGAGAGGATGCCGGGATCACGGCGACACGAGGTGTCTGCATGACGAGTTGGAGATCCAGCCCCTCCACATCGCCGAGGTAGTGCACGAGGGCGACGTCGACTTCGCGCCGACGAAGCGCCGAATACTGATCGACCAGTGTGAGTGTCCGGTGCGCGAGCGTCACGCCCGGGTACCACGCGAGGACGAGGTCGCGGACATGGCTCCACCGATCTCCCACCCCGAAGCCGAGGACACCGACCCTGACGGTGTTCTCGGCCTCCGCCTGGCGAGTGGACGATCGCAATCGGTCCAGTTCGTCCAGCACGCGCTCAGTCTGGGCGAGGACCGCCTCGCCGACAGCGGTGACCTCGACGCGTCGGCTCGTGCGATGGAAGATCTCGACACCGAGATCGATCTCGATCTGCCGTATCCGCCGGCCGAACTGTGCTGCGCCGATGTGGTGGCGGTGAGCAGAGCGTCCGAAGTGACGTTCTTCTGCCAGAGTGACCACGAATCTGAGCGAGTCAACGTCCACGTCATCACCTCACGGCCGGCCGGCCTCCATGCCCCGTCGTACGGAGTCTGGCGCTGCGGCGCCCGGGTCGGCAAGTCGCACGCGACCTCTTCCGACTGCAGCGGGCCGAAAGAGGCCCGTCGACGTCGCCCGCGGACGGCGGCCCGTGAACCTTCCGGGGCCGACGGGAGGTCTCGTCATCCAGCGGGGTCTGATATTTCGATCTACGAAGTTCTAATCAACTTAGTATTTCTTGATCACCTCGGCGGGAGCAGTTGGCTCAGGGAGATCTCGCGGGCGTCGAAGAATCCCCTCTTGGCCACCACCATCGTGTACCCCTTTGAGCGCAACTCGAGGGCGGATTCGGGCGTCAAAGGGCGTCGACCGACCTTCTCCCAACCCGTTGCCAGTCGATATGCGTGCGTGACAGTCCGAGCGCGTGCCATCAATTTCCCTTCCGCGGTAATCGTGGCAGGAAAGGGGTTGATTCACGAAATCCGAAGGTTGCGTACGGGTGAATGCGGCAGGCTATTTTTCCTTTCTTTCGTTGCCTGACGTTCCCGGAGATTTCATCCTGATCGGTGGGCCGAGCCTCACTCGCGGGGCCGCGTCGGCCGCCGTAGCCTGGGGTTCAGGGGGTGCGCCGTCTTTCGGGGGCGCACGCCTCGGCCGCTGTGAGCAGCGGCATGCGCGCGCGCCAGTGCGCGCTCGAAGGTGGTGACAGGGAACGAAAACCCCCATTTCTGGGGGTTTTTGAAAGGGGTGTCCGTTCCCCTTGGGAATAGGGTTGAAATGACTTGGTGAGCCGGATTGTTTGCGAGTTCCAGGAACCGAGAGATTCATCCGTGCAACGGTCCGTGCGATTCGCCCTCATCTCGGCATTCACGTGTCAGAGATTGCCGATTTCTTCGGTGGCTTGATCTGGCCTTTTTTGCCCGCCTTCGCTCTTTCTCTGCGACTTCTTCGCGCTCTCCGGGGTCGTCGGGGCTTGCTTCGACTGGCGGAGAAGGAACCGCGCTGAAGGCTTGGATCCGGTGACATTCCGCGCCGATCATGCTCCCCTGTGTCGGCATCCTCCGCGCCCGCACACCGTCGGCGTCAGCGGGCTAACGTCGTGTCATGAGCGACGATCCCGTACCCTCGGCGGCCCTCGGCCTCGGACTCGCCGCTGTGGGGCGCCCCGCGTACATCACTGTCGGACGCGACGGCGACCTCGGCGATCCGGCCGACCGGACGATCGACGCGATGCGCGCGCGCAGCCACGAGCTCCTCGACGCGGCGTGGCAACTCGGCATCCGGTACGTCGATGCGGCGCGGTCCTACGGTCACGCCGAGGAGTTCCTCGGCGCATGGCTGCGGCTGCACCCCGACCGCGCCGCGGAGCTCACGATCGGGTCGAAGTGGGGGTACGCGTACGTCGGCGGGTGGCGGATGGATGCCGAGGTGCACGAGCGCAAAGAGCACTCGGTCGCGATGTTCCACCGGCAGTGGCCCGAGACGCTCGCGGCGCTCGGCCGGGCTCCCGACTTCTACCTCATCCACTCGGTCACGCCGGAGAGCCCGGCGTTGCGCGACGCCGCGCTGATCGAGGAGCTCCGGCGCCTGTCCGACGCGGGGGTGCGGGTGGGACTGTCCACGAGCGGTCCGTACCAGGCATCGGTGCTCGACGCGGCCCGGACGTTGGACCGCACGCCGTTCTCGGTCGTGCAGGCGACCTGGAACCTGCTCGAAGGCACGGTGGGGCCGGCACTCGCTCGCGCTCATGACGACGGCTGGACCGTTGTGGTGAAGGAGGCATTGGCCAACGGTGAGCTCGCCGAGGCGGACCCGGGAGGGGAGCTGGCCGTCGCCGCCGCGGGGCTTCCTCTGGACGCTTTCGCCCTCGGGGCCGCTCGGGCTCAGCCCGGAGTCGACATCGTCCTCAGTGGCGCGTCCACCCGGGCGCAGCTGGAGCGCGGCGTCGCGAGCCGTTCGGTGCGCGTCGACGAAGAGACGCGTCGTCGACTCGCGGTCGACCCCGAGACGTACTGGCGACAGCGGTCCGCGCGCGCCTGGCGCTGAGCCCGCGCGGTCGGCCCGCGTGCGGTGTCAGCGGTGGTCGCGCCAGGAGTGCTGCGGGTCGTAACCGAGCAGACGCCGCGCCTTGTCGATCGAGAGCAGGGTGCCGGTGCCGTCGAGGTCGCCGCGCGTCTCGACGCCCGGGAAGACCTCGGCCACCAGTTCGGCGTTCGGACGCGTCGTCACCGTGTCGGCGGCCGCGATGATGAAGCGGTCGAACCCGGTCGGCGCGTTCTCGAGCGCGCGCTGCACGGCTTGCGCACCGTCGCGCGCGTCGATGTAGCCCCAGAGGTTCCACTTGCGGGCGCGGGCGTCGGCATCGAACGGGAACTCGGCGTAGTCCTCCGGCACCATGACGTTCGAGAACCGCAGCGCCGTGATCGACAGCTCCGGATGCCAGCGGACGAGCTCCGTGGCCAGGTGCTCCTCGAGCACTTTCACGAGGGAGTACACCGACTCGGGGCGCGGGGCGTAGTCCTCGTCGACGGGGATGTAGGGCGGGTCGATGTCGAAGGGCAGGCCCAGCACGGTCTCGCTCGAGGCGTACACGATCCGGTCGATGCCCAACCGGACGGCGGCCCAGAACACGTTGAACGTGCTCGTCATGTTGTTGTGGAACGTCGCGACGTCCGAGCGGATGCCCGGGGCCGGGATCGCGCCGAGGTGGACGAGCGCGTCGATCCCGTCGTGCTGATCGTTGACGCCCGCAAGGGCATCGATGACCTGGCCGTAGTCGGTGAGTTCCACCTGGACGAATCCGGGTCCGCGCTCGCCGCGCACGTCGAGGCCGATGACCTCGTGTCCGGCCGCGCGCAGTTCGCGGGCGACGACGGTGCCGAGCTTGCCGGAGGAGCCTGTGAGGGCGATACGCATGGACGTCCTTCGTTCGGGGGTTCTGCACGACGTTACCGGTGCACGGGCGCGACGGGGCAGGGAGGCCTTCGGCGAACGGCGGGAGGGGGATGCCACGAGTTCCTCCTTTCGTCAACCTCGCGCGCTCGAGAGCGACGAGTGCTTCGCTAGGTCACGAGCCGACTTCGCGCATCGTCACGAAGACGCGGCCCAGCGACACCTGACAGGAAACCGGCATGAGCTCTTTGTCCTCCGCGACCGACGCCTTCCTCGCGTCGCGCGCGGCCGACGGTGATCAGATCGCCTTCGGCGTGCTGGTGCGCCGCCACGCCCCGTTCCTCGTCGCGTTCGCCACCAAGCTCACCGGGTCCCGCGCCGATGCCGACGATTGCGTCCAAGAAGCACTCATCACCGCGTGGCGACGGCTTCCCGACCTCGCCGACCCCGCCAAGGTCCGCAGCTGGCTCACCACGATCGTCTCGCGCAAGGCCACCGATCGCCTGCGGGCGCGGAAGATCTCGGAGCCGATCGACGAACAGATGGTCTCGGCGGGGGATGACCCGGAGCGCTCCGTTGTGGCATCGTCGCAGATGGACGCCCTGAAGAAGGTTCTGGCCGATCTTCCCGAAGAGATGCGTGTCGTCTGGGTCTTGCGCGAGATCGGCGGACACAGTTACGACGAGATCGCGACCGAGGTCGGCGAGACTCCGGCGACGGTGCGCGGGCGCCTGGCTCGGGCGCGAAAAACCGTACTGGAACGCATGCAGGAGTGGAGGTGATCGAATGAGTGACGACGTGGACGACGTGGGCGGCTCGGGCTACTCGCTCGAAGATCTCTCCGCGTACCTGGATCGTGGCCGCACTCCGCGGATCCCGACGATCGAGCGCAACGCCGAGTGCCAGGCCCTGCTGGCCTCCATGGAGCGCATGGGTCGGATGTCCCGCGAGATCGTCGAGGAACAGGCCGCGGAACCCCTGGCGGAGTCCTGGTACGACGAGATCATGCGCGAAGTGATGCGGGAGTTCCGCGCGGGCCGTGACATCCCGTTGGCCCGTACCCCGGACGGCACGCAGCTCGTGGTCACCGAGGGCGCGCTCTACGAGGTGATCCGCTCGGTCGGCGACGACATCGAAGGGGTGCTCGTGGGGCGCGTCCGCATCGATCAGATCGAACCCACCGCGCCGCTGGATGTGCGGGTGAACGTGAGCGTCCTGTTCGGTTACCCGATGCAGGACACGGTGGATCTCCTGCGCGACGGCATCCGGGTGGCGATCGAGCGCCACGGCGAACTGCGGGTGGGGCGTGTGGATATCACCGTCGGAGACGTACATCTGGAGGGGGAGGACGAGGGATGACGGATACCGCTGCCGAACTGGCCCCGCGCATCGACATGGCCGTGACCGCGGTCGTCGGCGTCCGTGAGACGTACTCCGCACGCCCGATCGTGGCGCGCGCGTACGAGCGCGTGGCCGACGTGGAGGGGTCGCTTGCCGCGGTCGACGAGACCGCCGGAGCCCGCGCGATCACCGTCTGCATCGGTGTCTCCCGCGGCGACGACGGCGCCGCGGTGGCATCCGCCGTCGCCGAGGCCGTGCGCGGAGCCGGTGCTGCGCCCTCCGACACCGTGCGCGTGCGGGTCGCGCGCCTGGTCGCCCCGCGAACCTGAGAGAGGTCGCGGCCACCTCTCTGCGCGGCGGAATACGCTGGGGGCACCGATTCCCGCCTCTCGGAGGACGAATGCCTGCGCAACCCGTGATCGCCGTCGCCGGATCCACCGGAGCCGTGGGAGGCCGCGTCGCGCGCGACCTCGCCGCCCGCGGCATCCCTCAACGGCTGCTCGTGCGCGACGCGGCCCGAGCGCCGGAACTCGAGGGTGCCGAAGTCCACGTCGCGGGCTACTCCGACGCGGCAGCGGCGGCATCCGCCCTCGCCGGGGTCGAGACGCTCTTCATGGTCTCCGCCTCCGAGTCGGCCGATCGGGTTGAACACCACCGCACTTTCGTCGAGGCCGCGGCGCGGGCCGGGGTGCGCTCGATCGTATACACGTCGTTCCTCGCCGCGGCGCCCGATGCGGTCTTCACTCTCGGGCGCGACCATGCCGCCACCGAGGAGATGATCCGGGGATCCGGCATGTCGTGGACGTTCCTCCGCGACAACTTCTACATGGACATGATGGAGCTCTTCGCGGGCGATGACGGTGTCATCCGGGGCCCGGCGGGGACCGGCCGGTGCTCGCTGGTGTCGCGCTCGGACGTGGCCGCGACGGCCGTCGCCGTGTTGCGCGATCCCGCGGCCCACGCCGACCGGGCGTACGACCTCACGGGGCCCGAAGCCCTGACACTCGACGAGGTCGCTCAGAAGATCTCGGCCGTGCGCGGACAGCCGGTGCGCTTCCACGACGAGACGGTCGACGAGGCGTACGCCTCGCGCGCGGTGTTCGGCGCCCCGCGATGGCAGGTCGACGCCTGGGTGAGCACGTACACCGCGATCGCCAGCGGCGACCTCGCGGGGGTGTCGGGCGACGTCGAGAAGGTGACGGGACGGCCCGCCCAGACCTTCGACGAGTTCCTCGGCGCGATCGCCTGAGCGGCCGCGCCGCCGGTACCCGGCGACGCGACCGCCCGGATCAGCGCCGCAGGATCCGACGCGCGAGCCGGTTGCCCAGGAACTGCGCCAGCTGGACCAGCACGATGATGATGCCGATCGCGATCCACATCGTGAGGAAGTCCCACCGGCGGAAGCCGTAGGTCAGGGCGAACGAGCCGAGCCCTCCCGCGCCTACCGCCCCGGCGACGGCGGTCATGTCCACGATCGCCACCACGACGAACGTGTAGCCGAGGATCAACGGCCCGAGCGCTTCGGGGACGAGCAGGGTCGCGATGATCCGCCACGGTCCCGCACCCGCGGCCCGTGCCGCCTCGATCACGCCGGGGCTGATCGTGACGAGGTTCTGCTCGACGATCCGCGAGAATCCGAACGTCACCGCGATCGAGAGGGGCACGACCGCGGCCGTGGTGCCGATCGCCGTCCCCACCACCGCGGCCGTTACCGGGGACAGCGCCAGGATCAGCACGATGAACGGGATCGGCCGGAACACGTTCACCAGGAGGTTCAGCACGACGTTGACCGCGCGGTTCGGGAGCACCCCGCCCGTGCGCGTGACGTAGAGCGCGAGTCCGAGGAGGAGGCCGCCGATCCCGCCGAACACCATCGTGAGCAGCACCATCGTGAGGGTCTGGCCGATCGACTCGAGCAGGATCGGTCCGTACCGGTCCCAGCTCCACTGCGTCGCGGCGGGAACGATCAGAGCGCTGAGCGTCGTCATCGCGCCACCTCCTCGACGCGGGTGACCGCGCGCAACTGCGCGATCACGGCATCCACCGATTCGTCCGACCCCGTCAGCTCCACCGTGAGCGAGCCGAAGGACCGTTGCTGCAGGGAGCTGATCCCGCCGTACAGCAGCTCGAAGGTCACACCGGCGTTCGCGGCGCGCGACAGGATGCCGCCGATCCCGGCACCGTCGATGACGTCGGCGATCACGATGCGACCCGGGTGGGCCGCGCGCAACCGCTCCAGGTCCGCGGTACTCGGGCGATCGTGCAGAGCGGTGGAGACGAACGACCTGCCGGTGTCGGAGGTGGGCTCGGCGAACACCTCGAACGCCGTTCCCGTCTCGACGATCCGGCCGGCGCTGAGCACCGCGACGCGGTCGGCGATCGCGCGCACGACGTCCATCTCGTGGGTGATCACGACCACGGTGACACCCAGCTCACGGTTCACGCGGCGCAACAGGTCGAGCACGTCCGCCGTGGTCGCCGGGTCGAGGGCGCTCGTGGATTCGTCCGCCAGCAGGATCGGGGGAGAGGTCGCGAGAGCGCGAGCGATGCCGACGCGCTGCTTCTGACCCCCCGAGAGCTGGTCGGGGTAGGCGTGCGCCCGGTCGAGCAGCCCCACGAAATCCAGCAGCTCGGCCGCACGCTTCTCGCGGTCGGCTTTCGACCATCCCGCGACCTTCAACGGGTAGATGACATTGCCGGCGACGGTCCGCGAGGCGAACAGGTTGAACTGCTGGAAGATCATCCCCGTACGCCAGCGGATGGGGCGCACCTGCCGCTCGGGCAGGGTCGAGATATCGACGCCGTCGACCACGACCGTGCCCGAGGTCACCCGTTCGAGCCCGTTGATCAGGCGCACCAGAGTGCTCTTGCCCGCACCGGACTGGCCGATGACGGCAAAGATCTCTCCCGCGGCGATCTCCAGATCGACACCGTCGAGCGCGGTGACGGTGCTGCCGTCGACGTCATACGACTTGGTGACGCCCGAGAGGCGGATGAGCGGCGGCATGCGGGATCAGGCCCCCGCTTCCTTCTGCTTCTCGATCTGAGCGAGCCAGTCGCGCACTTGCGCCGGCTTCTCCTCGACGATGCGGGCCGTTCCGCTGGACTCGGACACCACGATGTCGGTCACGCGCGGGTCGTGGTACGCCTCCCAGACCTTCTGGTAGACGGTGTTGTCCTCCTCGCCGGCGCGCGAGGCGATGATGTTGATGTACGGCCAGCTGTTCGCGTCGGAGGGGTCGACCGAGAAGATCGCCTTGTCGATGATCCCGGCGTCCGTGGCGAAGTTGTTGTTGACGATCGCGGCCGCGATGGACGGGTCCTGGAGCGCCGGAGCGGTGAGCGAGGCGTCGACCGGCTCGACCTGCACGCGGCTGGTGACGATGTCGGCCGGGGTCGGGGTCGTCGCGTCGTTCAGCGTCAGCAGCCCCGCGGACTGCAGCACCTTCAGTGCGCGCGCCTGGTTGGTGGCGTCCTGCGGGATGGCCACACGGCCGCCCTCGGGGATGTCGGCGACGTCGGAGTACTGCTCCGAGTAGATGGGGAGGGGCACGATGAGGGTCGGCCCGACGACGGCGAGACCGTCGCCCGTGGCGACGTTGTGGTCGGACAGGTAGTCGATGTGCTGGAACGCGTTCAGGTCGATCGATCCGTCGGCCAGTGCGGGGTTCGGCGTCTCGTAGGAGTCGAAGGCGACGACCTCCAGGTCGATGCCCTCCTCCGCCAGGATCTCCTTCAGGACCGGCCAGTGGCCCTGGGCAGCGTCCGTCGTTCCGAGGCGCACGGTCGTGCGCTCGCCGTCGGCCGCGGGGGTGTCGGACGAGCCGAACAGGCGCGGGATCAACAGGGCGCCCGCGACGACGACGGCGACCGCGACGATCGCGATCGCGGCGTACAGTCCGCCCCGGCGGCGAGGCTTGGAGGGAAGGGTGGGCCCGGTCGGGCCGCTCGTGCTGTCACTCATGGTGGTCTCCTTGGTGCATCGCCCGGTTCGGGCGTCCGAGCACCGTACGCAGACGCCCGCAGCACCCCCAAGTCGCGTGACGAAACGTGACCGGAGGTGACCGGATGCCACTCATCCGCGTCGAAGCGACGGAATCGTCGGGTATGCTGACCGCGTGCTGACCTGTCGCTGTTGTCGCTGAACGCTCCGCGTTCTTCTTCGACGACCCCGTCAGCCGCGCCCCCGGGCGCATCGACCCCCAGGACTCCACCGTGCGTTACGCCCAGAGCGTCGCCGACCTCGTCGGCAACACCCCCCTCGTCCGTCTGAATCGGGTGACCGACGGCATCGCCGCCACGGTGCTCGCGAAGATCGAGTACTTCAACCCCGGCGGCTCCGCGAAGGACCGCATCGCCGCCAACATCGTCGACGCGGCCGAACGCGACGGGCTGCTGCAGCCCGGCGGCACGATCGTCGAACCCACGAGCGGCAACACCGGCGTGGGTCTCGCGCTCGTCGCGCAGCAGCGCGGCTACCGCTGCGTCTTCGTCGTTCCCGACAAGGTCGCCGAAGACAAGCGCGCGGTGCTGCGCGCGTACGGCGCCGAGGTCGTGGTGACCCCCACGAACGTCGAACCCGAGGACCCGAACTCGTACTACAGCGTCTCGGACCGCCTCGTCCGCGAGATCCCCGGGGCGTTCAAACCGAACCAGTACGCCAACCCGAACGGACCGCGCAGTCACTACGAGACGACGGGCCCCGAGGTCTGGCGCGATACCGACGGCACGCTCACGCATTTCGTCACGGGCGTCGGCACCGGCGGCACCATCAGCGGCACGGGCCGCTACCTCCGCGAGGTGGCGGGCTCGTCGGTGCGGATCGTCGGCGTCGACCCCGTCGGCTCCATCTACTCCGGCGACGACATCCACGGCTACGACGTCGAGGGCGTGGGCGAGGACTTCTGGCCGCCCGCGTTCGACCCGACCGTGGTCGACGCTTACGAGCGGGTGTCGGATGCCGAGTCGTTCGCCATGACGCGACGCCTGGCCCGCGAGGAGGGGCTGCTCGTCGGCGGCTCCAGCGGCATGGCCGTCGTCGGTGCCCTGCGCGTGGCACGCGATCTCCCCGCCGACGCCGTCGTCGTAGTCCTCCTGCCCGACCACGGCCGCGGCTACCTCAGCAAGATCTTCGACGATCAGTGGATGACCGCGCACGGCTACGACGTCGAGCCCGTGGCATCCGTCCTTCCCCTCTCCGACCCCGAGGAGCACTCCGCATGAGCACCCATGACGCCGCCCGCGGCTTCGACAGCCTCGCCGTCCACGCGGGTCAGGCCTTCGACCCCGCGACCGGCGCGGTCATCCCCCCGATCCACCTGTCGACGACGTACGCGCAAGACGGTATCGGGGGACTGCGCGGCGGGTACGAGTACGGACGGAGCGGCAACCCCACCCGCACCGCGCTCGAGACGCAGATCGCCGCGCTCGAGGGCGGGGTGCGCGCGCTGTCGTTCGCGTCGGGGCTGGCCGGTGAGGACGCGCTGCTGCGCGCAGCCCTCGTCCCGGGCGACGAGGTGCTGCTCGGCAACGACGTGTACGGCGGCACCTACCGTCTGCTCGCCCGCGTGCTGGGTCCGTGGGGCGTGAAGCTCCGCGTGGTCGACATGAGCGACCTGGATGCCGTGGCCGCGGCGATCTCCGAGCGCGCGCCGCGCATGGTCTGGGTCGAGACGCCCAGCAACCCGATGCTGCGCATCACCGACATCGCCGGGCTCGCCCGCCTCGGGCACGAGGCCGGGGCGATCGTCGTCGTCGACAACACCTTTGCCTCTCCCGCGTTGCAGCGTCCGCTCACGCTCGGCGCCGACGTCGTGGTGCACTCGGCGACGAAGTACCTCGGCGGCCACTCCGACGTCGTGGGCGGCGCGCTCGCGTTCGCCGACGCCGACCTCGCCGAGAAGGTGCAGTTCCTGCAGTTCGCCGCGGGCGCGGTGTCGGGACCGTTCGACGCCTACCTGACCACGCGCGGCATCAAGACGCTCGGCATCCGGATGCAGCGGCACAGCGCCAACGCGCAGGCCGTCGCCGAGCACCTCTCCGGACACGACCGCGTGGCGAAGGTGTACTACCCGGGCCTGCCGTCGCACCCGGGTCACGCCCTCGCGGCATCCCAGATGAGCGGTTTCGGCGGCATCGTCTCGCTCGAGCTCGCCGACGGGGCCACCGCGCGCCGCTTCGCCGAGTCGACCCGCCTGTTCACCCTCGCCGAGTCCCTCGGCGGGGTCGAGTCGCTCGTCAACTACCCGGATGCCATGACCCACGCGTCCGTCCGTGGCACCGAGCTCGCCGTTCCCGACACGATCGTGCGTCTGTCGGTCGGCATCGAGTCCGCCGAGGACCTCGTGGCCGACGTCGATCAGGCGCTCGCCGGCCTCTGACGCACGGGAGCCCGACACCGCACGGCGTCGGGCTCCCGGCATCCATAAACGCGATCTGCACCGAGGAACGCTCGCTGAGCGCGTTTCCCGGTGCAGATCGCGTTTATCGGTGGGGCGGGGCGGGGTCAGCGCTCGGCGCGGGCCAGATTCTGCTCCAGCTCGTCGCGATTCTGGCGGACGACGTACGCGGGCTGGTCGCGCTCGACGCGCCAACTCTCGGCGAGAGGGCCGGCCGAGACGGTGTCGTAGCCGAACTCGTCGTAGATGCGCGTGACCAGGGCCACCGCCTCGGCGGAGTCGCTCGAGGTCGCCAGGGCGCGGCGACCCGGGGTGCCGGAGGGGGAGCCATCGGTCAGGATGTCGGCGGCCATGATGTGGTTGAACGCCTTCACCACCGTGCTCTCCGGCAGGTGCTGCTGCAGCATCTGCGACGTCGTGGTGCGCTTCTCGTCGATATCGGCGATGTGGCCGTCGCGCTCCCAGTAGTAGTTGTTCGTGTCGAGCACGGTCTTGCCGCGCAGCGGCGCGACGGGCACCTCGCGGTATGCCTTGAGGGGGACCGTGACCACGACGATGTCGCCGGCCTCGCCCGCGTCGTGGGCGGTGGCGGCGCGGGCGTGATCGCCGAGGGTGCTGGCGAGGTCGGCCAGCGTCTCGGGCCCGCGGGAGTTGGCGATGACCACGTCGTAGCCGTTGTCCACGAAGCCCCGAGCGAGGGCCTGGCCGATGTTTCCTGCGCCGATGATTCCTACTGTCGTCATGCAGGAGGCGAACCGTTCGGTCCGCAGACGCATTCCCGAACGGGCGATTCGGCGCACCGAGTTAGTTAGTTAGCATCCCGAGATATCAGTGTCAAGAGGAAGTGTGTTCCGGGGGGAGAGGGTAGCTTTCTTCCTGTCGCACCCTCGCGATCGTGGTCGCAGACCGGTGTTCGGGTCACCGTTCCGCTTGACCTGTGAGGGCGACGGCCCCCGGTGGACGCGGCTTCGGACCACCGGGGGCCGCTTTTCTTTCCGGGGATCAGGCCGCTCGTCCCGAGCGCCGCGTCGACCCCACGGGCGGACAGTGGAAGACTGGTTCGTCGGCGGGCGGACGGCCCGTCCCCATCCCACGCGCGAGGAC
>NZ_VBUM01000028.1 GCF_005774735.1 Microbacterium sp. 5K110 | reverse complement strand
GGGGCGAGGGTGATGTCGATGTAGGGGGCGGTGCCGCCTTCGCGGGTGGTGAGGGTGACAGCGATCGCGGTTGCGCCGGCGTCGTCTTGAGTGAACCCGAGTGTGTAGGCGCCGGGGGTGCCGGTCGCGGCCGCGGCGATCGATGCGGTCAGATCGCTGGTGACGATCTTCTTCGTGCGGTCGACGACGAAGCTGCCGACGGTATCGGTCAGGGTCGGCCGGTTCTGGTAGGTCAGGCCCGCCTCGGTGAAGCTGCCGGTCGTGGCGTGCGCGTCGACCCGGGAGACGTTTTGACCATCGCGGGTCTCGCTGATGACCATCTCGGCGGAGATCACCGCCGACGTCACCGTCTTACCCGCCAGAGCCGACAGATCGAACGTGGCATACGCGACCCGATCCGGGCTCCCGTTCCAAGGAGCCTTGATTGTCGAACCACCTGCCGACCCGTACCCAACGGTCGGGGTCGAGCTCTGTGCCCACCCATCGGCCGTGGCATAAACCCGCAACCGCGTCGAATCGACCACCGACACCGACACCTGCGACGACACCGTGACCTGCCCGGCAGTAGCGGTGGCGGTGATGCGGGTGGTGCCGGTGGATACTCCGGTCACTTTCCCCGCCGAGGTCACCGTGGCGATACCGGTGTCTTTCGAGGTGTAGGTCACCGTCGCCCCGGTGAACTCCCGGCCCAAACTATCGGTCACCGCCGTCGTCGCGGTGGCCGTGGAACCCTTTTCGACCTGGTCGATCCCGGTGACCGCGATCGATTTCACCACCGGAGCGGGAACGGCCGCCGCCGGGGCGGGGGCGAGGGTGATGTCGATGTAGGGGGCGGTGCCGCCTTCGCGGGTGGTGAGGGTGACAGCGATCGCGGTTGCGCCGGCGTCGTCTTGAGTGAACCCGAGTGTGTAGGCGCCGGGGGTGCCGGTCGCGGCCGCGGCGATCGATGCGGTCAGATCGCTGGTGACGATCTTCTTCGTGCGGTCGACGACGAAGCTGCCGACGGTATCGGTCAGGGTCGGCCGGTTCTGGTAGGTCAGGCCCGCCTCGGTGAAGCTGCCGGTCGTGGCGTGCGCGTCGACCCGGGAGACGTTTTGACCATCGCGGGTCTCGCTGATGACCATCTCGGCGGAGATCACCGCCGACGTCACCGTCTTACCCGCCAGAGCCGACAGATCGAACGTGGCATACGCGACCCGATCCGGGCTCCCGTTCCAAGGAGCCTTGATTGTCGAACCACCTGCCGACCCGTACCCAACGGTCGGGGTCGAGCTCTGTGCCCACCCATCGGCCGTGGCATAAACCCGCAACCGCGTCGAATCGACCACCGACACCGACACCTGCGACGACACCGTGACTCCACCCCAGGAGGCGATCACACCGACCACGTCGTCACCGACCTTGTTGGCCCGCACCTCTCCCGAGTTCGAGACGGACAAAGCGCCCGAACCGCGAGTGACGAATCGCACCGCGACATTGCTAGGGATTTCGCCCGTCGCACTGAACGTCACGGATGCGCTCGCGCCACTGCCCAGTTCCATTTTGGCAGGCACGCCGCCAACTGAAACGGCGGTCAGAGTGGTGGCGGGGAAGGTGTACCAATCGTCTGTCGGCGTCCGGGCGAACGCTTCGAACTCCCGTATCTCGATGGCCGTGGAGGCGGACAATCTCAGAAACCGCGCACTACTGACTCCGCTCACGGTGAAGATCTGGACATTCGCCGACGTCTTCCGGAGATCTGCGGATACGGACTGCCAAGACTGCCCGTCCGTCGACCATTCGAGCGTGTAAGCGTCTGACGAGGGTACAGCCCCCCACTGCACGACCAAGGAGGACGGTGAGACGGGGCCGGAGAAGTGCCAGGTGATCGCGGCACCGGACGCTGGCGCACTCCACGATGATGCGAGCTTGCCGTCGAACGTGAATGTGGGTGAACCTGCAGCGGTGGCGGTTGCGGTTGCAGCGCGGATGGTCAAATCAGTACGAGGGAAGAGGACCCGATACTTCGAGGTGGAGCAGCCGGAACCGGACACCACGAGGAGCGCGTTGCGGTTGTCTGCGGTGCCCTGCGACACCGAGACGCTCCCCTGCGCCGCAGTCGCGCTCACGGCTGGGGGTGCCGTCCCCACTGGCTGAGGCACCACATAAGAAGCGACAGCGGGATCGAAGCCGTCAATAGTGGCACCGTTGACGGCGAGGGAACTCAGGGTGCACGGAGTCGCGCTCGGCGGCACCCAGGTGCTGAGCGCAGCGCTCCCGCGGAGAGGGGGAGCGGCCTCCGCGCTGGACCCGAGAGGGAGTGGAGTGAGTTGGACGGCGATTGTCGCCGACCCGTCTACGGCCGCCGTGACCGCTAGTTTACGGACGCCAGAGTTTGCCTCTTGCGCCGGCTGCGGCGAGGTCGGCTGCGCGGTGGCCGCCATCGTTGTGAAGGTCCCCGCGCTGGCAGGCAAGAGCCGCGCGAGTAGCCTTTGGCCTCCCAACCAGAGCAGCGCCGATCGTCCATCTGAGGCAACGGAGATGTTCGCGGCGGTGTGCATGGACCACAGGACGTCGGTGTTCGATGAGGCGGAGAATTCGTCTTGGACGAGGAGCTCGGTTCGCCCATTGAACAACTGAACGCCGCGGCGCCACGAATACAGGTTCGAGGTGGCGTTTGTTAGATCGGCGACCGTCGTCGTCGAGTCGACCGACGACCACGAATTCACGAGGTTGCCGACAGTGCCCGAAGGCGGTTCGGCCAGCGAAGGGTGGGTCGATAGTGTGTTGTGCCCCTCGGGGGCGACGCGGTAGTACTGCCAGCGGGGCGCGGCGCTGCCTTCCGAAAGCAGATAGGAGGCCGGCTCTAGACCGAGGTCCATCGCCCACTCTTGACCGAGCGCCTGAAAATTGAAGTCTCCCACATCGAACTGCTGATGACTGGCTGAGGGCGTGCCGCTGTACTTGAAGGCAAAGAACGATGAGTCCGACTGAAAACCCCCGCGACCGGAGGCAATGCTCCCATCGAGAGAGGCGTCGAGCGGCGCTCGGGGCGGAGCCACGCCACCGAGCGTCGCTGGATCCCGCCACAAAAGCTGCTGCGGCGCGAAGCCGGTCGAATCGGACGTCGCTGCGAGTGCCACGAGCGAGGGGTCTTGGAGCGCGGCACCAAGGCCACTCAGCGCGCCGCCGATCTGGATGTCCTGGGCGCTGTCCGCATACCCATACGCCGCACCATTCGGACCCACGAGAGACTGAATGAATGCGCCCGTCCGAGGGAAGCCGCCCTCAGAGCTCAGGCCGTAGTCGGAACCCATGCTGCTGCGAAGGGTCGTGATCGCTGAACTCAGGAAACGCGTTGCGTACTCCCAATATGTCGGGCCCTCAGCGAAGCTGCCATCGGCGGAGTATGCCCTGATGCCGACACGAAGGCTTGGAACGGCTTTACTCAGGACCGTGTTGACGACCGTCGAGGTCGAGTCACCTGCCACAGCGGAGGCACCGATGATCATCGCCGAGTTCACGACGACGTTAATGTTGTCGGCGCGCAGCGACCAATTGCCCAGGAACTTGAACGGCGACGCTGATGTTGTTGAGTCATATACGCGCAACGACGGTGCGAGCCCCTTGTCAACGATTGCCGTCCGCATGGCGCTGCGCTGCTGGTCGGTCCACGCGCTATATCCCCAGTCGTAGGCGATGCTCACGGCCTGGGTCATTTCCGCGGTCACGAGAAAGTGGTCGGGGTACCAGTCGGCGAGAGCGGTGGCCGCGGAGATGTCGGAGGCGAGTCGATCCAGGAAGGAACGGTCATTGGTCAGCCGCCACGCCATCGCGAGCGTGGTGCTTCGACTCGACAATGTCCGCGCTGAGGCGAGCATCGAGCCCGCGTCGGATCTGTCGAAGGTGACGACAGCCGAAGACATCATCTGACCAGCGTCCTGCAGCGTGCGCGCGCGCAGGATGTTCGAGTAGGCATCCGTTCCGGGCTGGGAAGGGACGGCTTCGAAGCGCCCTGGTGTCGCTAGAACCCGCGGGTGCGGGGACGAAATGCTTGAGACCGTCGGGCTGGCTGGAGCCTCCGCACTAGCTGCCTGCGCGTGTACGAGCGTAGATACCACGAGAAGAAAGGCCACTGTAAGCGACCAGGATGCGAATTGTCTGCAGCGCAGCATGACCCTCTACCCTCAAGACTTCCTCAAGATTGCGACAGTGTCCGCGCAATATTGTGCCAAGTCCAGCTTCGGCGGAGGATCGGATGCCTCGCAAGAGGTTAGGGTTGGGAAATTTGTCATCCTGCGCAAAGTGGCCGATGGTGGCGCATCGCGGGGTGATGCTCCGCACGGAGGCGTCAACTACACGCAGGTAGGATGACCCGACGGGTGCGAGTGTGAGGAGCGTCGTGGAACTTGGGGTGTATTTGCGTGTCTTTCGCGCGCACTGGGTGGCCATCGTCGTCGCGACCATTGTGGGGGGAGCGCTCGCGTATGGGTGGGCGGTATTGCAGCCCAAGACCTACACGGCCGAGGCGAGCGGGTACGTGGCGGCAACCGTCGGTGGAAGCGATGCGGGCTCCGCACTCATCGGCGAGAATCTCGCCAAAGCAAAAGTCAAGTCGTACATCGACTTGGGGTCGTGGCGCGCCGTTGCGCAGCACGCTATTGATGAGTTGGGCCTCAAAGTCACTCCGGAGTATCTGGTCAATCGGGTGGCTGTCACCAACCCGCTGGATACCGTCAACATCAATGTGCGCGCCCAGGCGTCCACGCCCGAGGGTGCTCGCGACCTCGCTCAAGCATGGCTGGCCGGGATGGCCGTCGAGGTGCAGAATTTGGAGGGCGGATCATCCGGCGGCGGCGAGGTCGTCCGCCTCGTCGAGGGTGACTCGGCCCGGCTGCCGTCTTCCCCGAGCTACCCCAACGACCGCCTGTTCGCTGCGCTCGGTGTGGTCGCGGGGCTTGCCCTCGGCATAATCTACGCCGTAGCGCGCCACACCTTGGATCGACGTGTCCGTTCGGCTGAGACGGTTGAGAAGGAGACGGGGCGAGCCGTCGTGGGTATCTTGCCTCTCGAGAGGACATTCTCGAGTGCGTCCCGACTTCTTCCGGCCGGCGGCTCTCACGTCCCCCACGAGCTTTTTGCGATGAGCGAAGCGATGCGGGAACTGCGCACGAACATCCAATTCATGGATGTCGATCACCCTCCGCGCATCCTTGTCGTAACAAGCCCACTTCCCGGCGACGGGAAGTCAACGACGAGCGCGAACCTCGCCGTCACCCTCGCCGCAAGCGGACAGCCCGTCGTGCTTGTGGATGCGGACTTAAGGCGTCCGATGCTGGCGAATATCTTCGGCATCGTGGCAGACGTCGGTCTCACCGACGTCCTCGCGCGGCGCTCGACTTGGCGGGAGGTTTCGCAGCCCGCCCACACTCCGAATCTCACGGTCCTTGCCGCGGGACGGATACCTCCTAACCCGAGCGAACTCGTAGGGTCTGAACGGATGAATCTGCTGCTGCACGAACTCGCGGCAGAAGCGATCGTCATTTTGGATGCGCCGCCGCTCCTGCCAGTTACGGACGCCGCTGTGTTGTCCAGACAGGCCGACGGGGCGATCATTGTAGTGACGGCGGGGAAGACAACGTATGACCTTCTGAAGCGCGCGCTCGCGAACATCGAAAAGGTGGGCGGGCGCGCGCTGGGAGTTGTTCTCAACCGTGTTCCAAAGCGTGGCGGCGGATACTATGGCGGGCACTACGGGCGCGAGTACTACGCGTCCGCCGAAGTTCAGGCGGTCTCAGCCGTCCCGGCGGTGACCCCAGCAGCAGGTGACAACCCAGCAGACGGGCAAGGATTGCGGCGTCGCTCGCGCCGATCAGCATGACTCGCGCGGTGTAGCCCGTCCGCTAACGGCGAGCGGTCACGTCGCGCATTGCCTCCGTCAAGAAGAATGCTACTGATGCGACGGCGGGGATCAGCTGCGCGAAGGAGCGGCGGTAAGTGTCGTCAGATCGCCCGAAGGGATCGGTCACGTCGAGTTCGCGCTGATCTTCCACTGGGCCGACGGAACCGCGGAGCGCCGCGGCGCGCGCGACGGCGGCGCGCATCGAACTAGAGATGTCTAGCGGAGGAGCGTCTGCGTCGATCTGGTCGAACCCCCCGCCCCGGGTCAGGTCGGCGATCCGGGCAAGCTCGCGCAGCGTGAAAGTCCGCCGCACCGCGCCTGGAACAGCTTCCACGATTGCCCGCCGATGGTCCCGGGCCATCGCGAGGATCAAATCCGCTTCTCGGATCTGGTCCTCCGTGAGCTGACGAGCGCGGTGCTCACTAGCGTCCAGGCCGTACTCCCGACCCATCGTCAGCGTCGTGGGTGGAACGCCGCTTCCGACAAGCGCGTGAGAGCCGGCGCTCGCGACGAGGACTTCGGGAATGTTGCGTAGCGCAGCCGAAAGCTGCAATTCAGCCACGGGTGAACGGCAGACATTGCCGGTACACACCGTGAGGATCGAGAAGGTCACGACCGCTTCGCCGATTTGCCGGCCGCCCGGCTTTTCAAGCCGGAGTCTTCGTCGAGTGCTCCGGCATAGGAGTACTCGCCGTAGCCGTAGCTGTCCGGTCCTTTGGGGGGCATCATGGTGACGACCACACCAAAAATTCGGCTCCCGATGGTGTTCAGCTTTTCTACGGCGGCGGAGAGCTGCGGCTTTCGCGTCGATCCCGATGCAGCGACGAGGAGTGTTCCGTTCGCGAGGCGAGAGATAACCGCGGCGTCCGTGACTAGAAGTAGAGGCGGGGCGTCGATCAAGACATAGTCGAACGCCGTTGTGAGCGCCTCGATTGTGCGCCGCATAGCCTCACTGCCCAGCAGTTCCGCGGGGTTGGGGGGGATACGTCCCGAAGGCAGAATGTACAACTTATTCGTGCCCCACTGCTGGAGAACATCGGCGAGAGCCGCGCGGCCGATCAGCACATCTGTCAAACCCGCGCCACCCTCGAGACCCATGTACTCCGCAATTCGCGGAAGGCGAAGATCGCCATCGACGAGCGCAACCTTTGCGCCTGTCTCTGCCAGAGCCAGGGCCAGGTTAACGGTCGTCACGGACTTGCCCTCGCCGGGCCCAGCGCTCGACACGACGAAGGTGCGGGCAGCGCCATCCACTTCGACGAACTGAAGGTTTGTTCGGAGGCTACGGAACGCTTCGGCACCTGGGCTTCGGCGGTCAGATTCAACGATAAGTGGCCTCTTGGTAATACCAACGTCATAAGGGATGCCCCCCAAGACTGGGAGGTCTGTGACGGCCTCGATATCGTGACGCGAATGGATGCGGGTATCCAGGACCGAGCGGCCCACCGCGGCAATCACACCGAGGGCGAGGCCTGCGACAAGGCCAAGCGCGATTGTGAGCGGGAAATTGGGAGATGAGGCCGTCGTGGGCACAAGCGCCGGCTCGATCGTTTCGATTCTCACGAGACTTGCGGTCTCACCTTGGGGCCGCTCGAGGGTGTTCACGACGACATCCGAGAAGTTTGTGCCGACGGAATTGGCAATGGCGGCCGCCGTCGATGGGTCTGGATCGGAAACCGTCACCGAAATGATGACCGAGTTCAGCGGGGTGGATGCCGCGACGGCGGAGCGAAGATGATCTGGCGTCGTGTCCAGTCGCAACTGGTCGATCACTCGCTCGAGCACGATCGAGCTGTTTACGACGTCGACAAAGCTCACGACCGCCTGACGGGCGAATGACGTTCCCTGGGCCAGTTCGCTGATCCCCGCTGCATCGGAGCGCGCGGACACATACAGCTTCGTCGTGGCCTCATAGCGGGGCGTCTGCAGAAACGAGACGCCGACCGCAAGGCCCCCGCCTACCAATGTGGCGACGAGAAGAAGTACCCAGTTCCTATGCAGGATCTGGAGGTAATCGCGCAGTTCCAACCTTCATCCGTTCGCTCGTAGGGGGTGCGAAGAGTTCGGTTTCAGCGTTACTGCACGTCGACCTCTCCTCGTCATCGAAAGCGTCTGCGCACAGCCTATGTCCAGATGTGCATTTGACACGGACGCGTCGATCGGATCGCAACGGCTCAACGGGTGAATCGGCGGGTGAAGTGCCGCCACTTGGCCGCCGCGTGCGCTTGCATGAGGGCACGCTGGCACCCGAAGCCGGCGCCGCGGTCCGTGCCCCGAAACACCCGCCGCGATCTTCGTGTTGCGTGAAACGAGCGTCAATTGTCGACGACACAGCACGGGCTCTCGCCGTCGGCGACCCCGCTGGGAAGTGTGCACCTGAGGGTGTACAACGAGCCGCGTCCGGCGGTTCCCGCCTTCGATGCGCGCGAGGGAGAGGCCTGGCTGGTGATCTCCCTGGACCGCCCCCCGTCGGCACAGGGCGGTGTCCACGAGCAGCGGGGGTGCCTCGCGCTCGTGGTGTCCGATCCCGCGGCGATGCCGTCGCTGCTGCCCGCGCGCTGTCACCTGACGGTGACGTTCCCCGCCGATGTGCTGCAGGGGATCGGCCTCGAGGACGTGGGTGCGCTCGCCCTGGACGTGGGATCCGCACTCTTCTGGCCATTCCTGACCTTCGCCTGGGCGTGCGCGACGGGGGAGAGCCGGCAGACCGGACTGACGCTGTACTACACCGAGCGACTCCTGCAGGAGATGGTCGCGGGAATCGTGGTCGCCTCGCTCCGGGGCGACCGTGCGCGGAGCACGGACCAGGGATACGCGGCGGCGTTGTCGATCATCGCCGCTCGTGTCGGCGACCCGGATCTGACGCCGGCTACCGTCGCGGCCGAACTGAACACGTCCCTGCGTTCGCTTCAGCGTCAGTTCGCTTCTCACGCGACGACGATGGATCGCAGCATCCGCAAGGCCCGCGTCGCGTACGCGGTCTCGTTGCTGGAGGACGCCATGTACCGCTCATTGACGATCGAGCGGATCGCCCACGTCTGCGGACTCGCGAACGGTTCGAGCCTGGCTCGCGCCTTCGCGTCCGAGGGGCTCGCGGCTCCGACGGCCGTTCGTTCGGCGGCGGCCGGCCGTCGCTGAGACCCCAACTCGCGTTCACCCCAAAGCGACACATCTCATACGCATCGCGACGGATCGCCTGCATCCCCGCAAATTCAACCTTACAGGCGGTGAATATCACCTGAACCGCACTCGGTACCCGAAGCCGAATGCACTACCGAACCTGAGGGGGCTCCATGAGCACCGAAACCAGTCAGCCGGGGCGCGACGGTTCCATCAGCCGTCGCACCGTCATCAAGACCGCCGCCTGGGCGGCACCGGTCATCGCCGTCGCTGTCGCCGCACCGCTCGCGTCGGCCAGCACGACCGGACCCGAGCCCGTTCAGCCGGGGTCGGCCACGACCCTCGACGGGGGAACGTCGATCTCGACCTACCGCGGGGGCAACCCGAACGAGATCCGGATCAACCAGTCGACCTCGGGCTTCGGCTTCTTCATCTTCGACGAGAACGGCGATGAGTACCCCGACGGCACCTACGTCGCGTCGACCCCGACGATCACCGTCACGTGGAACGGGGCCGGCGACTACACGCCCATCCTCCGCGACCTCCGCGGCTGGACCCAGTCCGGGGGCTCGCTGGCTGCGGGCACCTCGGGATCGATCACCTTCCTCTACTCGGGTCAGCTGCTCAACGGCGCGTCCAACCGGGTCCCAGCCCCGTATGTCGTCCTGCGCCCGACGACCGGCAACGCGCTCGGATCCACCCGCGCGACCGTGGAGGCCGCCGCCGTCAACTTCGACACGATCGACAGCTCCGTCACCATCTGACCGAGTTCGCCGGGGAGCGTCGCACCGAGGGGTGCGGCGCTCCTTCGCGTGTGACCGGTCCTCGGACCCGGGCCGCCGACATCTCGCACTTCCGCTCCGGCGCGCGGGACAGCACAATGAACCCCAGGCCGGCAGCGATGCCGGGATCCGAGACGAAGGGGAGACGCACATGGGAGTCGACGACATCATCAACAAGGGCAAGCAGCTGCTCGATCAGAACCGCGACAAGATCGAGGAGGCCCTCAAGAGCGAGAAGGCCGAGGAGGTCAGCGACAAGGTCCTCGACGGCGCCGCGGACGCGATCAAGAAGGTCGTCCCGGCTGAGCACCACGCCAAGGTCGACGAGGTGCGCGAGAACGTCGACAAGAACGTCGGCAACGCCTGAGTCCACCGCATCTTCACGGCGCCGTTCCCGGGAATCGGGGGCGGCGCTGTCGCGTTCTCGGTTGGGGGCTGAGGATATGCCGCACGCGACACGCCCGGGTTTGCGACACGCCCGAGTGGCCCGTAGACTATCCAGGTTCCACATTCCGGCGTGCGCCCGACGCGCGCCAGGATCACTGTCAGGGCAGTGCACAGGCGGCGCGTGAGCGCAGGGTCCTGGGCCGCGGGCAGCAGAACACACACCGAACCCCTCTTCCTTCGCGGGATTCGCACGCGTGCGTGCGAGGGGTGGGCCGGATGCCATGGCATCCGGTTTGACAGCTGAACAGCGGTGCAGCATCTCTCGCGCAAGCGAGGGGAAGTGCCAGGGCGCGAGAGCGCCACCGTGCGTCCGATGCCCTAGGTCGGGTAAGACGCGAGAAAGAGAGTGAGCAGACAATGGCGGGACAGAAGATCCGCATTCGCCTGAAGTCGTACGACCACGCCGGACTGGACTCGTCCGCGCGCAAGATCGTCGACACCGTGACCCGTGCCGGCGCCACCGTGGTGGGCCCGGTTCCCCTGCCGACCGAGAAGAACGTCGTGTGCGTCATCCGGTCGCCCCACAAGTACAAGGACAGCCGCGAGCACTTCGAGATGCGCACCCACAAGCGCCTGATCGACATCATCGACCCGACGCCCAAGGCCGTCGACTCGCTGATGCGCCTCGACCTCCCGGCCGATGTCAACATCGAGATCAAGCTCTGAGGTTCGACATGGCTGACATCAACTCCAAGATCTCCAAGGGCCTCCTCGGCACCAAGCTCGGCATGACCCAGGTGTGGGACGAGAACGGCAAGCTCGTTCCCGTCACCGTCATCGAGGTTGCGCCCAACGTCGTGACCCAGCTCCGCTCGATCGAGAAGGACGGCTACAACGCCGTTCAGATCGGCTACGGCCAGATCGACCCCCGCAAGGTGAACAAGCCCCTGACGGCTCACTTCGAGGCCGCGGGCGTCACCCCGCGTCGCCACCTCACCGAGGTTCGTACCGCGGATGCCGCGGACTACTCGCTCGGTCAGGAACTCACCGTCAACGGCCTGTTCGAGGCCGGCCAGCTGGTCGACGTCGTCGGCACCAGCAAGGGCAAGGGCACCGCCGGTGTCATGAAGCGCCACAACTTCAAGGGTGTCTCCGCTTCGCACGGTGCACACCGCAACCACCGCAAGCCCGGTTCGATCGGCGCCTCGTCGACCCCGAGCCGCGTCTTCAAGGGCATGCGCATGGCCGGCCGTATGGGTGGCGAGCGCGTGACCGTCCTCAACCTCACGGTGCACGCCGTCGACGCCGAGAAGGGTCTGCTGCTCGTCAAGGGCGCCGTCCCCGGTGCTCGTGGCCGCATCGTCTACGTCCGCAACGCAGTGAAGGGTGCCTGATCTCATGGCTGACTCGACTCTCGCGCTCGACGTTCGCAAGGCCGACGGCAAGAAGGCCGGCTCCGTGGAGCTGCCCGCCTCGATCTTCGACGTCAAGACGAACATCCCGCTGATCCACCAGGTCGTCGTCGCCCAGCGCGCCGCCGCCCGTCAGGGCACGCACTCGACCAAGCGTCGTGGCGAGGTCTCCGGTGCCGGTCGCAAGCCCTTCAAGCAGAAGGGCACGGGTAACGCCCGTCAGGGTTCGATCCGCGCGCCGCACATGACCGGTGGTGGCATCGTCCACGGCCCCAAGCCCCGTGACTACGGCCAGCGCACCCCCAAGAAGATGATCGCCGCCGCCCTCCTGGGCGCGCTGAGCGACCGTGCTCGTGGCGAGCGTCTCCACGTCGTGGAGTCCTTCGGCATCGAGGGTGCCCCGTCGACCAAGGCCGCTGCCGCGGTCCTGAACGGGTTCGGCGCCGTCAAGAACGTCCTCGTCGTGATCGACCGTGACGACGAGCTGACCGTCAAGAGCGTGCGCAACCTCGCGTACGTCCACGTGCTGACCTACGGCCAGCTGAACGCCTACGACGTGCTCGTCTCCGACGACATCGTCTTCACCAAGGCCGCCTACGACGCGTTCGTCGCGTCGAAGTCCGGCGCCACCGAGGAGGTCTCGGCATGACCACCGTCAACAAGGACCCGCGCGACATCATCCTGAAGCCGGTCGTCTCCGAGAAGAGCTACTCGCTCATCGACGAGGGCAAGTACACGTTCCTCGTGGACCCCCGCGCCTCCAAGACCGAGATCAAGCTCGCGATCGAGAAGATCTTCGGCGTCAAGGTGGCTTCGGTCAACACGATCAACCGCGTGGGCAAGGCCCGCCGGACCCGCTTCGGCATCGGCAAGCGCAAGGACACCAAGCGCGCGATCGTCAGCCTCAAGTCGGGCACCATCGACATCTTCACGGCAGTCGGCTGACGGTCGGGATAGAGGACAAGAACAATGGCTATTCGCAAGTACAAGCCCACGACGCCCGGTCGCCGCGGCTCGTCGGTGGCCGACTTCGCCGAGATCACCCGATCGACGCCTGAGAAGTCGCTGCTGCGCCCGCTGTCGAAGACCGGTGGCCGCAACAACCAGGGCCGCATCACCACCCGTCACATCGGTGGTGGACACAAGCGCCAGTACCGTCTGATCGACTTCCGTCGTAACGACAAGGACGGCATCGACGCCAAGGTCGCTCACATCGAGTACGACCCCAACCGCACCGCGCGCATCGCGCTCCTGCACTACGTGGACGGCGAGAAGCGCTACATCCTCGCGCCGAACAAGCTGTCGCAGGGCGACGTCGTCGAGTCCGGTGCCGGCGCCGACATCAAGCCCGGCAACAACCTGCCGCTGCGCAACATCCCCACCGGTACCGTGATCCACGCGATCGAGCTGCGTCCCGGTGGCGGTGCGAAGATGGCCCGTTCGGCCGGCGCCTCGGTGCGCCTGGTCGCCAAGGACGGCCCCTACGCGCAGCTGCGTCTGCCCTCGGGCGAGATCCGCAACGTCGACGTGCGCTGCCGCGCCACGATCGGCGAGGTCGGCAACGCCGAGCAGTCCAACATCAACTGGGGCAAGGCCGGCCGCAAGCGCTGGAAGGGCGTCCGCCCGACCGTGCGTGGTGTCGCCATGAACCCGGTCGACCACCCGCACGGTGGTGGTGAGGGCAAGACGTCCGGTGGTCGTCACCCCGTTTCGCCGTGGGGTAAGGCCGAGGGCCGCACCCGCCACGCGAACAAGGAAAGCGACAAGCTGATCGTCCGCCGTCGCACCGCCGGCAAGAAGCGTAAGTAGGAGTAGAGGAAGATGCCTCGCAGCCTTAAGAAGGGCCCCTTCGTCGACGAGCACCTGCTTCGCAAGGTCGTCTCGCAGAACGAAGCCGGCACCAAGAACGTCATCAAGACCTGGTCGCGCCGTTCGATGATCATCCCCGCCATGCTGGGACACACCATCGCCGTGCACGACGGTCGCAAGCACATCCCCGTGTTCGTGACCGAGACCATGGTCGGCCACAAGCTGGGCGAGTTCTCGCCCACCCGCACCTTCCGCGGCCACGTGAAGGACGACAAGAAGGGCCGCCGCCGCTGACGCGGGGGCGTAAGAGGAGAGAGAAATGGTGGAGTCCATCGCACGCGTGCGACACATCCGCGTGACCCCTCAGAAGGCTCGTCGTGTCGTCGCTCTCATCAAGGGGAAGCAGGCCGAAGAGGCCCTCGCCATCCTGAAGTTCGCGCCGCAGGGCGCGAGCGAGCCGATCTACAAGCTCGTCGCCTCGGCGATCGCGAACGCTCGCGTCACCGCCGACAAGACGAACGAGTACCTGGATGACGCCGACCTGTACGTGAAGAACGCGTACGTCGACGAGGGCACGACGCTCAAGCGTTTCCAGCCCCGCGCTCAGGGTCGCGCCTTCCAGATCAAGAAGCGCACGAGCCACATCACGGTCGTGCTCGCGACGCCGGAAGACGCTGCTGCGGCCCCGGCTCGCGCCAACAAGAAGGCGAGCAAGTAATGGGACAGAAGGTCAACCCGTACGGCTTCCGCCTCGGCATCACCACCGACCACGTGTCGCGGTGGTTCTCCGACTCGACGAAGCCCGGACAGCGCTACGCCGACTACCTCGCCGAGGACATCAAGATCCGTCGCCTGCTGACCACCTCGCTCGACCGCGCGGGCGTCAGCAACATCGAGATCGAGCGCACGCGTGACCGCGTCCGCGTCGACATCCACACCGCCCGCCCGGGCATCGTGATCGGTCGCCGCGGCGCCGAGGCCGAGCGCATCCGTGCCGACCTCGAGAAGCTCACGGGCAAGCAGATCCAGCTCAACATCCTCGAGGTCAAGAACCCCGAGGCCGACGCGCAGCTCGTCGCCCAGGGCGTCGCCGAGCAGCTCTCCGCCCGCGTGGCCTTCCGCCGCGCGATGCGCAAGGGCCTGCAGGGCGCGCAGCGTGCCGGTGCCAAGGGTGTCCGGATCCAGGTGTCGGGTCGCCTCGGCGGCGCCGAGATGAGCCGCTCCGAGTTCTACCGCGAAGGCCGTGTGCCCCTGCACACCCTGCGCGCGAACATCGACTACGGCTTCTACGAGGCCAAGACGACCTTCGGCCGCATCGGTGTGAAGGTCTGGATCTACAAGGGCGACCTCACCAACAAGGAGCTCGCCCGCGAGCAGGCCAACGCCCCGAAGTCGCGCGGTCGTGACGACCGCGGTGGCGACCGTCGTCGTGGCCCTCGCAACGAGGCCCCCGTGGCAGAAGGAGCGTCGGCGTAATGCTCATCCCCCGCAAGGTCAAGTACCGCAAGCAGCACCACCCGGGCCGTTCGGGCCAGGCCACCGGTGGCACCCAGGTGTCGTTCGGTGAGTTCGGCATCCAGGCGCTCACCCCCGCTTACGTGACCAACCGTCAGATCGAGTCCGCTCGTATCGCGATGACGCGTCACATCAAGCGTGGCGGAAAGGTGTGGATCAACATCTACCCCGACCGTCCCCTCACCAAGAAGCCGGCCGAAACCCGCATGGGCTCCGGTAAGGGCTCGCCCGAGTGGTGGGTTGCGAACGTCAAGCCGGGTCGCGTCCTCTTCGAGGTCGCCGGTGTCAACGAGGAACTCGCTCGTGAAGCACTGACCCGTGCCATCCACAAGCTGCCGCTCAAGGCACGCATCATCAAGCGCGAGGAGGGCGACGCGTAATGGCGATCGGCACCAAGCAGCTCGCTCCGAGCGAGCTCGACACGTTCGAAGACCAGCGCCTCGTCGAGGAGCTGCGTAAGGCCAAGGAAGAGCTGTTCAACCTGCGCTTCCAGTCGGCCACCGGCCAGCTCGAGAGCCACGGCCGCATCCGTGCGGTCAAGCGCGACATCGCGCGTCTCTACACGGTGATCCGCGAGCGCGAGCTCGGCATCCGTGCGACGCCGGCCCCGGTCGAGGCGACCAAGGCGAAGAAGACCAAGGCGAAGAAGGCGGATGCCGCCGACGACGCCGTGAAGGAAGAGGCGGAGTAATGGCTACCGCGAAGAAGGCAGAGGCCGAGGCGCAGGTCGTCGGTCACGAGCACGCCGCCAACGATGTGCGCGACGAGAACGCCCGCGGTTACCGCAAGGCGCGTCGCGGCTACGTCGTGAGCGACAAGATGGACAAGACGATCGTCGTCGAGGTCGAGGACCGCGTGAAGCACCCGCTCTACGGCAAGGTCATCCGCCGCACGTCGAAGGTCAAGGCCCACGACGAGACGAACTCGGCCGGCATCGGCGACCTGGTCGTGATCAACGAGACCCGTCCGCTCAGCGCCACCAAGCGCTGGCGCCTGGTCGAGATCCTCGAGAAGGCCAAGTAAGCCTCGCGGCTGCTTGGAACCCAAGGAGTAACAAGTGATTCAGAACGAATCCCGGCTGAAGGTCGCCGACAACACCGGCGCCAAGGAGCTGCTGACCATCCGCGTGCTCGGTGGATCGAACCGCCGGTACGCGGGCCTGGGCGACGTCATCGTCGCCACGGTCAAGGACGCCATCCCCGGTGGAAACGTCAAGAAGGGCGACGTGGTCAAGGCCGTCGTCGTCCGTGTGGTCAAGCAGACCCGTCGTCCCGACGGCTCTTACATCAAGTTCGACGAGAACGCCGCCGTGATCCTGAAGAACGACGGGGAGCCCCGCGGCACCCGTATCTTCGGACCGGTCGGTCGTGAGCTTCGCGACAAGAAGTTCATGAAGATCGTCTCGCTCGCCCCGGAGGTCATTTGATCATGGCGAAGATCAAGAAGGGCGACCTGGTTCAGGTCATCTCGGGCGCCAAGCCCGAGCGCGGCGGAGACCGCGGCAAGCAGGGTAAGGTCCTCGAGGTCCTCACCGAGCAGAACCGCGTCATCGTCGAGGGCGTGAACTACGTCACGAAGCACAACCGCGTGGGCCAGTCCCAGCGCGGCACCAAGACCGGCGGCATCGAGACGTTCGAGGCCCCGATCCACATCTCCAACGTCGCGCTCGTCGACCCCTCGACCAAGAAGCCGACCCGCGTCGGCCACCGCGTCGAGGAGCAGGTGAAGGACGGCGTCAAGCGCACCGTCCGCGTGCGCTTCGCGAAGAAGTCAGGCAAGGACCTCTGAGAATGAGCACTGTGACTGCCGCGGAGACTGGCAAGATCCAGCCCCGCCTGAAGCAGAAGTACAACACCGAGATCAAGAAGGCTCTGCAGGAGGAGTTCGGCTACCCGAACGTCATGCAGATTCCCGGCCTGGTCAAGGTCGTCGTGAACACCGGTGTCGGCGAGGCCGCTCGTGACAGCAAGGTGATCGATGGTGCGGTCGACGACCTCACCAAGATCACCGGCCAGAAGCCGATCGTGACGAAGGCCCGCAAGTCCATCGCGCAGTTCAAGCTGCGTGAGGGCCAGGCCATCGGCGCGCACGTCACGCTCCGTGGCGACCGCGCGTGGGAGTTCGTCGACCGCCTGGTCAACCTCGCTCTGCCCCGTATCCGCGACTTCCGCGGCCTCTCGGCCAAGCAGTTCGACGGCAACGGCAACTACACCTTCGGTCTCCAGGAGCAGTCCGTGTTCCACGAGATCGATCAGGACCGCATCGACCGCGTGCGTGGTTTCGACATCACGATCGTCACCACCGCCAAGACCGACGACGAGGGCCGTTCGCTGCTGCGCCAGCTCGGCTTCCCGTTCCAGTCGGCGGACGCTCAGGCCTGAGCCCCCGGGCCCCCGGGATCCCGGGGGCCTCTCATCGAAGGTCGCCTGTCGTGTAACGGCAGTCGAAACCTCATGATCGAAAGAAGCACCACATGACGATGACAGACCCGGTCGCAGACATGCTGACCCGTCTGCGCAACGCGAACTCGGCGCACCACGACTCCGTGTCGCTGCCGAGCTCGAAGCTCAAGACCCACATCGCCGCGATCCTCAAGCAGGAGGGGTACATCGCCGACTGGTCCGTTTCGGACGCTCGCGTCGGCCAGACCCTCACCATGACGCTGAAGTACGGCCCGAACCGCGAGCGGTCGATCGCCGGCATCAAGCGCGTCTCGAAGCCCGGCCTCCGCGTGTACGCGAAGTCCACCGAGGTCCCCACGGTCCTCGGCGGCCTGGGCGTGGCCATCCTGTCCACCTCCTCCGGTCTCCTCACCGACCGTCAGGCCGAGCAGAAGGGCGTCGGCGGGGAAGTCCTCGCCTACGTGTGGTGATCTGACATGTCGCGTATTGGACGTCTTCCCATCGACATCCCCGCCGGTGTCACCGTTTCGGTGAACGGCCGGGAGGTCGCCGTCAAGGGACCCAAGGGCGAGCTCACGCTCACCGTGGCATCCCCCCTCGAGGTGTCGGTCGACGAGAACCAGGTTCTCGTCACCCGCCCCGACGACGAGCGCGAGTCGCGGTCGCTTCACGGCCTGACCCGCACGCTCATCAACAACAACATCATCGGTGTCACCCAGGGCTACACCAAGGGCCTCGAGGTCGTCGGTACGGGTTACCGCGTGGCGCAGAAGGGCAGCTCGGTCGAGTTCGCCCTCGGGTTCTCGCACCCCGTCCTCGTCGACCCGCCGGCGGGCATCACCCTCACGGTCGAAGGCAACAACAAGCTGACCGTGAGCGGCATCGACAAGCAGGCCGTCGGCGAGGCCGCCGCCAACATCCGCAAGATCCGCAAGCCCGAGCCGTACAAGGGCAAGGGTGTGCGGTACGCGGGCGAGGTCGTGCGCCGCAAGGCCGGAAAGAGTGGTAAGTAGCCATGGCTCTCAAGACAAAGTCCGCTGCCCGCGCGCGTCGTCACGCTCGCCTTCGCAAGAAGGTCGTGGGTACCGAAGTCCGTCCCCGTCTCGTTGTGACGCGTTCGGCCCGCCACGTCTTCGTGCAGCTGGTCGACGACAGCAAGGGTCACACCGTGGCCTCGGCGTCGACCCTCGAGGTCGACCTGCGTTCGTTCGACGGTGACAAGACCGCCAAGGCACGCAAGGTCGGCGAGCTCGTCGCCGAGCGTGCCAAGGCCGCCGGTTTCTCGGACGTCGTGTTCGACCGCGGTGGCAACCGTTACGCCGGTCGTGTCGCCGCGATCGCCGAAGGCGCCCGTGAAGGAGGCCTGAACCTGTGAGTGACAACAAGGAGACCGAAGTGACCGACCAGACGGCGCCGGCCGAGGGTGCAGCTGCGACGCAGGCGCCCGCCGAGCGTGAGCGCGAGCCGCGTCGCGGTGGTCGCGAGCGCAACACCAACCAGCGCGACCGTGGTTCGCGCGACCGCAACGAGAGCCAGTTCCTCGAGCGCGTCGTGACGATCAACCGTGTCTCGAAGGTCGTCAAGGGCGGTCGTCGCTTCAGCTTCACGGCGCTCGTCGTCGTGGGCGATGGCAACGGTGTCGTGGGTGTCGGCTACGGCAAGGCCCGCGAAGTCCCCCTCGCCATCTCGAAGGGTGTCGAAGAGGCCAAGCGCAACTTCTTCCGCGTCCCGCGTTCGGGTTCGACCATCCCGCACCCCGTTCAGGGTGAGGCTGCCGCCGGTGTGGTGCTCCTGCGCCCCGCCGCCGCCGGTACCGGTGTTATCGCCGGTGGTCCCGTCCGCGCCGTGCTCGAGTGCGCCGGCATCCACGACGTCCTGTCGAAGTCGCTCGGTTCGTCGAACACGATCAACATCGTGCACGCGACCGTCGAGGCGCTGAAGTCGCTCGAGGAGCCCCGCGCCGTGGCAGCCCGCCGCGGTCTGGAGTTCGACCAGGTCGCCCCGGCCCGCCTCGTGCGCGCCGAGGCCGCCGCTCAGAAGGTAGGTGCCTGATGGCCGAGCGTCTGAAGGTCACGCAGATCAAGTCCAAGGTGAGCGAGAAGCAGAACCAGCGTGACACGCTGCGCTCGCTCGGTCTGAAGCGGATCGGCGACTCGGTCGTCCGCCCCGACGACGCGCAGACGCGCGGTTACGTCAAGACCGTCGCCCACCTCGTCAAGGTTGAGGAGATCGACTAATGGCTGACAAGAAGGACGAGACCGCCACGGTCGACGCCCCGAAGAAGGCTCCGGCCCGTAAGACGGCCGCCAAGAAGGATGCCGCTCCTGCGGCGCGCCCCGGCGTGCTGAAGGTCCACCACCTGCGTCCGGTCCCCGGCGCCCACACCGCGAAGACCCGTGTCGGTCGCGGTGAGGGATCCAAGGGTAAGACCGCCGGTCGTGGCACCAAGGGCACCAAGGCCCGCTACCAGGTGAAGGTCGGCTTCGAGGGTGGGCAGATGCCCCTGCACATGCGCACCCCGAAGCTCCGCGGCTTCAAGAACCCGTTCCGGGTCGAGTACCAGGTCGTCAACCTCGACAAGCTGGGCGAGCTCTACCCGCAGGGCGGCGACGTCACCGTCGTCGACCTGGTGGCCAAGGGTGCCGTGCGCAAGAACGAGAAGGTCAAGGTGCTCGGCACCGGCGACATCTCGGTCGCGCTCAACGTCTCGGTCGACAAGGTCTCCGGCTCGGCTGAGCAGAAGATCGTCGCCGCAGGCGGCACCGTCAACTGACGTCACACCCGAGGAGGGGCCGGCGGCCGTATGGCCGTCGGCCCCTTCTGGGTTAGTCTGATTCCGTGTGCGCCTCGGTGCGCGCCGAGATCTTTCTGGAGGAATCCCCTTGTTCAGCGCCATCGCGCGGGTTTTTCGCACGCCTGACCTGAGGCGGAAGATCGCCTTCACGCTGGGCATCATCGCCATCTACCGGCTGGGTGCTCACGTGCCGACGCCCTTCGTCGACTTCCCGAACGTCCAGCGTTGTCTCGCGCAGTCGGGGAGCACCGAAGGCCTGCTGTCGTTGGTCAACTTGTTCTCGGGCGGCGCGCTCCTTCAGCTGTCGATCTTCGCGCTGGGAGTCATGCCGTACATCACGGCCACGATCATCGTGCAGCTCCTGCGCGTGGTCATCCCGCACTTCGAGACGCTGTACAAAGAGGGCCAGGCCGGCCAGGCCAAGCTCACGCAGTACACGCGGTACCTGACGATCGCGCTGGCGCTGCTGCAGTCCACGACGCTGATCACGGTGGCGCGGTCGGGCCAGCTGCTCGGCACGGGCGGGGCTCCCGAGTGCCAGCAGCTGCTCACCAACGACATCTGGTGGGCCCAGCTGCTCATGATCATCACGATGACCGCCGGTACCGGCCTGGTCATGTGGTTCGCCGAGCTGGTCACCGAGCGTGGCGTCGGCAACGGCATGTCGATCTTGATCTTCACCTCGATCGCCGCGACCTTCCCCGCCGCGATGCTCTCGATCCTCAACTCGCGCGGCGTCGAGGTCTTCCTCCTCGTCCTGGCGGTGGGCATCGTCGTGGTCGCGCTCGTGGTGTTCGTCGAGCAGTCCCAGCGGCGCATCCCGGTGCAGTACGCCAAGCGCATGGTCGGGCGTCGCACCTACGGTGGGACCAACACCTACATCCCCATCAAGGTCAACATGGCCGGTGTGGTGCCGGTGATCTTCGCGTCGTCGCTGCTGTACATCCCCGCGCTGATCGCGCAGTTCAACCAGCCGCAGGCGGGCCAGGAGCCGGCCGGATGGGTGACGTGGATCTCGCAGTACCTCACGCGCGGTGACCACCCGCTCTACATGCTGGTGTACTTCCTGCTGATCGTCGGCTTCACGTACTTCTACGTCGCGATCACCTTCAACCCGGTCGACGTCGCCGACAACATGAAGAAGTACGGCGGCTTCATTCCCGGCATCCGGGCCGGTCGTCCGACCGCGGAGTACCTCGACTACGTGCTCACGCGCATCACGCTTCCCGGATCCATCTACCTCGGCCTCATCGCCTTGCTGCCTCTCGTGGCGCTCGCGACGGTCGGTGCCAACCAGAACTTCCCGTTCGGCGGCGCGTCGATCCTCATCATCGTCGGCGTCGGCCTCGAGACGGTGAAGCAGATCGACGCGCAACTCCAGCAGCGTCACTACGAGGGGCTGCTGCGATGACCGCGCGTCTTCTGATCGTCGGACCCCAGGGCTCGGGCAAGGGGACGCAGGGCGTCCGTGTCGGTGAAGCGCTGGGCGTCCCCGTCGTCTCGACCGGCGACGTGTTCCGCGCGAACGTGTCGCAGGGAACCGATCTGGGGCGTCAGGTGAAGTCGATCATCGACGCGGGGGACCTCGTGCCCGACGAGCTGACGAGTGCGGTCGTCCGCGACCGCCTGTCGCAGGCCGACGCGGCGGAGGGTTTCCTGCTCGACGGCTACCCGCGCAACCTCGCGCAGGTCATGCACCTGGACGAGTTCCTTGAGGGTCGCGACGAGAAGCTGGATGCCGTCATCGCGCTGGTCGTCCCCCGTGAGGAGTCCCTGGCCCGGCTGACGGCTCGCGCCACCGAGCAGGGTCGTGCGGACGACACCGAGGAAGCGATCGCCACGCGCCTGGGAATCTACGAGCGCGAGACGGCGCCGATCCTCAGTGTCTACGGCACGCGCGGCATCGTCGACGAGATCGACGGCGTCGGCGGGCTCGACGAGATCACCGCGCGGATCTTCGCCGCTCTCGAGGCACGCGGTCTGCGACCGGCGCGCTGACGTGGTGCTGCGCTCCTCGATCTACAAGAAGCCCGCGCAGCTGCGCGCGATGGTGGAGCCGGGTCTCATCACGGCCGCCGCGCTGGACGCGGTCCGCGAACTGATCGCGCCGGGTGTCACCACTCTGCAGCTCGACGCGGCCGCCGCGCGCGTCATCACGGACCGCGGCGCGAAGTCGAACTTCCAGATGGTGCGCGGATACCGCCACACGATCTGCGCCTCCGTGAACGAGCAAGTGGTGCACGGCATCCCGAACGATCGTCCGCTCCAGGCGGGGGACCTGCTCTCCATCGACGCGGGAGCGGAATTCCGAGGCTGGAACGGCGACTCGGCCTTCACCGTCGTGGTCCCCGGAGACGCGCCCGAAGAGGTCGTGGGGCCGCGACGGACGCTGTCCGAGGTCACCGAGGGGTCCCTGTGGGCGGGCATCGCCGCTCTGAGCCGTGCGTCCCACCTGGGCGAGGTGAGCGCGGCGATCGAGGAGTACATCGACACCCACGCTCCGGCCGGGGGATACGGCATCCTGCGCGACTATGTCGGTCACGGCATCGGTCGCAAGATGCACGAGTCGCCGAGCGTCTTCAACTACCGGGTGCCCGACCGGGGCGCCGAGGTGCGGGCAGGACTGGCTGTGGCCATCGAGCCGATGGTCGTGATCGGAGATCAGGAGACCCAGGTCGAGGACGACGGTTGGACGGTGTCCACGATCGACGGCACGGCCGGCTCCCATTGGGAACATAGCGTCGCCGTGCACGATGGAGGCGTCTGGGTCCTCACCGCTCCCGACGGCGGTGCAGAGAAGCTGGCACCCTTCGGTGTGGTGCCGAAGGAGATCGACTGATGATGGCTACTGCTCGCAAATCGACGAACTGGTTCGCGATCGGGGTGACCGCGGCGGCCGTCGTCGTGGTCCTCGTGATCGCGGGCGTGGTGTGGTTCGCCAACAACCAGGCGACCTCGCCCGGGACCGTACCCGAGTCGTCGGCGGTGAATGCCGACACCGGCGCGATCTCGGTCGGCTCGGGGAACCAGACCGTGGACACGTACGTCGACTTCATGTGCCCGGTGTGCAACTCGTTCGAGCAGGCCTACGGCCCGACGCTCCAGCAGCTCGCGGACGGTGGCACCATCACGCTGAACATCCACCCCATCGCGATCCTCGATGCGCAGTCGCAGGGAACCCAGTATTCGACGCGGGCCGCCGGTGCGGCGTACTGCGTCGCCGTGGACGACGCGGCGAACGTCCCCGCCTTCGTGAAGGCGCTGTACGCGCAGCAGCCCAAGGAGGGCACCTCCGGTCTCGACGACGCGACCCTCGCCACGATCGCGAAGGACGCCGGCGCCTCGGATGCCGTGACCTCCTGCATCCAGGACGGCACCTACGCGAAGTTCGTCACGGCGATGACGAAGAAGACGCCGTCGCAGACGGGGTCAGGCATCTCCACGCCGACGATCGCGATCAACGGTCAGGTTCTCGTGAACCAGAAGGACCTCACGGGCGACCCCCAGAAGGACATCGTCGGGCGTCTGAACGGCTGAACACGGCGGCAAGTTGCCGCATTGCGTTCTACCACGTATGCTTGATCTTTGGTGCGTTGCGCCTTCATTGGCGTGTCGCAGCACCAAACCCCCATCCACCGCAGACCGGCCGGTCTGCAACGAGCGTGAGCGAGTCTATGGCGAAGAAAGACGGTGTCATCGAGATCGAGGGCACGGTGTCCGAGGCACTGCCCAATGCGATGTTCCGTGTCGAACTGACCAACGGTCACAAGGTGCTCGCCACCATCTCGGGCAAGATGCGGCAGAACTACATCCGCATCATCCCCGAGGACCGCGTCGTCGTCGAGCTGAGCCCGTACGACCTCACGCGAGGTCGCATCGTCTACCGCTACCGCTGAGCCCGGCCGAGAAGTAACGAACCGCTCCGGCGGATCGAAGACAGCGAGATCAGGAATCATGAAGGTCAACCCCTCCGTCAAGCCCATCTGCGACCACTGCAAGATCATCCGTCGCCACGGGCGCGTCATGGTGATCTGCAAGAGCAACCCGCGTCACAAGCAGCGCCAGGGCTGAGTCCGCACGGACTCGACGAATCACTTCCAACTGAATACACACCGGCAGGATCAGAACCCGCGATGCGGGGGACACCTCGGGGCGGAGGCCCGAGCACCGATCCTGCTCCACACCTCCACGACACTCTGAGGAGAGCCGCATGGCACGTCTCGCCGGCGTCGACATCCCGCGCGACAAGCGCGTGGTGATCGCGCTTACCTACATCTACGGCGTGGGCCGCACCCGCTCCACCGAGATCCTCACCGCGACCGGCATCAGCCCGGACGTCCGCGTCAAGGACCTCACCGACGACCAGCTGGTCGCCCTGCGCGACCACATCGAGGGCACCTACAAGGTGGAGGGTGACCTCCGTCGCGAGGTGGCCGCCGATATCCGCCGCAAGGTCGAGATCGGTTCCTACGAGGGCCTGCGCCACCGCCGCGGCCTCCCCGTGCGCGGTCAGCGTACGAAGACGAACGCTCGTACCCGCAAGGGCCCCAAGCGCACCGTCGCCGGCAAGAAGAAGGCGCGCTAGGCCTCCGCCGGCGCAGGATCCAGGAGAACCGCACATGGCACAGGCCAAGTCCGCCGCGCGCAAGCCGCGCCGCAAGGAGAAGAAGAACATCGCTGTGGGCCAGGCCCACATCAAGTCGACGTTCAACAACACCATCGTCTCGATCACCGACCCCTCCGGGGCCGTCATCAGCTGGGCATCGTCCGGCGGCGTCGGCTTCAAGGGCTCGCGCAAGTCGACGCCCTACGCCGCAGGCATGGCTGCAGAGTCCGCTGCCCGCCAGGCGCAGGAGCACGGCGTGAAGAAGGTCGACGTCTTCGTGAAGGGCCCGGGTTCGGGCCGCGAGACCGCGATCCGCTCGCTGACGGCTGCCGGCCTCGAGGTCGGCTCGATTCAGGACGTGACGCCGCAGGCGCACAACGGCTGCCGTCCGCCGAAGCGCCGCCGCGTCTGACGCATCGTTCCCGGGGAGTGCTCGTCGCTCCCCGGGAACGCTCGCGCTTTCGCGCACCCCACGCATTCGGATGCCGTGACGCCCCCGGGCGGGCGGCATCCGACGAGTACAACTCAACACCTCACCCCATTACACGTGTCATATAGCGGGCACGTGATCGAAAGGAACACATAGTGCTCATCGCACAGCGTCCCACTCTGACCGAGGAGAAGATCGGGGAGTTCCGCAGCCGTTTCGTCATCGAGCCGCTCGAGCCCGGCTTCGGTTACACGATCGGCAACGCGCTGCGTCGCAGCCTCCTGTCGTCGATCCCCGGCGCGGCCGTCACGAGCATCCGCATCGATGGCGTCCTGCACGAGTTCAGCACCATCCCGGGCGTGAAGGAAGACGTCACCGAGATCATCCTGAACATCAAGCAGCTCGTGGTCTCGAGCGAGCGCGACGAGCCCATCACCGCGTACCTGCGCAAGACGGGTGCCGGCGAGGTCACTGCGGCCGACATCTCCGCTCCCGCGGGCGTCGAGGTGCACAACCCCGAGCTGGTCATCGCCACGTTGAACGACACGGCGAAGTTCGAGCTCGAGCTGACGATCGAGCGTGGCCGCGGCTACGTCTCGGCGACCCAGAACCGCAACGAGTACGCCGAGGCGGGTCAGATCCCGATCGACTCGATCTACTCGCCCGTTCTCAAGGTCAGCTACCGCGTCGACGCGACGCGTGCGGGTGAGCGTACCGACTTCGACAAGCTCGTCCTCGACGTCGAGTCGAAGCCCTCGATCGCTCCCCGCGACGCCGTGGCATCGGCTGGCCGCACGCTGACCGAGCTCTTCGGTCTGGCGCGCGAGCTGAACGTCGAGGCCGAGGGCATCGAGATCGGCCCCGCGCCGGTCGAGACCGTCCTCTCGAACGAGCTGTCGATGCCGATCGAAGACCTCGACCTCTCGGTGCGCTCGTACAACTGCCTCAAGCGCGAGGGCATCAACACCGTTTCGGAGCTGGTCGCCCTCTCCGAGACCCAGCTGATGAACATCCGCAACTTCGGTCAGAAGTCGGTCGATGAGGTGCGCGACAAGCTCACCTCGCTCGGCCTGTCGCTCAAGGACTCGGTGCCCGGCTTCGACGGCGCCCAGTTCTTCGGCGGCTACGACGACGAGACCGTCTGACCCGTCGGACCCGACCGAACCTTCCCACTGGAGTAACACGACATGCCCAAGCCCACGAAGGGACCCCGCCTCGGCGGCGGCCCGGCCCACGAGCGCCTGCTTCTCGCCAACCTCGCGGCGGCCCTGTACACCCACAAGTCGATCAAGACGACCGAGACCAAGGCCAAGCGCCTGCGTCCGCTCGCCGAGCGACTGATCACGTTCGCGAAGCGGGGTGACCTCCACGCTCGTCGCCGCGTTCTCTCGGTGATCGGTGACAAGGAGGTCGTGCACACCCTCTTCACCGAGATCGCTCCGCTGGTCGCTGACCGCGAGGGCGGCTACACCCGCATCACCAAGGTCGGCAACCGCAAGGGCGACAACGCCCCCATGGCTGTGATCGAGCTCGTTCTCGAGCCCGTCACGAAGAAGCCGTCCGCCGCCAAGGCTGCTGCCGCGCCCGCCGCGGCCGCTGCCCCCGCCGCGGAGGAGGCTCCCGCCGAGGAGACCGCCGCTGACGAGACGCCCGCCGTCGACGAGGCCGCCGACGCCGGCGCCGAGTCGCCGGAAGAAGGCGCGGCGGCCGAGGCTGCCGCCGAGGACGCGGTCGAGGGCGACGCCAAGGCGTAAACCCTCTCCCTCTCGCACTGAGGCCCCCTCCCGGACGGGAGGGGGCCTCAGTCGTCTCCGGGGCCGTGCCTCTAGGCTGGATAGGTGCGCATCCGTCTCGACATCTCCTACGACGGCACGCATTTCCGCGGGTGGGCGCGTCAGCCCGGACTGCGCACGGTGCAAGGCACGATCGAGGACGCGCTGACCCGCATCCTCGGAGGGGAGCCGCGCCTGGTGGTGGCCGGGCGGACGGATGCCGGAGTGCACGCCTCCGGACAGGTGGCGCACCTCGATCTCGACGTCGACCAGCTCGCGCGTCTGCCCCGTCGACGGCGTGACGGTGACGAGACCGATGCCGTGGCGGCGCTGGCCGGCCGTGTGAGGGGCGTTCTCGGCGCGTATCCCGACGTCACGGTGCGGCGCACCTCCGTGGCGCCCGAGGGCTTCGATGCCCGTTTCTCCGCCGTGTGGCGGCGGTATTCGTATCGCATCGCTGACCTCACAACCGGCTATGACCCCCTCGACCGGGCCCGAACGACGAGCGTCAAGGCGCACTTGGACGTCGAGGCGATGGATGCCGCTGCCCGCAGCCTCATCGGTCTCCACGATTTCGCCGCGTACTGCAAAGCCCGCGAGGAGGCCACGACGATCCGGACGCTCCTCGAGTTCGACTGGCATCGCGCGGCCGACGGCGCGGTCACGGCCAATGTCCGCGCGGATGCGTTCTGCCACAGCATGGTGCGCGCGCTCGTCGGCGCGTGCGTGGCAGTGGGTGAGGGGCGCATAGACGTGGACCGCGTCCTGGACATCCGTGACGCGGGTGCGCGCACCCCGGACACGAAGGTTCTGGCCGCGCGCGGTCTCGTCCTGGCGGAGGTGGGGTACCCCTCTGACGAACTGCTGGCATCCCGCGCGGAGCAGACGCGCAATCGTCGCGATGCGGACGGAATCAGTTCCTGAGGGTTTGGCAACCCTGGGTGAGCTCCGGGGCTCGGCGTCCTAGGCTGGCTTCGCCATGAAGGTCATCTCGTACAACTTGCGCAAGCATCGCGCGGCGGGGGAGCTCGCCGCTCTCGTCGACGCCCATGCGGTGGATCTCCTGTGTCTGCAGGAGTGCGACACCCGCGACATCCCGACCGAGATATCGGGGCTGCGACTGGCAGAGGCCACGCAGCGCAACCGCTTGGGGCTCGCCGTCTACTATCGCGAGAACACGTTCCGTGCGGTGGATGTGCGCTCGATCGCCCTGAAGAAGTCGCTGCACGACTACGTCCTCAAGCCTGCGGAGGAGCGCATGCTGGGCGTGCGGCTGCGCGACATCGATGACGGGCACGAGGTCATCGTCGCGTCGTTCCATGCGGCCCCGCTCACGGCGCTCAACTCCCTGCGCCGGCATCAGATCCGCACCGCGTTGGCCGAGCTGCAGAACCTCGGTCCGGGGCTTCCGACCCTGATGGTGGGCGACTACAACTACCCCGTCTTCAAGGAGAACCTCGGCCAGGCTGTGCGCGATCAGGGGTACGAGCTCACGCTGAGCGATTCCCGCACCTACACGCGGTACCGCTTCTTCCGCGGGCACTACGACTTCGCGACGTCGATCGGCTTCGACATCGCACACATCCGCACCCTGCCCCAGGGGCTCAGCGACCACCTGCCGATCCTCATCACGGCCGAGGTGCCGGGGACGCGCTCGGCTCTCGCTTCCTGAGGAACCGCGAGCACGAGAAGCGGGGGCCGTCCGGATGGACGACCCCCGCTTCTCGTATTCGCGGTTGTCAGGCGGTGTGGCGGCGTCGGCGGACGGTCGCCCCGATCCCGACCGCGGCTCCGGCGACGACCAGCGCGCCTCCGGCGATCCAGAGTCCCACGGTGTCGTCGGAGGCGATACCGGTGACCGCGAGACCGGCCTTGGACGGCGTCTTGGTGCCGGGCGCCACGACGGTGATACGCGAGTGCAGGACGACCTTGCTCGTCACGCCCGTGAACGTCAGATCGTAGGTGCCGATGCCGTTCGAGGGGAAGGCGATCGGGACGTTCAGCTTGCCCTGCACGGCGCGGGTGCGCAGGGTCGCGTTGGTCTCGACGGCGGCCTTGACCATGGCGAGCTTCGCGCCGCCGGCGTTCTCGCCCGTGATCGAGATCAGGATCTCTTCGGAGGCGTCGTACGGGGCGAGGTCGGTGGTGAAGGTGCTGGTACTGCCCGCGGTGATCGTGCTCGGGGTGGCGATGACGACGGCGGGGTCGGTGTAGGCGTTGGCGGCCGTCGGGGCCATCAGCGCGACGGCCGCCAACGAGAGCGCTGCGGCGGCACGGAGGATCGTGTTCTTCATGGTGGGCCCATCTCGGTGGCGGGTTTGGCCGGGTATGCGGTCGAGAACGGCATCGATGTGATGCCGCTCGTGCAGCCAGTCTTCCGAGGCGGCGCGACCGACATCGTCGGGGGCCAGCGAAGTTCACGCGGGGAGCTGCCGGATATCACCTCACCGCGACGGTGATTGCGAAGGGCCGCCCTCGATGCGGACGGCCCTTCGCGATCGACGTCTTCAGGTCTGGGGGTCGTGGCGGTGGCGTCGTACCGTCGCCCCGACCGCGATGGCCCCACCCGCGAGCGCGAGGGTTCCGCCGCCGATCCAGAAACCGAGAGCGGGCCCGGTCCCGGCATCGGACCAGGTGGCCGAGGCGTGGGTGGTGGCATCCTTTGGCGTGTCGGCGGTGGTCTCCGCCGAAGCGGTGGCCGGGAGGACGAGGGCAGCACCCGCGACGAGGGCTGCGAGGGCGACGGAACGGACCAACGTGAATTTCATGCGGCACCCACTAGCTAGAGGACACGTATCCGAGAACGGCACGTGCGGCAGTTCGGCGGAGATCGCGCCCCCACAGCGCGATGCGGATCCGTCTGTTCGACTATCCCTCATCCGCGCACGAGGCACCACCGGCGGGGGTTTCCATTGCGTAAAGGGTCGGCGTCGCGCGCGCTTCCAGGATGGGTGTCGCGGGCGTCGCGACACGCAGGTCGAGGGTGGCGGACTCCCCGGGTGCCAGGAGCACGGACCACTTCATCACCTCGTGGCCACCGTCGTCACCACCGGAGAAGCCGGTCGGCGCGCCGGTTCCGGTGGTGCGCCGCCCCTCGATCAGCGCACCCCGCGGAAGGTAGACGTAGACGCCGGTGAGCGTCTGGCCGGGCGGTACACCGTAGGCGCCGCCGCCTGTCACGTAGTCCGGGAGGGACTCGGCATCCGGGGCCTCGTTGCGCAGAGTCACGCGGAGCGCCGCCGTGGCGTCGGAGCACCACGCCGTGGCGACCCCGAGCCGCATGTAATAGTCCATCTTCGAGCCCGTGCCGTCGTTGACGTAGACGCCGAACGAGGTGCGACCGGCGTCATTCCCGGGCAGCGCTCCCTGCAGGTCGGTGCCGTCGAGCACGGCCTGTGCGGCGGGATCGGCGTTCCAGACGAGCAGACGGCGCTCGCGCGCGGCCTGATCGAGAGCCTCGACGAGCGCACGCGCTTCGGCTCGACCGGCGACCACCGCCTCGAAGACGGCGGCGGAGGCGGACTGGAAGAACGCGTCCTGACGCTTCGGGTCGTCGTAGCGCCGATACACCTCGTCGAGCAGGAGCGGGACGGCATCCTCGCTCGTGAGCACGTCTCCCGAGGGGAGTGTCACCGGACCGGTCGCGCGCAAGAGGTACGAGAGCGCGACGGGGTCGACCGCGACGACCCCGTCCACCTCGACACCGTGCTGTCGGCGCCACATCTCTCTCGCGACCGAGGCCCCGACGGTGAAGTCGGGCACCTGCGTCACGTTCTGCACGAAGCGGGCAGGACGATCGTCGAACAGCGCACGCAGACCCTCGGGCAGGTCGGCGACGGGTTCGCCACCGGCATCCTGGAAATCCGTCGACGACGCCTGCGCGCCGAGGGCGAGGCGCCCGTCGTCGGCGTCGATCTGCGCAACTGCTCCCACGACCCCGCCCAGGGAACGCCATTCCGCGCTGTTCTGGAACACCACCAGGTACGACCGCGTCCCGTCGGCGCCGAGCATGCCCGGCACGAGCAGGGTCGTGCGGTGGAGGGCGTCGGCTCCGTCGCGCGCGCGGGCGAGGAGTTCCCATGCGTGCACGAGCGGTGCGGCGATCGGCTCCAGCAGGTCATCGGGATCCACCGACGACACTTCGTCGCTCGCGTCGGCGAGGGCGGTGGCGGCCGCGCGCGCCCCGGGCTCCCAGGATGCCACCACGTCGAGGTCGTATCTGCCGTCGTCGGTGCGCAGAGAGCCGGACGAGAGGGCGGATGCCACCTCCTGCAGCGGTGCGAGAGCACCGACCGCGCGGTCGGTGGCGGAGGCGACGCGTGCCATGGCCGTCAGCTGAGGGCCGATCCACGGGAGCGATCCCGCCGCGGCCCAGATCGGGTCGTCGGTCAGGGCGTGCGCCGCGGCGACGTCGTCCGCCGTCGACCGCAGGAGGGCGGCCGCGGCGAGGGGGTCGTCGGTCGGGGCACCGGTCATCGCGGCGCGGGCCGCGGAGAGGTGGTGGAGAGCGAGGCCCCCGCGCACGGTGATCCACACCGCTCCGAGCGCCGCGGACACCAGCATCGTCACGGTGAGGGCGACGAAGAGGCGTTCTGCGGTGCCGCGGGCACGGGAGGTTCGAGAACTCACGCCAGCACCCTAGGCCCCCCCCGGAGGGGCGCTCCGGGGCCGGAGCGCCCCTCGCCGCCTAGACTCGACGGAAGACCACAGGAGGATGCATGGGGCACCGGGTGCGACGCGGCCGTGCCGCGCTGGGCGCGATCGTTGCGGGGGCGACGATGGTCGTGCTCGCCGGATGCGGGTCTCCGCCATGGGCCCAGGGCGGGGGACAGGCTGCGCCGTCGACCACCCCGTCGGCGGCCGTCGTGCCGGTGCCCGCGCCGGTGCCCAACGATCTCTCCAGCGGCTCCACGGAGCGCCAGGTCGCCGCCGGAGCCATCGCTGCCACGGTGAACTACTGGTCGACGCTGGCGATGGACCGCTGGACTCCGACGGCCCTCAAGCCGGTGAGCATTTCGATGGCCACCACCGTCACGCCGGACGACGGGCAGAAGGTCTACCTCCAACGCGCGACGATGACGGCGGTCCCCGGCAACGAGACGCAGTCGTTCGCGCCCCTCGCACCCCAGACCGATCAGGGCAACCCGCCGGGCTATCTCGTGCTGTCGCCGTACAGCTACTCCCAGACGTTCAACGTCGGAGAGGTTCCCGCCGACGCCACATTCGTCACCCTGCAGTTCACCTACGAGTTCCTCCTGCAGACGACGCCGACCTCGAGCGAGTTCGCCAAACAGACCGCCAGCGACTCGATCACCGTCGCGATCGCGCGGTCCGCCGCCACTCCCGCCGACTGATCAGGCGCGCACGCGCTCCCACCGGTCGCCGCCGAGGCCGGTGGCGATGAGGGCGGCGGCGTCGGCGCGCTCCACGAGCGTGGTCAGGTCGTACTGGGCCGACTCGGCCGGGACCCATCCGACACTGGCCGAGAGCTGGATGTCGACCCCGTCGGAATCCGCCTCCGTCAATCTCCGCAGAAGGGTCCGCACGTGCTCGCGAAGCACCGGTCCGGGGCGGCACACCAGCACCACCACGCGTCCCCGCGCCGGACGTCCCAGGTCGGCCTCGGCCGGCATGGTGTCGGCGACGAGGGCCTCGAACGTCGAGACGATCCGGATCCAGCTGCTCTCGCCCGTCGTGCTGCGGATCTGATCGGGATCGTCGAGGCGGATGGAGAGTATCGCCCACGAGCTCTCCTGCGCCCGTCGCGCTCGCGCGAGACGATCGGACGCGGTCACCGCGAATTGCGGCCACGAGATCGATGATCGCTCGCCGACGGGTGAGACCGAGCTGAAATACAGCAGGCTGACGGTCGCGCACACGAGGTAGACCAGCATTCCCAGACTGTTCAGGATCCGGGGGAGCTGCAGGTCCTGAGCGTTGGCGGGGAAGACCAGTCCCGCCACGACGATCGAGACGGCGAGCCCGACGAAGCCCGTCGAGACGATCATGAGGGGGAGTGCGAGCCTCTCCAGCCCGTCGGCGGCACGGCGGATCTCCAGGATCGTGAGCCCGGCGAACACCGCGGCACCCAGGAACGCCAGTCGGAACGTCATCCCGTAGCCACCCAGATCGCCCGCGGCGATGAAGGCCCCGGCGCTCGCGATCGACTGGACCACGGCGATCCACGGGAGGGCCCGGACACCCCGCCGCGCACGGAAACCCGCCCAGATGAGCGCGGGGGCGCCGAGCATGAGACCGAGCCCCGAGCGCCGTATCGCCTCGTCACCGATGACCGAGCCGGCCACCGAGACCCACGTGCTGGACATCGCGAGGACGAAGGCCAGCGACCACAGCAGCGAGGCCCGGGAAGGGCGGTGCAAGAAGCCCAGGCTGATCACCATCAGCGTGGCAAGGGTGGCCATGGTGGCCTGCGCCAGACCGAGGTTCTCCAGCGTCTGCTGCACGGTCATACGTTGCGGGCCTTCGAGGGCGAAGGCAGCCGCACCGTCACCGTCGTCCCCGTGCCGACTTCGCTCTCGAGCTCGAGGGATCCGCCCTGCTCCTCGACGATCCCGCGCACGATACCCATGCCCAGTCCCGTCCCCGGTGTGGGGCTCTCGCGAGCCGCCCGGGCACGGAAATAGGGGTCGAAGATCCGGGGCAGGTCATCGGGATGGATGCCGATCCCCGTGTCGGCGAACGTCAACTCCACGTGGTCATCGGACACCCTGATCGAGATGTGCACGCTTCCCCCGCCGGGGGTGTACTTGATGGCGTTGCTGAGGATGTTGTCGAACGCCTGACGCAGACGGAAGCCGTCGCCTACGACCTCGGCCGAGGCGGGGAGGTCCTCGCTCACGCTCACGCGCCGGGCGGCGGCAGCAGGACGGAACGACTCCAGCGACGACGCGATGATGCGCGTGGCATCCGTCGTCGTGGCCGCCTTCTCGTCGCGGAAGACTCCCCGCGAGTTGACGAGGATCTCCGAGATCAGCGTCTGCATGCGCTCGCCGGCTCCGACGATGACATCCAGCTGTTCACGCACCTTCGGCGAGAGGTCGGGGGCGTCCAGCGCCAGGTCGGCATGTCCGATGATCGCCGTGAGGGGGTTTCGCAGCTCGTGCGACACGGTGGCGGCGAGGCGTTCGCGGGCGCGCTCGGCCTCGATGAGCGCGGTGACGTCGTGGACGATCAGCAGGCTGCTCTCGGGTTCGTCCGACGACACGAGGCGACGCGTCGAGGCGGACAACGCGTGCCAGTTGCCCTGCGCATCGAACAGCCAGACCCGTTCGTCCTCGAACTGCTCTCCCCTCGCCGCACGGGTGAAAGGGCGCTCCGACTCTGCCAGCGGCTCGCCGCGGAGCGCGGCGTACTCGACCGCGCCGCCGGGCCGAGACGGATCGTCGCGATCGATCCCGTACAGACTGACGTAGGTGTCATTGAGGGCCAGGACCTCGCCGTCGACGGAGAGCCGGGCGATTCCCGTGTCCAGACCGTTGAGCATCTGCGAGACCCGGCGCTCCTGGCCGGTGACCCGTTGCAGAGTGCCCTGCAGCCGGGTGGCTTGGCGGCGGAGCAGCTGTTTGAACGCGCGGGTCTGCCGGGAGGACATGTACGCCGTGATCCCGATGAAGGTCAGCGACAGCATCACGACGGTCAGTCGTAGCGTCGCCGCCGGGCCGACGCCGTTGACCGCGGCATCCGCGACGATGATGACGCCGGCGGTCGCCAGCGAAGCGATCATCATGCTCAGGATGAAATGCGTGGCGATCCAGGTGATGGGGAAGACCCAGAAGTACCCGAAGCGCAGGTCGGTTCCGAAGCTCAGCAGGCCGATTCCGATGATGTCCCCGAAGGGGACGAGCGCCACCGTATTGCGTGGCAGGCGATGCCAGGGAACCATGATCGCCACCGCGGTGAGGGCGATGACGACACCGACTCCGCTCGAGAAGGTCCACACCGCGAACAGCGAGGGATCGAGCGCCTGCACGAGCAGGACCGTGATGATGACGCTGGCCCCCAGGACCAGTTGCAGCAGCCAGACAGAGCGTGTGCGGCTGCTCGGCCCGCTGGCGTCGTCGGTGTCGGAGCTGCCCGGCGACGTCGCGGGCTGAACGCTCCTCGCGGCTGCCATGTGATCGAGTGTATAGACGATGGTGTAGTCTTCTGCGCGCCATCCTGTCTCTGCTCGCCCTTTCGCGTCCTACCCGTCGCGTCGTCCGGTCAGACTCCCCCTGAGGCCTGCATCCCGCAGCGTGATGGTCGTTCGTCGACCTCTGCGCAGCCCGCGCCCTCAGACTCAGGAGATACCCGTGAGCAGCCCCTCTCGCCGTCGTCCCGTGCGCGCTCTCGCTCTCGCCGTCGCGCTCGCAAGCTCGGTCACCCTGACGGGGTGCACCCAGGTCGTGGATGCCTTCAACGCCCTCCAGGCCCAGACCTCCGGCGGGGGACAGCCGGTCGTGGTGTCCACGCCCGTTCCGCAATCGTCGCCCACGGCGATGCCGTTCGACTCCCGGTTCACCTACGACGGCTCGGTGTCGCTGTCCTCGGAGGTCGCGGACGGTCTCGAACTGCGCCTGGACGTCTGGGCCGTCGATCCCAAGCGCACGATGGAGTGGACTTCCTCGAACGAGAAGCAGTTCGGCTTCGCCCTCAACGTGCACGACCACCGTGTCGATGAGAAGGCGGTCCTGGCCCAGAAGCGTCGCGTGTACATCTCCTCGGTATCGGTCACGTCGCAGACCGCGCAGGCCGGCGGCCAGGTGTCGAATCCCTTCCAGTTCAGCGCCGACCCGCGCACGCTCGTGCCCTCGGACACGCTCCGCTCCGATCGCGGTCTGCTCCTGAACAGCTTCCAGGGCGGTCTCCTGGTGCCGACGACCTCTATCCGTCAGCTCCCCGCCGACACGTACGGCATCACGCTCGAGTTCGCGTTGAACATCGCGGTGGAGGGAACGGCGAACTCCGACGCCTCTTTCACGCAGCAGACGGTCTACCAGTACCTCCCCGTTGCGATCTTCGACGGTGATTCATCGTCGGGCTCGCCCGCGCCGGCCGGCTCGGGCACGAGCACCGGTCGTGCCCCGGGGTGGGGCCAGAGCGGCAACCAGGGCTGAACGCCGCGAAGCCGTCTCACGGGCGCGGCAACGCCCCCGAACCCGGGCGCAGCCGCCGGCTCTCCATGAGCAGCGACAGGTCGTGCAGATCTCTCACCGCGTGGTGCTCGAACGACAGATCCGGGACGTCGGAGTAGTCGATCAGCGGCATGTGGCCGGCGAATGCGTGCCGCAGATCGTCCTCGGCCCCGGGCCGGGGCGCCGACTTCGGGTGCACGATGAAGACGGTGTCGCGGGCGGGGACGCCGGGGGAGGACCCTGGCATCGTCTCCTTCGCCGCATCCGCGAGCACCATCACGATCTCTTCCGCGCGCTCGGAGCTGTGCGCGGCGCGGATGAGGTCGATCTCGGGGATGCGCACGATCATGACGCCGATGCGGTCGCCGGAGCGGAGCAGGTCACCCGCGGCGGCGCGGAGCGCCCCGCGGTCGTGCGCGCGGGTACCGGGGGTCGGGTCGTCGTCGAGTTCGCGCCCCAGCCGTACCGACCCGTACCCCATACCGACGATGGCCAGTGCGCTCAGGACCGTCGTCACCTGCGCGGAGGCGGTGTGCTGCCACAGCGCCGACGGCATCCCCGTGAGGGAGGCCACGACGAGTCGGTAGAGGTTGTAGGAGCCGAAGGCGACGAGGGTCACCACGAGCACTCGCGACCCGGCGAGCTCGCTCAGAGGTCGCCGGCTGAACTCGGCGGCGGCCAGCGCGCTGAGGACCGCGATGGCGCCGGTCTTGACCAACGTCGCGTCGTCGAGGGGCATGACAAACGTGAGACCCAGCATCAGGATGCCGCCGGCCGCCGTCGTGGCAGCCCCGATCGCGCGGCGGGCGTTCAGCCGCCGGGCGCCGCTCCACGCCAGGCCCACCGCCACGACGTTGGTGGCGTTGCCCACGGCGGCGGCAAAGGTCCCGCCGCCGACGATCTCGACGACATTCGCGAGAGCGCACGCGAGGGCCGCGAGGGCTGCCACGCCCATGTAGCGCACCAGCTCTGCGCGCGGACCTCCGCGGTCGTCTCCGTGCCGGCCGTGGGCCAGGAACAATGCCGCCCCCGCGACGGCGGCCGCGGCGATGGCGGCGAGGAGGTCGAGGACGACCATCGTCGAAGCTCTTCCTGTGCCGGGGCCCCGGGGGAATCTTGCGGAAACCTTGCGGGGACGGTGGTCATGTGCGGCGTTGGCCTTGCGGCGAACCTACCAGAGTGAGACACGGCTGAACCGCCACCCTCCGACAGGAAGACACCGCCATGACCGACGCGCGTAGCTACGCTCCCCAGACGCGAGCGTTGACCCACCCCATGGCCGGTGCGGGCTACGTCGTCGAGGAGCACGGCTTCGCCGACGACTTCGCCTCGGTCCTGGAGCACGCCACCGTCCACCGTTCGACGATCGGGTGCATCATCCCGGCGTACAACGAGGAGGAGTCGATCTCTCAGGTGATCGAGGCCCTGCTCGGGCAGACCCGCGTTCCCGACGTCATCCATGTCGTGGTCAACAACACCTCGGACGCCACGGTGAAGATCGCCTCGGAGTACAGCGGACCGCACGAGATCACCACCGACCTCGGCGAGCAGTTCACCGAGGTGTTCGTCCACGACATCGGCAAGAACCCGGACAAGAAGGTCGGCGCCCTCAACTACGGCTACTCGCTCGTCGAGGGCTACGACTACCTGCTCGGCGTCGACGGGGACACGATCGCCGACAGCAGGGCCGTGGAGTACCTCGAGACGGAGGCGGTCTCGGACTCCCGTATCGGCGGGATCTCGGCGATCTACACGATCGACGACAAGCCCATCAAGGGTCTTGTCGCGCGCTTCCTCACCGCCGGACAGCGCACCCAGTTCGCCGCGTTCAACCTCCAGAACCTGTTGCGCGGCCGCAACATGGCCGTTCTCGGCGGGCAGTTCTCGATCTTCTCGACGAACGCGCTGCGCGAGGCGATGAAGCAGAACCACCAGATCACACCGTGGGTGAAGGACTCCGAGGTGGAGGACTCGCTCCTCTCCCTGCAGATCAAGAGCGCCGGGTACCTCACCAAGATCAGCCCGTACGCCCGCGCCAACGTCGGGGGCATGACGACTCTGTCGGGGTACGACGCCCAGCAGGTCAAGTGGACGTACGGCGCGATCGAGCTGATGTGGCCCGGACAGCGCGGCGACACCAAGGGTCAGCCGTTCCATCCCAACCTGCGACTGCGCTGGTTCGAGAACTTCGGCATGCTCACCAACCTCTTCGTGCGGGTGGCGTTCTTGACCCTGTTGGCGGGGTCGCTCTCGATCAGTGCGTTCGTGTTCTCGCCACTGTGGCTCATCCCGCCGGCGGTCGCCATGCTTCTGAACCTGCGTATCGCGCGGACGATGGCCTCCTGCGACCGCACGGATGTGCTGTTCGCCGTGCTGTTCTTCCCCGCCGAGATCTTCATGTGGATCCGCATCAGCCACTTCGTCCGCTCCTGGACACGCTTCCTCTCGCGCAAGAAGGTCGACAACTGGGCGATGCAGGCCAAGGCCGAGCGCGGTGGCGGGCTCGGTCACTGGGCGCCGATGGTGGTGCTCATCGCGGTGGCGATCGCCCTCGCCGTCATCTGGGTGCTGGTCGGGCCGATGGTGCAGTCCTCGATCCTCTGGATCGGCTGGCCGATCGTCGGTGTCGTCACCGTCTTGCAGACCCTCCTCATGTTCTCCAAGCTCGTCCGTCGCCACCACGGATACAAGGTCTGATCGCGACCCGAACGCATCAGAGAAGAACGGATGCCTCGGCCCTGGGGAGGGTCGAGGCATCCGTGACGTCAGGGGTCGGCGCGTCAGGGCGCAGCCATGAGCTCCGAGGTGAGGCGGTAGCCGACCCCGCGCACCGTCTCGATGTACCGAGGGTTGGCGGGGTTGTCGCCGAGCTTGCGGCGGAGGTTGGTCATGTGAGCCTCGATGGCGCGTTTGTCGGCCTCGCCCACGAAGTAGCTGGTGACGTACGACTCACCGCGCAGGACGAGCGTCAGGTCCGCTTTGCTGCGCACGCGCCGCTTGGATTCCATGAGCGTCGCGAGGAGGTCGAACTCCGTGCGAGTGAGGTCGAGTTCGATGCCCTCGATCAGCACGATGCGGCTGTCGGGGTCGAGCTGCAGGTCGCGGTGGACGACCCAGGGAGAGCCGGTAGGGGTCAGTTCGCCATGCGATCGGGAGGCGACCTCGGTGCCAGGTCGGGCTGCCAGCTCGTTTCCCGGCGCCGTTGCCCACGGCTCGGGTCGCTGCGACGAGGGCACGACCACCGGGGCGCTCGGTTGCGGAGCGGGCAGGGTG
>NZ_VBUM01000027.1 GCF_005774735.1 Microbacterium sp. 5K110 | reverse complement strand
GCGCTTCGGCCACCGCCGACCCCAGGCGCCCAAGCTGCCCGAGGCCGCCTGGATCAACCAGCCCTCACAGGAGGCCCTCATACAGACCGCCTGACGGAATCTGTCTCACCCGCCTTGACACTTTCCGGCCATCGACAAGGCGCACGCTGACCCCACGGTTATCGACCTCGCACTGGGACGCGAGTTGACCCCGCGTGAACGCGAAGCGGCGACGCGGCTATTCCAGGAGATTCGCCAAGGGATACTTGCTCCCGTCATCGCAGTTGTCGACCCTGGAACCACGGGCGCAGGCCACGTCCCTCTCGATGCGGACGACGAGAAGCGCACATGGCTGGCCATCGGCGCGAAGGTCCAGCTCACTCCGATGCCGGCGATCATCTACCTCGCGACAGTGATCGGGTCCGAGGTGTTCCCCCTCGCAGCCCACACGGTCGTGCAACCGGGTGAGGATTACTTCGGTGCCCTCCGCGATGCTCGCCGTGGTTTGCCGCCCCTGTTAGCTGCGAAGTTTTCCGCCGGCGAGCGACTGATGGCGCACAAGCTCCTCGTGGAGACAGAAGCTGACTACTTTGAGTCAGGCATCGAGCCGCCTGGAACTACGGAGCTGGACCGGCGTGGATTCCCATACTTGTTCGCGGACGGGAAGAAGAAGTCTGTTCTTGTCTTGGCTCCTACGTCGGGCGGCAAGAGTCGATTCGGTCAGCTCGCCCTGATCCAGACCGTTCTCGATGTGAAGCGTGAGGTTCCCGCCGCGTTTGGAGGCGTCGTCGTGCTGGTACCGACGAAGGCGCTCGTCGACCAGGTATCACGGGAGGTCCGTCACACCCTCGCTGAAACTGAGGCTTCTAGCTGGATCGTTCTTGAGGGATCGCGGGACTTCCCCCAGCACGACGAGAGCATCCGTACCGGCCGCTTCGATATCGCGGTCGTCATCCCCGAAAAGCTCGCAGCACTCGTCCGAGCGGGGATGAGCACCGAACGCGTGCCGCTGCTGCTCGTTGACGAACTGCAGCACATCGTCGACGGCCGACGGGGGCTCAAGCTTGAGAGCCTGTTGCTCGATGTGTTTCGTCGCGAGTCCGTCCCACGCTTCGTCGGGCTATCTGCCTCCTTGGCGCCGGAAACGATTGAGCTTCTCGCATCCTGGTTCACCAAGAACGGCCTGGAGGTGGACATCCTCGAGATTGCCTCGAGGCCGGTTCCACTCACCGTGTCGGTGGTTGACGACTATCGACGGATCAGTAGTCGCACACATGTACGGGACGAGCGGACACTCGAGCAGAAGCGGCTACCGGACGTTCCTGCGGTATTGGGGAACGGCCAACTGCGCCAGACTGCGAAGGATTTGCGGCGAACACTTGCGCTTGTGATGGAGTTGCTCTCACCCCACGTTTCTGAAGGAAGGTTCCAGTCAGAGGCGCCATCGATTCTGGTGTTCGTCAGCTCCAAACGAATCGCCGAGAACTTGGCGGAGGCGTGTCGCGAACTCTTCGTCCGTCACTTGGCGCTGGACCCGGTGGAACTCGCCAGTCTTGAGCGACCGCTTCACAGCTATCGATTTTCACAGTTCACGCACGACAACGAGGCGACAGATCCGACCACGACGTTGCGAATGTTGGCTCCCACGCCTGTCCGACATCAGCTCGTCGACGCGCTCGCCACCGGCGTTGGATTTCACTCGGCTTCGCTAACGGCCGTCGGGAGGGAGATCATCGAGACACTCTTCCGCCAAGGCGTCGTTCGTGTTCTCTTTGCAACGGACACACTCCGACTGGGAATCAACCTTCCGGCGGATGTGGTCGTGAACGGAGATCTGATCGCCTACACCGGCGACGCCAATCCGCGATTTGTGGACAAGGACGTCCTCCTTCAGCGCCTCGGGCGTGCAGGTCGACTACTCCACTCTCGTGGCGGCCAAGGGCGCGGGTACCTTGTCGTGCCTGAGAAGATCCCAGACTCCGTCCGACACCAGACGGACGAGCGGACCGCTGAAACTCTAACCGGTCGGAGGAAGGCGACCTGGGAGGAAGTCAAACGGGCAGCCACCGACGACGCCTCCCTGTTCAGGGCTTTCGTTGCAGACTGGTCAGGGGGTGCGCACTACACCACGCCTGACGACGACCTCTGGTTCGAGGACCTTCTGCTCCAGTATCTCGAGTACCTTCCCGGCAGAGCCCTCGCGGAGGATTCACTTTACGGCGAGACTGCCGCGCTCTTCTCCCGAACAATGGCTGGAGTCGCGGGTGATCGTATGCCGCCGAGCGCAATCGAATCGCTCAAGAGCATTGGTGCTATCCGAGTCGTTGCGGGGGCCGTGCGATTGACCGATGCCGGACGGGCGACGGCTGTGAACGCACTAGGGGTCGGTGACCTCCCAGTGATCCAGGAACTGGCGGTCGAAGCCGTCCAAGGCGCCGGCCCTCTGACACTCCTCTACATAGCATGCACATCGGACTTCATTGGTCGGTCGAGCCAACACCTTGGCGTACGTCCCTCGGCGAGTGCGAACGTACTCGAAGAGATGCTCCGGCACGTATCCAAGGCCTACGAGGCGTCACGTAAGGCTAGCTATCGCGGAACATTCATGCGTCACTTCCCCGAGGAGATTCTCGATGCGATCGGAGATGGCGACGCAGCAGACGAGTTGCGCAGTATTCTCACCGTGGGTTCGGCCAGGCGTGCGAGCGACGTTCAACTCACTGCACTATGGCGCGCATTCAACGTCTATCTTCGATGGGTCGGGTCTCCATACAGGCAGATTGCGGAACTGAAGAATCCAACGGGTGCAACCGTTCCCGAGGTTGCACTGGACAGTCTTGCGGGCAACGTCGCATACTTCCTCGCCGCTGCGTCTGACCTGCTGGGGTCGAACCCCTCCACGATGCACTTCCGCACCCTCGCCTATTTCGCGGCAGAGGTCGAACTCGGCGTACCGGCGACCCTAGCGCCGTTCGTGCGACTCAACCGACCGAGCCTCAATCGCGAACGACTCCTCGGAATCGCAAAGCTCCTTGTAAGCATGGGCCCTCAGTGGGACGGCCTGTCTGAGCTCTTCGACCTGTACCTCGAGAAGCAGGGGTCATTGCCGTCACAGGACGGCTGGCACCCACTTCCTCCGTCGGAAGTTGAGTGGATATCGGGGCAGCTCACACGCATCGACGAGCGGCGCCGATCGGCGGCGTACTCTGTTTCCCCGGACGTCGAGACGATGCTGGTTCCGGGTCTAGAAGGTCACCGGGTTTCAGACGTCCTTCATCAGATTCCTCAAGGCAACGGACCGCAGATCCTCGTTAGCATGCTCACACCGTTTGACGTCCAACCGCACCACGACGAGGAACTGAGGGCGGTGAGTATCGATCTTCGAACAACTGATGATCGGCCGCACCGGACGTACTTCTACTTTCCGGATGACGTCGTTACGAACGAGTACCTCAAGTCCGTGTCCGCTCGGCTCCGAGAGGATGAGAACGCCCTCGTTGTGGCAGTCGAGGGGGTAACCTTCGGGGCCGAAGCCAGTGGCCGTTTCTTGGAGGATTCGTGCGCGGTCATCAATCCCAGCCTTCTGGTTGAACTCGTGGCCCGTCTCTACGCGCGGAATACCGCAACGGTGAGCAGTGACGAAGACGATCCAGACCCGCTTGCAGAGATCTTCGGCACGTCGGGAACATCTGATGTTGACATTGAGCCCGCCAGGCGGGAGTTGTCGCGAGTTCTCCTTAACAACGCTCCCGTGCTGAACAGAACCGATCTTGAGAATCGGCTCGCGTACGTTGACCTCGTGCGTCCTGCTACGGAATAGCTGCGAGTCGGGCCGTTCAACGGACGCGTGGGAACGAACGGATTCTTCCGTGTGGCCCTCGTGCCAGGAAGTATCGAGGGATGCCTCGGGACTCCGTTGCTGGCAGTGAGATCTGGCCTGCCCAGCCGTGTCCGGTGCGCGAGCCCGACTCACAGCGCTGCTCGGACATTTCGAGCCGTGCTCACCACTACCGGCAGTGGACATTTCGTCGACGAGTCTGCAGCTTGCGTCGGCGCACGGCGGACATCTCTGAGCGGTTCCTACAGTTCTTGTAGGTTCCACGTGAAGATGGCCGTTTCTGTGTCAACTTGGCCCGCACTTGGCCATTCGGCCAAGTGCGGTGGATGGATTTGGCATCGACGTGATCGGGCGGCTCATCTCCGTCGACCCGGTCTGGCGTGGGGTCGCGGTCAGAGTGGGCTGTTCACATCCAACACGCGAGAATATTTCTGCACATGGATCGCGCGATTGTCGGAGGCGCTGACTAAGATGGGAGTCATGGCAGAGTTTGCTTCTGATCGCCGGACCGGCCGGGTGATGCTCGGCACGGTCCGAGTTGCGCGTGGGTGGACGCAGGGTGCGTTGTCCGAAGCCACGGGGATCTCGCAAGCGGTGCTGTCGAAGGCGGAATCCGGGCTGGTGGAGTTGGACCCCGACCGCCTGGAGAAGCTGAGCGGTGTGCTGCGTGTTCCACCGGTGCTGCTGACGGTCCCGGTGGATGAGGGAGCGGCGCCGTATGTGTTCCATCGCAAGCGCTCCACGTTGCCCCTGTCGGTGGCGAACCGGTTGCGGGCAGAACTGGAATTGCTGCACTTGCAAGTGACGGGGCTCGTCGCGGGAGACACGCCGGTGCGGCTGGTGCGGCACCCGCTTCCGCCCGATGGCTTCGATACTCCGGAGGAGATCGCGCAGGAGGTGCGTGCGTCGATCGGTATCGCGTCCGGTCCGCTGGAAGACCTCGTGCGCTCGCTGGAGGATGCCGGGGTTGTGGTGGTGAAGCGATCGTTGGGGTCGGAGCGGATCGATGCGATGGTGAGCTGGCCGGAAGGACAGCGACCAGTGGTGCTGCTGGGAGATCACATTCCGCCGGATCGGCAGCGGTTCTCGCTGGCGCATGAGCTTGCGCACGCGGTGATGCATCAGGTGCCGTCGGAGACGCAGGAGTCTGAGGCGGATCGGTTCGCGGCGGAGTTCTTGATGCCGGCGCAGGATGTGCGCATGGATCTGGCGGCGGCACCGGTGACGATCCCGGGCTTGGCACGGTTGAAGTCGAAGTGGCGGGTGTCGATCGCGGCGCTGCTGCGGCGTGCGGTGGATCTGGATGTGATCAGCGAGGGCCGTTACCGGCAGTTGAACATCGAGCTCTCCCGCGCCGGATATCGGAGCGTAGAGCCGGTAGCGATCGCCGAGGAACATCCTGGTCTGATCGACCGGGTGGTGCAGCAGCGGCTGAATGAGGGTGAGAGCGTCGCAGAGCTCGCGCGCGACGCGTTCCTGGTTCAGGACGAGTTCGAAGACCTTTACGTGAGGAGCGCAGCATGACCGATCGGGCCAACATCGAGGTGGTCGACAGCTCTCTGGTTTCGCGGACGACGCGTGAGTCGCTCGCCGGTGCCACGCTGGTCGAGCGCACTTTGGGCGGGCGAGTGTTCACGATGGCTGGCGGTGAGACGATGCAGACCGCCCCGCACGTGAACATGGAACACGGCGGCATGGTGTTGTCGGGGCCGACGGCTCTTCAGACCGCCTGGCGCCTGCGGGCGCGGCATCAGGATTTGGTTTTCCTTATCGAGCCGACTTCGGTGCTCGCTCCGGCGACGGCCGAGCGCCCGTTGATTATCGATGAACCGGTGGATGCGCTCATCGCGCCCACGGTGGAGGAGACTCTCCAGGCGCAGCGCGATGCAGGCGCGGCGGTCGCGGTGATCCCAGCGGGGTTTGTGGACGTCGCAGACCCGGGGGCGCTTAAGGCGGTCCTCGCGGCTGCGGACAATATCGACCGCGACGACGTGATCCTCCCGTTGGCCGTCCATCAGAAGTGGTCGACGCCGGATCACATCTCGCAGTTGATCGCGGTCGCCGCGCGGAGCCGTCATCCGGTGGCGTTGGCGCTGGGAGCGAAGGCGGGTGATCCTCTGAATCTCAAGGGGGCGCCGGAGTCGTATCGCCGGTTCTTCGGCGAGGTGAAGGGTGCGGTGCCGTGGCGGGCGGACTTCGCTGGCATCGATGCGTTCGCGTCCGGCGCTCGCGCGGCCGTGATCGGGCAGATCCCGAGCCTGCGGCGCCTGCCGGTGCCGGGCAGCCGACCGTACTCGAGTCGCCCTGGTGATCGCACGCCGCACGTGCTGATGCCGGAGCTGATGCGATTCGCCCGGTCCAGCGAGATGCACCTGAAGTGGTTCGCCAGCGCGACTCCGTGGCCGTGCCCGTGTCGCCACTGTGAGGGACGCGCGGTGGACTCGTTCACCGGCTCCGATGAGGATCGGCTCCGGGCTCACCTGCACAATCTGGCCGCGCTGGACGAGATCGCAGGTATCGTCACCTCGATGGGGACCTCTCAAGTGGCACGGTGGTGGAATCAGCGTCTGGCGGAGGCTGAAGCGGAGCATGTTCGGCTCGCCCAGCACACGGGTGTCATGATCTCGATGCCGCCGACACTTGCCCGGTGGCGGTCGCTGAGCTGAGCGCCTGGCCGTAGATGCGCTCAGCGAACAGCCAGGAGGCGCCAGTGAACCGGGCGGGCTGGAAGGGCGCCGACGCGGCGACGGTCCGCTCGCCGTTGGCGTCGGCCACCGTAACGCCGACACCGTAGAAGGTTGCTTCGAGCAACAATATCTCGTCGAGCCGTCCAGAGGGGACGACGAGTCGACGACGCCCGTAGGGGGCGAATGTCGTCGCCAACTGCAGGGTGCTGCGACGGAACGGGCCGAACACCGATATCAGCCGCACCGTCACGGGAGGCTCCGCTCTTCGGATGAGAGTGGACTGGCTGCGGGCGACGGCGCGCTCTTCGGCGAACCCGCAGCGGACGGCTCGCCGAGCCAGGCGCCGCTCGTACGCATCGAGGCCCGCGAGGGCGGTGGGCTGATCGACGGGGAGCGTCAGCAGGAACCGCAGAGTGTCCAGGTCTTGTACAGACCCCGCCGCGTTTGTGGCGCGGCGGCGCTGGATCTCCGGGAGGTGAAGCTCGAGGTCGACGTGGACGCGATGGGCACCGGTTTGCCAACTCACCCCGGACGTCCCGGCGACGGTCGTGGAGGGGCTAGCTGTCATAGGGGCCTCCGATGCCCAGGGTGTCAGTCACCTCGGACGTGAGTTGAGATGCCGCCTGCCATACGAGATGGTCGCGACGCTGGTAGGCGAGGGTGCGTTCTCCCTCGAGATGGCCCACGACCTCGATGAGGCCGGCGCGTTTGAGTCGTGCGAGCATGCCGTGCACGATGCTCCCGGCCAGGCCCGTGGCCCGTTCGATGGCGGGAGCGTTGAACGTTGCGTCCGGTGCCTGCGAGATCTGCCACATCACGGAAAGCATGTGCTCGCTGCCGAAGACCGCCTTCGACAGCTCGGCCGCGCGGGCAAGGGTTGGCACCTACCCAGTCTAGATCAAATTCAAGATTCATGAAACATGGAGAACGCACCAGTGTGTGCTCTGGACGCCGCACCTTGCGAATTCGGCAGCGGTGGCACGTGGTGGCGCGACGCACGTCGAACACGTCGCTCACCGGTCGTCGCGACCGAGCTGTGGGTCGATCCGGGGCGCCGTGGGTTAGCTGGCGGCTCGATGCTGCGGGATCTCGGGCGCAGCTTCGGCGTACTCGCGGGCGGCGCGCATGTAGGGGTTGTCGCGGACCTGGTACAGCGTGGTCTTCTCCCCGGGCACACGGCCCAGGTACTCGATGAAATGCCTGGACTTCAGCCTCTTGATGAGCGGGTGGATGATCCCGCCGGGCAGTCCGGTGGCGTCGATGATCTGCTTCGGGGAGAACGGTTCATCGCCGTGCCGGGTGATCTCGACCAGCACGGTGTGCATGTAGCTGTTCCCGAAGAGCGCTTTGGAGTCTTCGGGGGCAATCGGGTGGATCGCCGTCATGCTCCGAGTGTCTCATATGCGTCGGACGCCGCCGACTGGTCGGCGGAGGTTTGTTGTGTATCTGACAGGCGCAACATCGAGCTTGGTAGTGAATGTGACATTTACTAGTGATTAGCTGTTTAGTGATTTAGTACAAAGCTGCTCACTTCTTTCTGTGGCGTCGGTGAGTTCCGCTGCGCGGTCGCGGGGCAACAGCATGTGTTCATGCGCACGCACCGCTGTCAGGTTCCGACCGGGGACACGGGCGATGGTGAGCTGCGGGCCGGGGAGCCGGGTCGGGGATGATCGCGGTGGCGTCGACGATCCGGATCCGTATGATGCAGGATCACGTCGACGTCGTTTCGCTGCCGGATGCCCGGTTGGGGGTGTTCGCGGCGGCGGTGCCGTGGCGTGAGTTCCGCTGGTACCGCAAGCAGCGTCACTTCTCCGGCTCGTACTGGTCCGCGACGATGCAGGCGCCCGTGGGGTACGAGTCGCGGCTGGAGTACGCGAACCTGCTGCTGTGCGACTTCGACCCGCGAGTGGACTGGATCCTGTCCCAGCCGTTCCTGATGGAGGGCGACGATCACGGCACGACCCGCAGGCACATCCCGGACTATCTGATCTCGCACACAGACCGGTTGGTGTGCGTTGTCGATGTGAAGCCGGCGGCGAAGCTGCAGGTCCCGGCGGTGCGGGACTCGCTGGACTGGACGCGGCGGGAGGTCGAGGCGCATGGCTGGGAGTACCGGGTGTGCTCCGAGCCCGATCCGGTGCTGCTGGCGAATGTGCAGTTCCTCGCCGGGTACCGGCGCAGCTTCCAGTTCGATCCCGGGCAGGTCGATGCCGCGGCGACCGTGCTGGGAGCCGCTGTGACGTTCGGGGAAGCGGTGCGTGCCGTGACTCCGATCGCGGGAGAGCAGCGGTTCGCCCGTTCCCTCGTGCTGCACCTGCTGTGGACACAGCGTTTGCGCACGGACCTGTCCCACCTGTTGAGCACGACGAGCGTATTGGAGCTGACATGAGCGCACGAGACGACCTTCGACCTGGCACTCCCTCCCTGCTCTTCGAGGAGGCTGGCCCGGAGCGGTCGACGAGATCGGAGCGCGACCGCGAGGCCGACACGGCGCGAGCATGCGAGGCGCTGGGCATCCCCGTGGCCCTGCCGGTGCCCCCGCAGTCACCGAGAGCGGACAAGGAAGCGGCAGCCCAGCTGCTGCGCGCCGTTGAGGAGTACCTGCGGCAAGTGCTCGGTACGCGCGTCGTGCAGCCACCGGCGCGGCATCTTCGCGTGACGGCGGAGAGCGGCTCATCCCTCCGTGACACGGCCTGAGTCCCGGCACCCGATCCCCGACTACTCACTTTGAGAGGAAGCATGATGATGGATAGCTGGATGCTGCGACCTGGGATGGACTTCGTCTACGACGGGGAGGCGTGCACGGTCGCGGAGATCGCTGACGGGGCGGTGATCATCCGCGACCGCACGGGCCGGCACCGCCGACTCCGGATGGTCGACGTGCTGCGCCCCGCCGCCGAGGGCGGCAAGGCCCACATCCCTGGCCACACGCGGGAAAGGGATGCTACTCCGCTGGGGGTGCTGTGGGCGGACGCTACCGACTCCGCGAAGGCACGCACCATGGAGCGCGCCGACCACGTCCGCGAGGTGCTCACCGGATACAAGTCCGGCACTCCGCAGATCCCGCGGGAGGGTGAGCCGCGCCTGGAATACCACCCGCAGCACAGTCTGCGACAGCGGACTGCGGCGAAGGCGACCGAACTCGGGAAGGGCGAACGGACCGTGCGCCGCTGGGTGGCGCAGTACCGGGAGTCCGGGGAGGCGGGCCTGATGGACTACCGGTCCTCCCAAGCCGGAAACGCGCTGACCGGGTTCGACCCGCGGTGGATCGCTACCGCGCAGACGGTCCTGGATGAGCAGACCCCCGAAGCGAAGGTCTCCAAGAAGATCATCATCGACCGGATCAATGCACGCACCGAGCGCGTCCACGGCCCGGGGACAGTGAAGCGCCCCTCGCGCGCGAGCGCGTACAACGCGCTGGCTGAGCTGGATCGAGGCCGGGCCACATTCACCGGCCCCACCAAACGCAAACGGTCGACCGCGAACCGACCCTCCGCACCCTACGGGCGGTTGTCGGCGGTCCGGCCGGGCGAGTACGTGCTGATGGACACCACGCCGCTGAACGTGTTCGCCGTCGCCCCGGTGACCGGGAAATGGGTGTCAGCGGATCTCACGATCGCGATGGACCTGTACTCGCGGTGCATCCTCGGACTGCGGCTCACGCCGGGTTCGACGAAATCGATCGACGTCGCCGGCGTGCTGATGGAGGCGCTGCAACCGTTTGATACGCCCACGGATTGGGGCACGTCCGCTCGCTGGCCGTACCACGGTCTGCCCGACACGCTGCTGGTAGACCCGACCCGTACGAAGGTGTCCCGGTTCACCCGCGCCGGCATCCTGCCGGAGACGCTGGTCGTCGACCACGGCGCCGCCTACCTGTCGGAGCATCTCACCAGCGGGTGCGCCCGGTTGGGGATCTCGATCCAACCCGCCCGGATCTACCAGCCCACCGACAAGAGCCCCGTGGAACGATTCTTCCGCACCCTCGACGACCTGCTGCAAGAGCTGCCCGGCTACAAGGGCGCGGACGTCGCCGGACGCGGCGAGGACCCCGAAGCAGAGGCCGTCTACACGGTGCCGCAGCTGGAGCAGATCATCCGGGAATGGGTAGCCACCGTCTACCACCTTCGTCCCCACAGTTCGTTGGAGGATCCAAACCTGCCCGGGGTAAAGCTCAGCCCCGCGCAACGATACGAACAGGGCCTGGCTGTCGCGGGACAGCTGCGTCTGCCCACCGACCGGAACGTGCTGCTGGAGCTGCTGCCGGTGGTGAAGCGGCAGTTCAACCACTACGGGGTGGAGATCCACAAACTCCGCTACACCGGCGAGTCGGTCGCGAAGTACCGCAACCGGGCCCGGTCGATCCACCGCGACAAGGGTACGGAGTGGCCATTCTTCGTCAACCCCGACGACCTCACCAGAATCTACTTCCACGACCCCGAGGACCACACCTGGCACACCCTCGAATGGGAGCACAAGGGCAGCTTCGACACCCCGTTCAGCCTGGACGCGTTGGAGTACGCGAAGAAGATCGCAATCCGGCAGGGTCGCCCCTCCCAGGTTGACGACGTCGCCGCGCAGCTGCTGGAGGACTGGGGCGCCGGCCGTGGTCTGACGCCATCGGAGCGGCGGATGAGCGCCCGGATGGCCGCACAGCTGAACGACAAGGAACCGGACCCGGACGGGGTGTGGTCGCTACGCACCGTGCAACGGATGCTCGACGCGGAACTGACCGCCTCGTCTGATCTCGGAACCGAGCTCACCGGCTCCGTCCGCGACCCGCGCCGACGCGTCGACACGCCCGAGACCGGTGATGATGACGACGAGGACGACATCGACGAGCCCACCATCCGCGGCGACTACCACTTCGAACCGATGGAGATGCTCCGATGACCAGCCCGACGAGCGCCCCGCAGCAGCCGCCCCGCCAACGGAGCCTCTCCACCTACGAGGGCTGGACAGACTTCGCCGAACGGCCTCCCCGCGCTCGCCCTGAGGAGCTCTCGCGCGCCCAGCTGGAGTCGTTGCCTGCTCGCGATCGCGTCGTCTACGACTTGGAGCGGCGGGTGTGGCACGCGAACATCCTGCTGCGCACACGGCAGGTAGAGGACATCGAACTGCAGCTGGCGGACATCCTCGACTCCAACCTGCAGGACTCCGACCGGGTGAAGTCAGCCGCAGCGATCGACGCCCCGCCGGCGCTCGGGAAGTCGACCGTGGTGAACAACTTCGGCCGCGTGTTCCACCAGCAGCGGATCGCGGAGGCCGGGGGATGGCTGGACGCGGACAGGGACGTGCGGCACCTGCCGGTGTGTCATGTGACGCTGACGGGGCGGCTGACGATCAAGGGCCTGCACATGATGATCCTCGGCTTCTACGCCCACCCCGCCACCGCCGGCATCCTGCACCGCTCCATGGCCGGCCGGGACCTGGCCCGGGCGGCGGCGGAGTGCATCGAACGGCATGACACCCGGCTGGTGATCGTTGACGACCTGCACTTCTTGAACATGCGCACCCGCGACGGGGTCGAAGTCGCCAACCAGCTGAAGTGGCTCGCAAACGAATACAACGCGACGTTCTTGTTCGCCGGCGTCGCCCTCCGCGCCCGCGGCCTGGTGGGTGAAGGGGAGACCGGCCGGGAGGCGGCGATGGCGCAGACCTTCCGCCGATGGACCGTCCTCGGGCTCAGCCCCTTCACGCTTACCCACAAGAGGGGCAGGGAGGAGTGGGACCGGCTGCTATTCGGCGTCGAACAAGCTCTCGTCCTCACCGGTGCTCGCCCCGGGATGCTGGTCGACCTGTCCCGGTACCTGTTCGCCCGCACCACCGGCAACATCGGATCCCTCATGGACCTGATCCGTCGCGGCGCGTCCCGCGCGATCCGCACAGGGCGGGAGGTCATCGATCGGGAACTGCTCGACGACATCCGCATCGATGAGGGCGCGGAGACGGAGCGCCGCGAGCTTGAGGCGAAGCTGGATCAGCAGCTGCGAAACCACCAGGCACGCCGCCGCAAGAACCAGGACGGCGAGGCGGCCGCCGCATGACCACGACGTCGACGATTTCCTATGAGGTGCGGGTGCTGCCGTTTCGGGTGCGGCCGCTGCCTGATGAGCCGTTCGACTCTTGGCTGGAGAAGATGGCGGCCACCTATGGGGCGACGATGAACGAGATGGCCTGCGCGCTCGGCCTCATCGAGCAGCAGGAGGGTGTGGCGGTGTCGGCGACCGCGTGGATGGCGGACAGTTGGGCCACCGCGCTGACTGATGAGCAGGCGTCGCGGCTCGAGGCGTCGACGGGCATTCCGGCGGATCAGTTCCAGGAGATGACGAGAATGCGGTTCGCGCACCATGCGATCCGGTACACCCGGCGGGGGCGGATCAGTTCGCAATGCCCGGCGGCGGGGACCGCGGGACGCTACTGCCCGGAGTGCCTGGTCGATTCGGGTGGCCGGTGGCGGATGTCGTGGCAGTTCCCGTTCGGGTTCGCCTGTTTTCGCCACCGCCGCCTGCTCGTGGACCGGTGCCCCGTGTGTGATCGTCCTGCCCGGTACCGTGCCCACCCGCTCGCGCTTGTTCCCGTTCCTGGCCGGTGCCACAATCCCGTCCAAGGGCCGGGACGGGGCCCGCAAGCGAACCGGTGTCGGGCCGACCTCACGGCCGACCCGACCCGCACTCCAGTGTCGCGGGCGGTCCTGGATGCGCAGCGGGCGTTGATGCGGATCGTTTCCACCGGCGGGGCAGGGTTCGGGATCTATGCGGAGGCGCCGCAGCCGGCGGTCGCGGTGCTGGAAGACACTCGGTTGCTGTCCCGTACCGCCCGGCACGCGATTGCCGCCGGCGATCGCCTCGACATCAGTCCGCTTGGTGAGGAGCTCGTGGCGCTGTTTAGGGCGAGCGAGGATTGGACGACGGCAGTACGGGCACGACCGGATTCTGCCGTCGGGGCCGCCGTCGGCACCACCCTCGCCGTCACCGCACTGGCGAAGCCGGGCAGTGTCGCCGCGCTGCTGCAGGGGCGGCTGGCTCAGAGTTCGTCGTACACGGCGCACACGCCGCAACTGCAGACCCTGATCGCGGCCGCGCTGGGGCGTCGTCGCCGGCCGACGGTGTTCCTGCAGTCCGCACCACCGTCAGGGGTCAGCCCGGTCGAACGAGCGCGAAAGGTACCGGCACAGTTGTGGGGCGAGTGGATCACCCGGTACGCGCCGCAACGGGTCGGCAGTGAGGTGGTGGCGTCGGCGTTGGCGGCGGCGGTGGTGTTCACGGGCACGAGGCTCACACACTCCGCCGCTCTTGCATTGCTCGATCCGCAGGCGCCGGCCCGCCAGGTGACCCATGTGATGCGTGACCTCGGTCGCAGCTCTCATGACGTGGGCACCCTGCACGCGATCCTCCGGCTGGCCGCGTTCCTCGATACGCATGACGTGCCCGTTGACTACGCCCGACGTCGCGCCCTCGACTACAGCGGGATCCTCCTCGAATCCCAGTGGCAGGAGGTGTGCCGGGTGGCGGGGGTATCGGCTGGGGGTGGACGACGATGGCGTTTGGCCCGGGCGCTCCTGCACCGGACACTGTCGGGGAATCCGATCCATTCGATCCCGCCGGAGTGGGATCAGGCAGGGGTGACCGCGCCGGCCGTCGCCCGCTTCGCCGATGGACTGCCGTCAGCGGTGCGGACGGGACTCGACCAGCTCGCCGCGGACTTCCTTCTCGTCAACGGCATCGATGAGCCCGTCACATGGACACCCGAGCCTTCGGACGGTGTCCCGGACGCGCCTGCGGCGTGGGCGCGGAGCCGCCCAGCACGATCAACGGCCGCGGACGTGATGCCTCCCGATGTGTTAGCGCGGGCGTATGCGGCGGGGGCGTCGACGTACGAGATCGCCGCGGACGTGAACGTGTCCCGGCAGACCGTGGGCCGCATCCTCGCCGACACGGGCACCAAGTCGCGTCGCGGACGACCCCCCACCTTCACCCTCGATTCCGATTGGCTACGCGACCACTATGAGACGCAAGGGAGGACTATGGCACAGATCGCGCACCTTGCCGGATGCAGCGAGATGACCATCAACCGGCACCTGCACGCCGCCGGCATCACCGTCCGCCCCCGCGGGAAAGCAGGGACGTCATGACAACTGAGAAGCGAACCTCCCGTCGGCTGCAGCAAGCCGCCAGGGAACGCATGAAGGCGACCGGAGAGAAGTACACCACGGCACTGCAAGCACTCATCGATGCGGCGCCGTTGCCGAGCACATCCTCGCCGACCGCCCCACGCGAGACACTGACATCCTCCCCTGGCGAGGATCATCCTTCTGACGACGCCCGCGCCCCTGGCTGGGCTCGGCGGCGGTATATCTGGGATGACCGCTGAGGGGAGCTGCAGGGTGGTGTCGAACGACGGTGAAGTGTACGAGAAGCCGTGGTCGGCACCGCACCTCGTGCCGCTGTTCACTGAACTCACCGCTGATGAGACAGCGCCGGTGTGGGCGCGCCGCGCCGTGAGGTTCATCCACCGCCACACCCGCGAGCGTGGTCAGCCGCCGACCTTCCGTGAGGTGTTCGCGGAGCTCGCCGCCCACGACCCCGACGCCGCGGAGCGTCAGGAGGCGTGGTCTTCGGCGTCGGTGCGGTACCTGACGATGGTGCACTGGCGGCGTCGCGGATGGATCCGCTTCCGACGGGAACCGCGTACCCTCCGATCAGGTCCCGCGGCAGGCGAACTGTTTACACTCGGGCCCACGCGGTATACGCCGACGCGGAAGTCCCGCGCCTAGACAGTCCCCGGGGGCGAGTCGGGGTGGGCGGAGTCGAACGCGCCGAGGAGTTCTTCCAGCGCGACCCGTAGCTCGTTGTAGCCCATCGTGTAGAACAGCGCGTCGGAGTTTGAGGTTTCGCTGCCGTCGAGGTCGGTAATGGTCTGGCGGGCCTCACGGATTGCGATGTCGAGCCATGGTTCGGCGTCTGGGAGGCCGCGGATCCACGCGTCGATTTCGGTGAAGGGGACGGGCGTGTAGCCGTGGGCGTCGACGCCGACGTGGAACTGGTGCCCGTTCGGTCCGTGGTCGCGGGCGTGGGTGTAGGAGTGGGATCCCGTCGTCCCAGCGCGGTCGATGGGTGGTGTGCCGATCCGACTCCTGCGAGTCGCCCTTGTATGGGTAGTGAGAAGCGAGGATCCGATACCCGCGTCGGGTGCCTTCGATGACCTCCGGCAGAATCGTCCAACCGGCCGCTTCGTAGAGCGCCGCGAACCGTTCGATCGCCTTCTTCGACTGCGTCGCCGGTGACACCCGGTCGTGGTTTCCGGGGACCAGGAATCGGCGGCCGTGCAGTTGCGCGGTGATACCGATCGATTCCTCGATCGGGCCGAGCGCGACATCTCCGAGGTGGAGCACCACCTCTGTCGGACTGACCGTTTCGTTCCAGCGGCGGATGAGTTCAGCGTTCATCTCGTCGACCGTTGCGAACGGGCGATCCGCGAGTTCGCTGATCCGCGCGTGGCTGAAGTGGGTGTCCGCGGTGACGAAGTCGACCTGGTCGAAGTCGAACCGCGGATACAGGTTCACGACGACGCCCCTCTCGCAGGTGATCGGTGTCTCGCATGATCTGGTGTCTCTAGCGTGCCAGTAGGCGACGACAGGTATCGCTAGAGCTCGTCGAGATCGATCCCGAACTTCCGAGCGACATCGGCGAGCGGGACGTCCGGGCTGTCGGCGGGACGTTCCCGGGCGATGCGGGCGATCTCCTCCGCCTCGGCCGCGTCCTCCACCGCGGCGATCGCCGCCAGCTGCTCGACCAGCACCTCGACGGGCGTATCGTCGGCGGTCGCGCGGCGTCGGATCTCGGCGGCGGCGTGGCCGAGGGTGTACATCCGCTCCCACGGGTGGTCGCCGTGCCGGTCGATGGCGACAGTGTCGCGAGTGTAGCTGCGCTCGTCGCCGGGGACGAGCCAACTTTCGGTGCCGTCCGAGGTGCGGAAGAAGTCGACGTAGCAGTTCCCGCACGGCATCCGGTACACGCCTGGCTCGGTAGGTGCGGATTCGCTGCTCCGCGCGATCATGTCGCGGATGATCTGTTCCCAGTCGGTGTGGTCGTCTGTGTGCGGCACGGTGGTTCCCCTTCCAGCAGAACAGAGCAGTCTGTCATGCCGATGACGCGGTGTCCACGGCATCGGGGATCAGAGCCCGTCCACGTCGGGGTGTCCTCGAGGTGGTCTGGGATGGTGCCACACGAGCGCTAATCGAGGACAGCGGCCTGGTCGATCGCCAGGTTGATGGTGGTTTGCGCTGTGTGCCATGGAATGCGTTCTTGTTCGAGGCGGAGCGGCGGCTGTCCAGCGTCGAGATATTCCAGCGCGGCACGTTCATCTTGCGTGAGGACTGGTTCGGGTGGGTCTACGCGACCGCTCGGGTCGGCGTTCGCGAGTGGTTCGAACTCCCGGACAGTGTCGGCGTGCATGAGTAGGGAGGCGATCTCGGGCACCCTAGCCCGGGCACGCGACAGCAGTGTGATCCCGGCTCGATCGAGGTCTCCCCAGTACCAGGTGCGTGCGGACCGCAGCCATGGGAGCGCGTCGAGCACGTCGAGAAAGTTGCCAAGCGAATGAATCACTACAAGCCCTGCTCGGTCCTCTATTGGCGTCGCGGCCTCCTTGTTCTCGATGATCAGGACGTCATCGGGGGTGAGGGGGAGGCCGGCGACTTCTTCGACGGGTGCTCGGAGTTGGCGGATGCCGCCCACGAGTCGGCGGTCGGCGGGGTCGGCGAGGATGACGTCGACGTGGTTCGGCAGTCGCCGCAGTCCGAGTAGATCGAGGTCGTTGATGTCGAGTTCAGGGTCGACGGCTTCTGCGCCAAGATCAGCCACCCGGTTGGGGATGTCGGTTCGAAGCAGGCAGATGACGATCGCCTTGTGCCGTCCCAGCCACTTGGTGTGGAGACCTGTGACAGGGACTTGGCGGGCGGTGAGCCCGGATGCGGGGTTGTTGCGGAACCATTCCACGACGCGCAGGAGCAGTTCGAAGTCGTAATCGTCGAGGTCGACAATGCGGGGCAGGATCGGCCGCAGCTGGTCGGTGGAGACGTCGAGGTCTGCCAGTTGGGGGTAGCGGGAAATCGCGGTCTGCCAGTGGTTAGCGGTCGCGGGGTCGAGTCCAGCGAGCGCTGTTGGCCCAGGGATGTCGATGTGTGTGTAGACGACCTGAGCGCCAGCGGCCGTGCGGACGGTCGCGGTTCGCAGGCTGGTAGCGGGGTGCAGGTCGTGCCAGGCACGCCACGCATGTAGCCACGTCCGGACGGCCTCTTCTTGTGCGGGGATGGTTGACGCGGTGGGTGGCTGGAGGGGGAAGGTGATCTGTTCAGGGGAGGATTGTGTGAGCCAGGCGCGCCAGGACGACTTGTAGCGGGTGGTGATAAGACGTTCAACGTCTGCGGGGCTCCTCACGCGGCTTCCTCGATACTGAGCGCTTCGCTGATCGTCATCTCGAAGATGCGCACGCCCTGCGGGTTGGCTGGGTCGGAGTTGATGTATGCGACGGTTTCCACGTGGGACTCGAACGCCGTTGCCTTCTCACGCGGCGCGCCGATGATGAGCTGGAACCCGAGCGCGGACAAGGCGGCGAGGGCCCGTCCGGTGTAGTCGCTATCGGCTTTGACAAATCCTTCATCGAGCACGATCGACGCGTAGGTGGGAGGGGCGTCCGTTCCTTCGCCCAGCCGATATCTCAGGGCTGCGCCGAGGATGAATGCGATGAGTTCCTGCCCCTCCCCGCCGCTCATCCCGGAGACACCGTCGTGCACGATTTCGACGCCGTCGGCTCTCTTCTCGATTGCCTTGAACTCGACGTGTTCGCGCGCGTCGAATACGCGGCGACGCCAGCTCTCGCCGGTTCGGGTGAGGTCGTCGAGGAGGGCCAGTTTGCGGCGCAGCCGGTTGAAGTCGCGTTCGATCTTCTCCGCGTCGCGTTCGATGGATTGGTGGAGGGTGTTGCTGGTGTACTCCGAGATCGTGGAGCGGAACTCGTTGAGCTCACCGCTGGGTTTGTCGGAGACGTCGATCGTGAGGGTGGAGTCGACGCGGAACGCCACACGCTCGAGAACCCTATCGATGGGGGCGAGGCCTCGGACGATTGAGCGGCGATCGTCATCGATCTGGACGAGAAGTCCTCGCAGCTGTGTGTTCATGTCCTGGTCGACCTGCTCGAGCCAGCGTTGCTTGGTGCGGGGGAGGTCATCGGTGAGCAGCTGGTCGTGAATGGAGAGCAGCGCCGGCAGGCTGTCGATGCTCTCGTCGATTTCCCTCTGGTTTCGATCCTCCAGGCCGCGGAATGCACGGATGGTGGCGAGGACAGCGGTCTCGAGTGCTTCGCGTTCCTTCCTGAGTGAGACGAGCTGGTTCTGCAGATCCGTGGCCGCTTGCCCGTAGCTGGCTTCGATTGCCGCACGGAGCGCGCGACCCGTCGCCGTCGTGACATCGACGGGAGGTGCGAGGAATCCGAGTGTGCCGGTGGCCTCGCGTTCGTCGGCGTCCAACACGGCGGAGTCGTCGATGAGAAGAGATGACTCGTCTTCCAGGTCGACCAGCACTCCCCACGCTGCGTTCAGAGTCGTGAGCTTCGTCTCGATCTCGCGTGCGTGCAGCTCCGACTCGGTCATTTCTGTTCGCGCGTCGTCCAGTTGCTTCTGGAGTTCGGTGACTTCGGGGGTGTTGGCCTCGGCGATCTCCTCTTGGAGCTGTCGCACCTGGTCGGCTGCAGGTGCCGTATCGATGGATGACCAGTCGAGTTCTTCGAGGAGTGTCGTGAGGCGCTGTGCCCGATCGCGTGCGTCGTCGCGTGTGGCTTGAGCGGTGTTGGACGCGGCGTCAGCGGGTGCCAGTTCCGCGGTAAGCGACGCGAGGTTCTGCTCAAGGTCGCGGCGTAGATCGGCGGTGTCCCAGCCGATGAACGAGTACCTCTGTACCGAGTCGTCCTTCGCGAACCGTCCGAATGCTGCGGTGCGCATCCCTGCGCGGGTGACGGCGCCGTTGAGGTGTGACGCACGTTTGGTGTCCAGATCCGAGTCGCGTTCCACGAGCTGGTAGGAGAATCGGTCGACGAGCTCGTTGAGTACCCACGGGGCGAACGGTGAGTCCGCCAGTTCGACAATCGCCGGTACGGTGCCGGGTACCGGCTCGCGCTGAGAGCCCTGTTCGCGAACGGGAACGAGCGACACGTGCATCCGGGTGTCATGCTCATTGATGAATCGCCGAACGGTGATGAAGTGTTCCTGATCGACGACGAGATCCTTGGCGACGCCGCGCAGAACACTGAAGACGGCAGCCTCCCATGATTGGTGCTCGGCCTTGATCTGGATGAGTTCACCGAAGAAATGCAGCCGGTCCAGCGGCACGTTGGTAGCTGCGGCGATGTCGGCGCGCAGCTGAGCCGCCTCGGGAGAGATGTTGGATCGTCGGGAGCTGAGTTGATGCAGCTCGTGTGCGACCGACTTCCGTTGTCCGGCGATCATGCCCGCGCGGAGCACCGCAGCCTTGGCCTCGGCGTCAAGAGCGATCTGTTGGGTCTCCAGTTGGGTGCGCATATCGCTGAGGTCGTCCTGCAGAAGCAACAGATCACCCTGCGAGGCGGGCAGGGTGCGGTCGAACTCAGATAGGCGACGGGAGACGGCTGCGCGGTGAATGCCGATCCGGTCCAGGTTGTGCTGGGCGGTGTCGAGTTGGACCTTGAGGAGGGGTGCTTTGTCTCCGCCGGCCGAGGTGAGGCTGAGCAGGAGGTTGTCGAACGTTGTCTTCGCGTGTGTCCTTCGCGTGTTCGCTGCCTGCAGATCTTCGTTGGTCTCTGCCGTCGTCAGGCGATTGTCATCGATCCGTGCGCGCAACCAGTCGAGGAGCTTGTGGGCGTGCCAGATCCGTAGGCGCGCGGGGGTCCCTTCGGCCCGCTCCAAGAGGAGTGAAGTCTTGCGTGTGTGGTCTTTGCCCGCGTGCTGGTACTTCTCGGCGAGCTGAGGGAGGCGGGTGAGGGTCTCCAGCTGGCGTCGGGTGGCTTCGTACTCGTCATACAGACGTGACGCCTCTCGGTACGCCTCGAGCGCGGTTCCCCACCGGTCGAGCGCGAGCGGCTCGGTGAGCACAAACTCCTTGAACAGCGCGTTGATGTTGAAAATGCCTTTGGAGGCCTGGGCGCGGCGCAGCAGGTGCATGGCAAGGCGCTGGGATTCGTCGGACTTGCCCATCTCCATCACGGAGCGCATCTTCGCGTGGATCTTGCTCTGTGAGGAATCGACGAGATCACCGCGGCTGGTGTCGATCAGGCCGCTGAGCGTCGTCTTGGTCAGGGGCGATGAGCCGGAGCGGACACCGGTGAGCCCGTTCAGGCGGTCCAGGTCGAAGTCGCCGGAGACGAACCCGTAGATCGTATTCGCGTTGATCGCGTCGGCGCCGGTGGTGTCGCTGGCAACCCATGCGAGTCGAAACACCGTGACCCGTCGGCCATCGTCATGAGCCCACGTGATCGCAGCGCCGCTGGCGAACCCGTTTGTGCCGGGTGGACGCACGTAGGTGGTTGTGCCGGAGCGTCGGTTCTCGTCACGCCGCCGGTCAGTGAGCCCACGCGCGTACGTGTATACGGTGCGCTCGCGCTTCTGGCCTTTGTCGTCGCGTGCGGCCTGGTTGAACTCTTGCGGGTTGGGAAGGATGACCGAGGCCATCGCATCGAGCAGGGTGGACTTGCCGCGTCCGGACGGTCCGAGGATCGCGGTGCCGGCACGTTCGACATGCATGACCTGTAGGTCGGAGTATCCGCCCCAGTTCAGGACCTGGACCTTCTCGATGCGGAACTGCCCATTGATTAGCATCAGGACTCCTCGTCAAGGAGCTGGGCTGAGTTTTCGGTGCCATTCCCGTCATTTGCGGTGGCGCCTGCCCCGAGCCGGTATGCCGCTTCCAGCCGCGTCAGTTCATCGACACCGACAAGAGGTACCACGACTGGCGAGATCGTGTAGAGGTAGTCGGCGTCAGGGTCCTGGTTGAGCAGCCGCAGATCCTGCAGCTGCCGGATGGCGGCGGTGACGCGACGATCGAACTTCGCCTGGTCGCCGTCGTCATCCTGGCGGTAGGCGCTAAGGAACTCGTCGATCTGAGCCCGGGTGACCACGACGAGCTCGTCCTGGGGGTCGGCGTGGGCGCACTCCTGGCAGAGAAAGATGAGCAGGAACGAGGCGTCGCGACTGAGCGGGCGATCTTTGCGGAGGATGCGGGGAGTGTCCTCCTCCATGATCTGCCGTTTGAATGCGACGCCGTGGTCGTGGTCGATCTCCAGTGTCAGGTAGAGATCTGCGAGGCGGCCGCGGATCTCTTCTTCATACCCACGCAGGATGTCCCACACGGCGCGATTCCTCGTCCGGGTGATGAACCGGTTCGTGAGAAGCACGACGAGCGCGCGGCGGGCACCGTCAGGGAAATCCTCGGGGGCGTCAGGCGCTAGCTCTCCTGTATCGGTGGTGCCGTGTCCGTCGCTCATTCGTGCTCACCGATCATGATGGGTGTGTCGAAGCGTAGATGGGGGAGCGCGACGTGGAGTGCACGTTCCTGCGCGGGCTGGAGTGCGACGCGATCTCTGATGTGGTCTGATACCTGGCCGTAGGTGATGGCTAGATCAAGGAGGGAGACGAGTGCTCCCAGCCGTCGGAAGTCTGGCGGCGTCGCGTCGAAGACTTCGCTGCCGGTCACCGCACCGCGCTCACGGATCAGCCGGTTCACGGTCCGGGCGACGACTCTCGGGCTCGTCCCAGCCGCCAGCCGCAACGCCTCACGATCCGCAGTCGGGAGGTCTGCGTGCGGCGAGATCGCGCGGACCTGAACCTCTTGAGGTCCCCGGTCGATCCAAAACTGGGTCTGGGAGATGTCGGTGGTGTCGATCGTTCCGATGCCGAGCACGTCGCTGTCGATCACCGCGGGGCCGGGGTGCCGTTCGACCCATTCGGCGCCGGCGCTGAGCGCCCGGTCAGCGAGGGCGAGGAGGCGCCGGTGCTTCTCGTGTGTGCTCCTGGTGAGGAAGCGCCGCAGTGACGAGGTCCATTTGACGTAGCTCTGCTGTACGCGAAGTTGCGCGGCGAGCAGGGTCGAGAACATCGTCTCGAGCTGCGCCCGCTCGGTCACAGTCATGTGCTCGCGGGCGAACTCCTGGGAGAGGATCTGATCGATGTCGTCCGGGATGGATTGGGCCTGCTTGGACGTCAACAGCCTCGAAAACCCTTGGTAGGAGCGGCCCTCGGGGGTGTCGCCGAGGAGGTCGTGCTCGTGGAGGTAGTCCTCGACGAGCTCTGCTTTGGTAGGACCGTCGGCCATCGCTCGTCGGGCGACTCGCTGGTGACGGTCCTCGACAAGGGTGCGCAGTTGCCGGAAGTCCGCAGGCAGCGTGCGGGTCATCGCCAAGATCTCACGCAGCTGCTGTTGCTGCTCCTCCACGGTAGACAGCCGGGTCCGACCAGACTTGATGTCGTCCCGCTGCTTCTTGAGCCGGGAGATCTCCCGATCGATCCGACGAACCTGCACGCGCCGGTCGGGGTTGGTCATATCCGCGAGCGTGTGGACGGCATGCGCGATGCTCTCTAACCGAGCCGTGGTGACAGTGGTTTCACCGTCGACGATCTCACGGACGAACTGCAGGGCTCGCAGCGAGTAGGCGGAGAGCCGGTATCGCAGGCGGCCAGCGTCCATCTCCGTTTCCAGCCACCGGTCCTCGACCCACTTTTTACAGTGCTCGGCGGGAGTACGATCTCCCGTCATGCTCGGCAAGGCGTCGATGGTCTCAGCGACCCGCTCATGGAACCACTCCGCGGAGACGGAACCATCGATGGTCCCCAGGTGGGTGGCGAACAGCGGCAGGACCCAGTCGCGACTGTATGCGCCGAGAAGACGAAGAGTCGGGTTGGTGTCGACGGCTTCAGCCAACTGCTGTGGTGTTGCTGTCAACGGGTCCCCCCTGCCGGCCTCAGGTGTCGCCAGTATCTCCTATACCGACGACACGGTGCCGCTTTGGCGGGCGGACGGGGGCTCGAGGAGGGCGAGGATGCGTGCGCCTGGGCACCCTCATCCGCCAGATGCCCTCGGCGGTATGTGGTCGGGGTCGGCAGCCCGGGGTACGTAGCGTTCTTGTCGAGGCCGGGGTCTCCTCCCACCCGAACGACGGCCAATCACGCGCCGGCGCTGAGGTACGCGGCTCTGGCCTCGCTCAACTCTGCCCAGTGCGCCTCGAGGCCGGCCAGAGTGGGGCTGACGTTCAGGGTGGGGAGCGGCTGGGAGTGTCCGTCGATGTAGCGGCAGGCTTCTTCGAACACGCGGTTCACAGTCTCGATAGCGGCAGGCAGGGCGGCCGTCTTGATGTTCGGTAGCGCGGTCATCCGCACGTTGGGCTGGTAACGCTGCGTCACCCCCTGCAGCAGCTCAGTTTCGGTGAACACCTCGCACCAGGCCCGGATCCAGTCGTAGCCGGTGCGTACGAGCGCGGCGCGCGCATCACCCTGCTGGGACTTGGCGGCCTGGATGGTCTCGTTGATGTTCTTCTTCAGATTGCTGATGCTGTCCCAGCGGGGCCCGGTAGCTCGGGTGACCTGCCCCTTGCCGTCCTCGTCGGTGATGTGGAAGTACGAGCATCGTTTGGACGCTGCCATCAGGTTCAGCAGTGTGGTGGCGAAGAAGATGTCGTGGGTGAACACGATCACCTGGGTCGTGTCGGCGAGTGCCGCGACACGCTGCGCGACCTCGTTGATGCGGCGATGATCGAGACTGGAGACCGGGTCGTCGAAGATCACCGGTGCGGTGATGCCGGCGAGGCGTGCTTCGGCGAGAAAGTCCGCCATCGCGAGAACCTTCTGCTCGCCCTCGGAGAGGACCTTCGACGGCTTGTGCTTGCCGGTGAGGACCTTGCGGCGGTGCGCTCGTCCCTGACGGCCCACGAACTCGACTTGAAGTTCGGGTGCACGGAGCGCGGTGCGTTCTTCGGCGAACAGCGCGTCGAAGCTTTCGTTGATCATCTGGTCGCTCGCGGTTTTGGCAAGGCCAGTGACCGCGCGTAGTAGCGCAGGCATGGGCTTGGCGAGCAGTGCGAGGCGGTCGGCTTGTTTCGCGTCGCGCACCTGTTGTTCGATGATCGCCCAGGACCGGGCGAGTTCGGCGGCAGCTTCGAGTTCGACCAGTTCCTTCTTCTTCTCAGCGAGTGTTTCCGCGCGCCGCGCGGCTTGTCCTCGCAGTTCCACCAGGGCGCCGCTGGTGGTCTCGAGTGCTTCGGTGAGGCCATCTGCGTCGGCGGCCACGTGAGCCAGGAGGTCGGCTGTGACGGGGGTGTTGTCGCGGAGGTGGTCAAGGAGCGCGGTGGCAGTGCTGAGCGTGCGTTCCAGCAGTGGCAAGAACACGGGCTGCGGGTTGCTCGTGGCGTGGTCGCGCGCGTAGGCGTCGACATCGCTGGTCCGGATGCCGAACACGGGTGAGGTCAGGGCGCTGAGCCGCCCCTTGGCGGCTTCGATGTCGCCGGCGATCTTTTCCTCGAGGAACTCGGAATACTTTCCGATCAGCGCCCGTGCCGGGTCACTGAGCGGTTGGCGGCAGTAGAGGCACCGGTCTGCGTCGTGCGCGTCGTGTGCGCTCAGGTGTGCTTCGTACTCCTCACCGGCCTGGATGAACCGGGTCCAGGTGTCGTCGGGGGCGGCGGGCAGGTCCGCCGCTTCGAACAGCGCCGCGCGGAAGGCTCGATACTCCTCCTGCAGGTACGCCAGGGCGGTGAGCTCGCTGCTGTACGTGGCGGGGCTGAACCGACCGAGAATCTGTGCGGCCGTGCTCGCCTCGGCTAGGACACGCTCGGCGCGTTGTTGCAGGGTGATCTCGGCGCTGATCGTGTCGGCCTCCAGCGCGGCCACGGTGCGGCGCAGTGTCCCGATGCGGGTATCAGCGTCGGTGTGGTGGTCGGCCATCGCCCTGAGCTGGTCCAGGTCTGTCGCGGCGCCGAGCGTCTCGATCAGCGGGTACACCGACGCCGCTCGCGGGAATCGGCCCAGCAGTCCTGTGGGGCCGGATCGCAGGTCGCTGATTGCCGCATCAATGCGGGCCTGGACGGCCTTGATTCCGGCGATGACGTGGTTGAACAAGGCAAGCGCGGCGGGGACGTACACATACTCGAGGTCTTCGTCGACATGGAAGCTCACCGATGGGCTGTCGAAGATCGAGATGCGCGTGAACGGGGCAACCCCCCGTTGCCCTGTCCAGGCGTACGTCTTCGCTTCCGCTCCGAGTTGGTAGCCGATCGTCGCGGACGGGGATTGCGGCGCCGTCGCCTCGATATCCCCGAGGATGACGTCCGCGGTGCGGCTGGCAGCAAGCGCTTTGAAGATTCTCGAGTACCCGGTCTTGCCGGTGCCGTTCTCACCGAACAGAATGGTGAGGCCCTGATGCGGTTCGATGACCCCACCACCGATCAGAGCGTTCACCCCCGCAACCTCTGACAGTGAGGTCACGGTCAAAGGTTCGAGCGCCTCGTCCTCCCCGTCGATCATCGCGAGCTGATCCTCGGTCGACAGTTCCCGGGCGTCCAGCGCCTTCTCTTGCCGGAACAGCGTGTACGCGTGGTCCTCTTCGTCGGAGTTGAGAGGGCCAGCTCCGGTGAGTACGACGCGCACGATGTACCGCACCCATTCGTCGGAACTGTTCGCCCACGCGCCAAGAAGCTGACGGGGGTCCACCCGTGTGTCCGCTTGCACCGCGTCCGTCATCGACCGACCTCCGTCGCGACAGCGGTGTCCATGGAACGCGCTGCTCACCGCCGACTCTATCGTCGCCCTGACAGGACGCCGAGCTGTGCGTCGCGCGGGCCGCTGGAGTTGGTGCGGGAGATGGGGCACGCTGATCGGATGACTGAACGAAACACCTGGCCACGCAACCGGTCGACGCTTCCTGGCGGTGGCCTGTCGACGCTTCCTGGTGGCGGCTTGTCCACCCTGCCGGGTGACGGGGCCTCTACGCTTCCCGGCGGTGGTCTGTCGACACTCCCAGGTGGTGGCCTGTCGACCCTTCCTGGTGGCGGTTTATCCACGCTCCCTGGTGGCGGTATGTCGACGCTTCCTGGCGGTGGTCTGTCGACGCTTCCCGGGGGCGGCTTGTCTACGCTTCCTGGCGGAGGTCTCTCCTCGCTGCCTGGGGGTGGGCTGTATGACGGTGCAGACCCGAACCCGTACCGCTCGAATCAGCCACCCATGACCCACTTCATCCCCTACCTCCGCCATCAGGGGCTGAACGATGTCGCCGATCTGCTGGCGCGTGCTCACGGGCTGAACCTGTAACGAATCACGAGCTCTGCTTCATCGGAGCGGCCCCACGTTCACCTTGACACTCCACCGGGTACCGTCGAGCTGTGTTCTTGCTGCTTGACGCCAACGTGATCGTCGGCAATCCGCTTCTGCGCGGGCGGCAGTGGGACGCCGTCGCGGATGCGGTCGCTTCCGAAGCGCTCGATCTTTATGTGCCCGAGCTTGCGGTCGATGAAGCCGTGGCACGGTACCGCGACAGTGCAGCATTGCGTGAACGCGAGGCGAAGAAGGCTCTCAAGACATGGCCGCCGAGGTCACGGGAACTCGTCCAGGAAGCCATCAACGCTTCAGAGTCCTTCGCCGCCGAGTACGAGAGTCTTCTGCGGGCGCGCCTCGAACAGATGGGTGCAGAGATCGTCGGCTACCCGGAGGTAGAGCATCGTGAGGTCGCGTTGCGGGCGATCTCACGGTCGGCACCGTTCGACAGGGAGGGCAACGGATACCGTGACGCGCTGCACTGGTACGTCTTTGTCGATCTGCTTCTCACGTGCGAACCCGAAGATCCGCACGCGTTTCTTCTGTCGGCTGACAAGCGTGCGTTCGGACCAGCGCGACGGCGCGAACTCTTGGCCGAGATCGAGAAACTCGATGTGGAGTGGGAGGTGAAGATCCTTGAAAGCATCTCCGATTTCAAGGTTCCCGGGCAGTTCCTCGATGACGAGGGCTCATTGGACTACGAGCAGGAGCGACAGCTTCACGACGCGGTACAGGATGCGGTGCTGGCAGGCGGAACACCCAAGGACTTCACTCACTCGCTGGCAGCGAAGACCGAGTTCGACGTTGCTGATGTGCTTGAAGTCTTGTTACTGGATGTGAACGTGGAAGGGGTGCAGATCGAGCGAAAGTCGCGCGATCTATGGATCAACTACACCGCCCAGGCAACGTGCCTCGTGAAGCTCGAGAGCGTCGAGATCCTCGACGAGGACGCCGGCGACTACGCCACCCATCGGGACACCGCCGTATGGGTCCTGGATCTCAGCGGCAATGCTTACTCGTCAGGGAACCGCATCGACGAGGTCGCCTCCCTGCGTCTCGACACCATCGAAGGAGACGCACCGGCATAGATCGAAGGAGACGCACCGGCATAGACAGTGGGCGGGTAGGAGCTACCTCGAGGGCCGCCGGCGCGGCCGCCGCTGTTCAGGTGGGGCGTGCATCTGATCGGCACTCGGCTGTCCTCGCTTTATGTCGGCGGCCTTCGCGGTTCGGCGGTGACGCTCGGCAAGTCATCATGGACTTCGTGTACCGACGCCGAGTGTTCGAGGTTGCAAATGAGCTCGGCGTTGACGTGCGCACCGTGCTCGACGCGCTGCGGAGCCTGGGTGAGGCGGAAGTGCGCCCTGAGGCGCAGCTGAGTGAGTCGCTCGCTCGCAAGGTGCGAGTGCATTTGAATGGTGGCGGGGCTGTGCCGGAGCGGCGGCGGGGTGTGGAGCCAGCGCGCCGCCGGTCGAGGTTTGCTCAAGGCATTCGGGAGCAGCATGACGACGCAATCCGTCGCGTCATCCCCACCATCGCGGCGGGCTTGACCGTTGCCGCTCGGCTGCCCGAGGGTAACGAAGTCATCGTCGCATTCCACAACCGTGACGCCGTCGCGCGGTACGGGTTCTGCACCCTGTCGGGCGGGCCGCTGCCACCCACTGTGCTCAACGCTTCGGATGCACGGAGGCTGTTGGCGCCGTTGCGGGACGTTGACCGCGACTATGTCGCTCGCGGGTGGACGCCACCCAATCTCTACATCGCCTTCGACCTCGCCCATCAACACGTCTGGCTAGGAAGGTCGCTGAAGACGATCGGGCATCCTGGTGAACGATTGGCTGCGGACTCGCTCGTGCGGGTGCCACCCCCTAGCGCCGGTGAACCGCCCCGCATCAACCCTCGCGCACAGCTCTTCACCGCCAACAAAGTGCCGTCCGTCGTCGCGGCGGTCGGCGAGGGGTCGGATCGTCCCGAAGAAGCGTTCCTCCTTCACGAAGAGCTTCTGCGTCTGGCTGTCGACAGCCTCGTCGACGCGGACGTTCTCGATCCGCTGCCCGTGCATATCAACGCGATCTGGTTCTTCGCGCGCCCGATCGTGATGCAGCGGGCGGGCGACAGCGACCGCCATGTCCGCGCGGTCTGGTACCGGCAGGGCGGCTCGATGTGGCGCATACGCACATACGTTGCTGGCGTTGCGGGATCCGGCGCGGTCAATGTCAAACAGGTCGGGCCGCAGCTGTCCGGCCGCGTGCCATTCGTCCCGGTCTGGGATGACACCCGACCGGAACAGAAACTGCTTGCCGCGGTGTGGGCGTTAATGGCCCAGGGCGGCATAACTGAGTCGGAACGCGTCACAGGCGTCGTCGTGCCCAGCGGCGAGCCGCAGGGCGAGCTGACGATCGTGCGCGTGCAAGCGGGCAGCGATCACGTATCCGTCTATCGAGAGGGGAGCGACGGCGAGCCGCCCGATCGTGCGGCCTGGTCGGTTCGCGGCCACTGGCGGCGACAGCCCTACCCCTCACTCGGGCTCGACGACGACGGCCACGTGCGCACCCGACTGATCTGGATCGCGTCGTATGTGAAGGGTTCCCACGGAGCACCAGTCGAACCCAAGGTAATCGTGGTCAGTTCAAGGCCGGGAGAGGCCTGAGGGCCGACACGACCGGCAGTTGAAGGTTCTCGATACGAGATGCCAATTCCACGAGGTCTTTCGAGCGAGTTGCGAATTGCAGTGTCGTGGGGACGTAATCGCCGCCGCCGCCGCTGCCCGCCGCCCGCCGCCGCTGGCGCGCCAGCCAAGGGGCCGCGTGTAGATACGCTCGAAGTGGGCGTATTCTCCGACGAACGGGGCCGCGGTGCGGGAGTCTGGTCTAATCGGTGGATGGTCGCAGCTTCGTTGAAGCCGTTCCCAAAGTCCGTCCGGGTGATCGTGTCGCCGTGATCTCGCCGGCATTCGCCGCCCCAGCGATTTCGCCCGTTCTCCACGAGCAAGCGATGCGGCGTCTGAAGGAGGCGACCGGGTTCATCCCGGTCGAGTACCCCACGACGCGGCAACTCGGCGCGAGCGCGGAAGCCCGTGCGGCAGACGTGAACGCGGTGTTCGCGGATCGGAGCATTCGCGCGGTGCTGGCCGCCATCGGTGGTGATGACCAGATCACTGTCATTCCGCACTTCGATGCCGCCGTGATCGCGGCGAACCCGAAGCCGTTCCTCGGGTACAGCGATAACACGAACCTGCACAACCTTCTTTGGAACCTCGGCGTGCGGAGCTTCTACGGTGGATCCGGTCGACCTCGTCTACCCGTTCACGGGGAGGTGGCTCGTGCAGAACAGTCCGGCGAACCACGACCGACTCTGACCAGTCGCTCGCCTGTGCGCATCACGGAAGCATGACGTCCCCGGTTCGGTTCACCGAGCTCGCTGGGTGGACGCCGCAGCCCTACCGCTCCGTGTTCGTCTGGGTCGCGTTCGAGGAGCGCCTCGTCGCGACCGGCGAGAGGTACGGTCCCGACGATCACGCGGGAGTCTGGACGGCGGACGGGTTCCTGTCGCGGTGGTCCAGTCGGCTCGTCGATCAGGGATGGGAATGGATGGCTCCGCTCATCCGCCGACTCGCGGACGGCGAGGACCCGGAGCACGTGCGCACGGACGCGCTCCATGAGTACGCCGCTCGCCACGACGGCGCGGAACCGAACGTGACCATCTGGAACCTGGGCGTCGACCGACTCCGGTGAGGGCGAGTCAGCCGCGTTGCCGCCCCGCTCGTGGAGCCACGGCATGCGACGTTGGTGCCGTACTTTCCCCGGCGTCGGCGCCTTCCTCGAGGAGGTCGAGAGGCGTAGTTCCGTTTCTGAGCGGGCCAGCGGGAGGCGACGATGCCGCTACCGGCGTGTGGGATCCGGTGCTGCTGGCGATGAGGCTCATTGCGATGTGGGTGGCCGGGCGTAGTCAGGTCTCCATGTTCACGCGTGTCGCGCGCGGTGCCGACGTACTGCAGCGCGGTTGGCGCAGCGGACGCTGCAGTACCGCTGGCGGCCGTTGCGCGTGACGTCTACCACGACGTTGTGGCACGGGTCACCCGGGACTTTGCCGGCGTCGCATCGGTGAAGGCGGTGCATTCCCCGCGTTGTCAGGTGGAGTGCGGTGCCGACGCTGATGACGGCCTCCAGCACATGCGGCAGGGCTTGGTCTTGGTCTCGATAGTGGAGGTGCCAGCCTTCATCATGGTGGTCGGTTAGGCGCGGGTAGGCGGCCGCCTCTGCGAGGTGTTGGTTGAGGAGGTCGGCGCGTCGTTGCGGCAAAGGTTCATCAACGACTTCGAGCCATCGGTCGATTACCCTGCGGACACCGGTGTAGTCGTCCGCTTGCGGATTCGCGAACGGCGTCTGCATCCCATAAGACTCCGCACGGTCGACAATGCCCGCTCGATCTTCGGGCCAGTCGTTTGCCAGTGACGCGGCGAGCAGGACCGCGTACTCGCCGTAAGGGTTGAGATGCATAAGGGCATTACATCACACTGGAACGTGAATCGTTGGAAGGAACTGACTATGACGGTGCTGGGTACTGGACTCCCGTGGGCCGCGGTCGGCGGGATGGGGTTGGCGGCGTTGGTGATGGTGCTCACGCCTGGGCCGAACATGATCTATCTCGTGTCGCGCAGTATCGCTCAGGGGCGAATCGCAGGTCTGGTCTCGCTGGCGGGGACGGGCGTGGGATTCCTCACCTACATGACGATGGCGAACCTGGGGCTCAGTGTCGTGTTCGTTGTGGTTCCGTGGCTCTACATCGGTCTGAAGGCCGCAGGAGTGCTGTACCTCGCCTGGCTCGCGTTCAAGACGTTCCGCCCAGGAGGGACAGGACTGTTCGAACCCGGACCGCTCACCCGCGATACGCACGGGAAGCTCTTCCGGATGGGGCTGTTTACCAACCTGCTGAATCCGAAGGCGGCGGTGATGTACCTGGCGATCATCCCGCAGTTCATCGACACATCGCACGGCAACCCGATTGCGCAGGGGTTCACGCTCGGCACAGTCCAGATCACTGTCAGCGTGATCGTCAACGCAGCAATCGTGCTGGCCGCCGGGACGATCGCAGGATTCATCGGAACCCGCCCGTCCTGGCTCAAGTGGCAGCGCCGCATCACCGGCAGCCTTCTTGCCGCGGTCGCCGTCATGCTGGCCAGGGAAGTTCCCCAGGCTGCCCGCGCGTAGACAACCTGCAGGTGGTCGCGCGCGTGTGGCCAGCGCGCCAGCCATCGCAGCGCCGATGTAACCTGAAATGGACGAATCCGTTCAACCGATTCGTTGCGACATCGACTGATCGCTCTCGCGGCACACGTCGTGAGTGCCACGTGCGCACGAGCGCCGACGACGGCAACCCCGTACATCAGAAGCCGAGGGCGTGGACAGCTGAGCGTGTATGTCAACGGCCGCAGAATGGGAGCGAGATGAACCTGCGGGAAGAGCTTCTGCGTGTCTACGAGGACGCGCGGTCCAACCGGTCCTCCGAGGAGAACGAGACGACGGATCGTGCGGCTGCGGAGCTCTTCGACGCCGGTACGGCAGACCGCGCGAAGGCCGTCGGAGATGTGGCGCCGGTGTTTTCTCTCCCCAGCGCCACTGGCGAAACGGTGACCTTGAGTGATCTGCTTGAGGATGGCCCCGTGGTGCTGAGCTTTTACCGAGGCAGCTGGTGCCCGTATTGCAATCTCGAGCTGCGGGCGCTTCAAGCGAACATCATGGAGTTCAAGGCGCGCAACGCGCGGCTCGTTGCGATCTCGCCGCAGGTGCCTGACGAGTCATTGTCGACCGCTGAGAAACACAGCCTCACTTTGACGTTCTGAGCGACGTGGGGGCCACTGTCTCCCAAAGCTACGGCCTGTCCTTCGTCATTCCTACGGAGCTGGCTGCGCTCTACGAGCGACGAGGTCACGATCTCATCCGTCGAAACGGTGGCGATGGTCGAACGCTTGTGATCCCCGCGACCTATGTGATCAGGCAGAGCGGGTCTATATCGTGGTCGTTCGTGGACAGCGACCACACCAGACGTGCGGAACCGCGGGACATCATCGCAGCGCTCGATGCGATCCGCTGACTGCTGCAGAGGCGACGGACGGAGGAGTCACGCGCCTCTCGTGCGACCGTGCGCGCTGCGACGCAACTCCCGGCTGGTTGTGGACGGAGATCGGTCATGCAGCGCGGCGATCTCCGTTGGCCGCGCACCTCGGCTCGCGAGATCGCGATCAGAACGCGCTCCTCTTCGAAAAGAAGCCTCGAGGAGATGGGGAGAAGCGAAAGCGGGCCAGGGCTGTGGCACGACCTTCACCGCGCTATCCTTGCGCCGCACCGCGGTGCCATCGCGCCGGGGGTACGCGGCCGTCCGCATCGCGCCGACCTCGCGGGCGGCGGCCGCCAGCGGCTGCACTGAGCGAGCAACTCCGTGAACCGGTTCCACGTCAACGAGTTCGGCCTACGCCCGGGGCCCGGACGGGCAGATCGATCGTCGCGTGCCGGGGTGATTCCGGCGCTGACATCTGGCTCGACCGTTCCTGCCGACCGAGGGTGGTCAATGGCTTAAGACCGTTGCCGTGACGGTGGTGATGCCGACGATGACGACGAACCCGCGGAACAGGCCTGCGGGGAGTCGTCTTGCGAACCTGCCGCCGACCAATCCTCCCAGGATCGAGCCGAGAGCAACGAGGGCGACGATGGGCCACGAGATCAGTTCTGGTGAGACGAAGATGAAGACCGTGGCGGCGATGATGTTGACCGCGGCGACGCTGGCGTTCTTCACGGCGTTGAGTTCTTGCATCAGCAACGTCGTCGTGATCCCGAGCAGGGCGACGAGGAGGATCCCCTGCGCTGCACTGAAGTAGCCACCATAAACTCCGAGCAGGAACGCGCCGACCACGGAGGCGACTTTCGAACCTCGGCGAGGGAATGGCGTCGCGTCGACGTCGTCGGTTGCCGCCACGCGGCCGATGCGGTTCTTGATGGCGGGTCCGCTGAGTACCAGAAGCGTACCGATACCAATCAGCCAAGGGATGACGGCAGCGAAGATGTCGGCGGACAAGTGCAGGAGGAGGAGCGCGCCGGTGACGCCGCCGGCGCTGGATGAGGGAAGCAGTAGGCGAGTAACGCGGTAGTGTGCGCGCAGCTCGCGTCGGTAGACGAATACCCCCGACAGGCTGCCGGGCACGATGCCGACCGTGTTCGCCATCGTCGCCGTCAACGGCGGAAACCCCAGCAGAACGAGGATGGGGAAGGACGCCAGTGTCCCCGCGCCTACGACGACGTTCAGACCTCCTGCAAGGAAGCCTGCGCCGACGACCGCCGCTCCTCGCAGAAGCGGCGCGATTTCTATCAGCACGTTGGCCTCCTCCTCGCCCGGGTCACAAGATGTCCCGGAGGCCTTCAAGGCTTCCAAAAGTGCGCTGGACGCAGGTTGATAGAATCGGAAGGGATGTACGCGAAATCCGAAAGCTAGTTCGTGGCGCCCAACTTGCGGGATCTGGAGCTGTTCGTCGCGATCATCGACGCCGGCTCGATCACGGCGGGCGCCCGCGCCGTGGGGGTCTCGCTGTCGTCGGCCAGCAGCCGGATCGCTCTACTGGAACGGCAAGAGCGAGTCGAGCTGTTGTCGCGTCGACGAGGTGGGATCGTGCCGACCACGGCCGGCACGACCCTGGCGATACATGCCCGTGCCCTTCTCGAACGTGCTGATGAACTGCGGCAGGCGATGGACGGGCTGCGCGGGGACTCTGCCCACGAGATCCGGCTCGCCAGCAACACATCAGCCGTCGATACCTTGACCGAGTTCCTGGCCGCGACTCTCGCACGATTCCCTACGATGCGGATCGCGGTGGTCGAGACAAGCAGCGTCGAGGTCGCGTCTCGGGTCCGCGAGGGGGGTGCTGACCTCGGGATCGTTTCCCTCCCACCGACGGGCGACGGTTTGATCGCTCGTGAGTTATGGGCGGATCCCCTTGTCGTCGTTCGTGGCTCGGTGTTCCGCGGAGACGACGTGGCTCCTTCCTTCGAGGAGGTGATGCGGGGGCCGCTGATCGGGTTGCCAGCGGCAAACCCGCTTCAGACACTCATCGACGAGCAGGCGCGCATCCTCGGTGTGTCACCGGCGTACCGCGTGCGGTTGCCAACCCTCAACGCGGTGTACGCCGTCGCCAGCACTGGGGCTGGCGCGGCGATCGTCCCGTATGGGACCGTCAGCCGCTCTCCCACACTGCCTGCTGCCATACATCCGGTGGCAGAGGAATGGGCCGACCGCCGCGCACTCCTCATCACTCGGTCTACCTACGTTCCGTCCCCCGCGCAGCAGGAGTTCATCGACGCGCTTCTGCGCTACCGGGATGAAGTCGATGTCACCGAGCCGCTCGGAGTCGTCATCCTCGGCTCGCCCCCTGAGCAAGCCCGCCGCGGGTAGCGAACCCGATACGAGATCCACCCCGGTCGGTGATAGAGCTGTACGCCAAGCTCGGAAAGGACCTCGGCACCAGTTAGTGAGCGTTGCCGAGCGTAACGACTCGCTGGCGCAGCGCGGCAAGATTCCGGCTGGCCCAAGCAACCCAGACCGCACCGAGAGCGTCTGTTACTGGAATGCAAGGTCGGCTACCGATCGGCGATCCTCCCCTCACCCCCTCCGAACGGGAGCAGATGCTCAGCGCACCGATGTTGTTGACGACCACGAGTGCATGGAACAACGCGCGTAGGCAGTCTGCCGTGGCCCGTGCCAATTCCACTCATCGTGGCCGGATTCATATCCGGAGCCCGCGACGATGATCGTGAAGCAAATGGCCGACACCACGAGCGCCACAATGACGGGCACGAGCGCCCTGAACTATCGATAACAACTCGTGGGCGCAGCGAGGACCCCGGCGTTCACGTCCGGCGCTGTCAGAGCTCGATCACGTACTTGACTCCGCGTGAGCGGCCGCCGGCGCCAAGCCGTCGGGCACGCGCGCGACGTGGGCACTGGTCACGAGAACCTTCTCCGCCCAGGTGCCGCTGCCACCGGGCAGGGGCGCCTCGTGGACGAGGTCGAACACGGCGATGGGAATCGCGTAAGCGAGTGAGACGGCGTTGCACAGGTCGACGAGCGGGTGGATCGAGGGCAATTCCCCGTCGCTCTTGAATCAGCGTGGCAGCGCTTCCGACGCGCACCGGTACTGGGTGGGTTTGAGTCCCATCTGACTGAATGCGCGCCGCCAGGCGACGATCTCGGGGAACTCGCTCTCCGGTCGTTCGGAGAGGCGCATGGAGGCCCGCTCGCGGAATGGTGCCGCGGTCGCCGAGACGTCCGCCGTGTCGGTCACGCCATCGAGGGTGAGTGTCGCGACGGCGAGCTGAGGGAAATGAGCGCGCAGCGCCGAGTCATGAACTGAGCTGCATCAGCGGGTTTCGAGGGCGAGACGGCCGGCGAGCAGCCCATACGTGCCCGCGAAGGTGCGACGCAGCCACGCCATGACCTTCGGGCGCGTGATGACCTGGTTGCGCATCCCCGCGGCGAACACCCCATACAGCGCAAACACGACGAACGTCAACGCCATAAACACAAGGCTGAGCCAGATCATGTGCCACGTGCCTTTCGCCTCGCCCGCGGGAACGAACTGAGGGAGGAACGCGAAGAAAAAGATGGTCAGCTTCGGATTAAGCAGGTTGATGAGCACGGCGGTACGGATGACCCGCCAGAACGAAACCGGGGCGGGGTTCGCGTCGCCGTCGATCATCGTCTTGTCGCGGAATGTCTGCCAGGCGAGGTAAAGCAGATAGGCGACACCGAGCCACTTGATCGTCTGGAACGCGATCGCGGAGGCATTCAGGATCGCGGCCAGTCCGGTGATCGCGGCCACCATGTGAGGGATGACCCCGAGGGTGCAGCCGAACGCCGCAATAATGCCAGCCTTTGCGCCGCGGGAGAGCCCAGCGGCGATCGAGTAGACGGCGCCGGTGCCGGGGGTGGCGACCACCACGAGGGTGGTCAGCAGGAATGCAATGCTCATCGTCGTCCTTCGAGAGTCGTTGCTTCCGCACAGTACCGCGTCCGCGTAATCCCGAAATACACGAGCGATCAGCCGAAGACGAGCGAATCGCCCAGATGGACACCGTGTAGACATTCGTCCGCGAGATCGGGATGGCATGAAGTCGCGCCCCTCGGGTAGCGAGGTCATGGTCGTGTCGCGGTTACACGTCATCACGCTGGCGGACGATCGGCAGCCACAACTCCGTCGTCGCGGAACGGAAGTCTTCAGCGCGATCGAGGATCGCGACGATCGAGGGGCCTGGTCGCAGCAGCCACGGGTTCGACGGAAACCACTCGGATGCCGATGCCGCATACGTCTCCTGCAGAGCCGCGGGATATGGTCCAGATGCCCGGAACACAGCCCACGTGCCGGCAGGAACCTCGATCACGTCGAGTCCTTCCGGCGTGGTCGTCGCGGCGTCCCGGGCAACGCCGTGCAGATAGGTCAGTGTGCTTCCCTCGGTGTAGTCGGAATCGACATCTGCGCTTATCTGAAGCAGTCCGTGAGGATCCGTGTTGCCGAGCGCCGTCAGTCGCGCGTGCTCGTGCGCCGGCAGAGAAGCGACGTGCGCTTGGATGTGAGGATTCGCGCTCCGGTGGATGAGCGGAACGCGTGCAGCATGGCCGACGAGCCGGAACGCGGGTCGATCCACGATACGCGTGTCCATCGACGTGGCGCCGTGGACAGTCAGTCGCAGCGTGAGTTGCGGCTGTGACCGAAGCGGGCCGCCGTTCGTCCGCACCTCGATAGGCGCCGCACCGTGGACCGCCCGGAACGCACGTCCGAATGCCTCGGCCGAGCCATAACCAAATCGAACCGCAACCTGGAGAAGCGGATCGCCCGCGATGACGTCGGCCGCGGCGACCGTCATCCGCCGACGCCGCACATACTCGGACAACGGCATGCCGACAAGCGATGCGAACATCCGCCGCAAGTGGTACTCCGTGGTGCCGAAGGAAGCAGCCAGCGCACCGATGTCGAGGTCGTCGGACAGATCCGCTTCGACGACCTCGATGAGCCTGTTGAGCTCACTGATCACACAAGCCTCCCTTCATTCCAATTCTGCTTGCCGGGGTGCAGTGGTTTGTCCGAACGTGCGACTCCGATCCGAGCGGGCCGGCTCGTGACGGCCGGCGACGTCCGACGACACGCAACACCACACACCATCAGGCGTCCCGGGCGCCTTCACCCGACTTGATCGGTCTCCAATTGTCGGGCGCTGGACCCGGCGTGACGAACACCCTGGAAATCGTCTCGCACCACGAGAGTCCAAGCTGAAGGGAAGCATGTTAGACGCCCGTATCGTCGAGCGGACGGCCTTCCGCCTGATCGGTTACGCCGCGTGCGTCCCGGTCGTGTCGGAATTCCGGAATCCTCATGTCGAGGCACACATCACGGCGCTGTCTGCGGAGAACGTGGAGCGGCTCCGAGCACTGGGCTGCTCGGAGCCCTCGGGTCTGCTTCAGGTGAGTACGGAGGTCGACGCCGACTACGCAGTGAACAGTCGGTTCACGTTCATGGTCGGTGTCGCCCTCGATGCGGCTCCGCCCGCACCTGAGCGCCTCGATGTGATCGAGGTTCCTGCCGGCAAATGGGCGGTGTTCCGCACGGGCGCTCCTTTTGCGTCGGCCTGGATGGACATTGTCAGCGAGTGGTTTCCGTCACACCCGTGGCGCCTGCGTCCGGGGCCGTCGATCGTCACTGAGCGCCGACCAGGCGAGCAGCGCGCCGCAACCGCCGAGGTCTGGATTCCCGTTGAACGCGCGTAAGCCAACTCTGCGCGTCTCCCGGCCGAACGCAAGATTCCAACAGTGGGAAGCTCTGCTCCACAACCGCAACAAGCGCCAGCGGGCCGGCGAGTTCATCGTGCAGGGTGTGCGCCCCATCAGCCTCGCACTCGAGCGGGGCTGGCCGATCCGCGCAGTCCTCTATGACGCGGATCGGCCGCTGTCGCGGTGGGGTGCACAGGTTATCGAAGGATCAGGAGGCGAGCGGGTAGCCGTCGCGGCTCAGCTGCTGCATCAGTTGAGCGACCAAGACGACGGCTCCCCCGAGCTGATCGCCGTAGCCGCCGTGCCGGACGATCAGCTGTCTCGCATACCTATGGGGCCGTCGTTCCTCGGGATGGCATTCGACCGCCCCTCCCTGCCCGGCAACATCGGCACGATCATCCGTTCATTGGATGCCTTCGGCGGGTCGGGCCTGATCGTCACCGGACACGGCGCAGATCCGTACGACCCCAGAGCCGTCCGCGCCTCCACTGGGTCGCTGTTCGCGGTGCCGGTGATCCGACAACCATCTCATCAACCACTGGTGACCTGGGTACGGGAGCAACGCGCTGCGGGCATCCCCCTCACGATCGTCGGAACCGACGAGAACGGGTCCGACGACATCGCCGACGTGGATCTGACAGGCCCCGTCCTGCTCGCGATCGGCAATGAGAACGCCGGACTCAGCGCGGGATGGCGCGATGCGTGCGATGTCGTCGCACGCATCCCCATCGGCGGCGCCGCCAGCTCGCTGAACGCTGCCAACGCGGCATCGATCGCTCTCTACGAGGCCGCGCGCCAGCGCGGACGGGCATAGGCACGCGAATGGCCTACCGCTACGCCGTCACGCGAGAGAGTTACGCCGACCTCTCCGGCGGCGTGCTCCACTCTGCCCCCGGG
>NZ_VBUM01000026.1 GCF_005774735.1 Microbacterium sp. 5K110 | reverse complement strand
GCACCAAGGAGACCCGATGACCGCCGAACGGCACTGGAGCGACCCCCTCACCCCCACCGAGATCGTCGAGGTCACCGCGCTCGTGCGCGCGGACGAGCGCATCGGGTCGGAGCCGCGCTTCTGGGGCATCGCCGTCGAGGAGGGCCTGGCCCGCAGCCTCGCCCCGGGGCAGGGGCGCCCGGTGCGCCTGGTGGTCATGAACCCCGCGGCCCACGCCGCGTGGGAGGTCACGGCCTGGACCTCCGGCACGGACCGGCCGGCCTCGCTCGGCTCGTGGTCGCCCGTGGATGCCAAGCGCCCCGGCGTCTCGAGCGACGAGGCGCGCGCGATCGCCCGCGCGGCCCGCGAGCACCCGCTGCTGAAGGAGGCGCTCGCCAAGCGCGGCATCACCGACACGACGCACGTGTGGGTGGACCCCGAGTCGATCACCGGCTTCGAGCCGGAGGACCTCATGGACCGCCGTCTGTCGTGGGGCACGGTCTGGTACCGCGAGAGCGCGGACGACAACGGCTACGCGCGTCCGGTCGCCGGCCTCGTGCCGATCCTCGACCTCGAGACGCTCGACATCATCCGCATCGAGGACCACGGCGTCATCCCGATGGCGAGCGAGGGCGGCAACTACCGTTCGGGCACCTGGGGACCCGACCGCACCGTCGCCCCGCTGGAGATCACCCAGCCCGAGGGTCCCGGCTTCACCGTCGAGGGCCACAAGGTCACGTGGCAGAACTGGTCGTTCCGCATCGGCTTCACGCATCGCGAGGGTCTCGTGCTGCACGACATCGCCTACCGCGACGGCGACGTCGAGCGTCCGGTCCTCCGTCGCGCGGCGGTCAACGAGATGTACGTCCCGTACCTCGACTCCGATCCCACGGCCTACCGCAAGAACTTCTTCGACTGGGGCGAGTACGGAGCCGGTCCGCTCACGGCATCCCTCGAACTCGGATGCGACTGCCTCGGCGAGATCCACTACTTCGACGCGCACGTGCTCGACGGCCTCGGCGAGGCCCAGACGATCACGAACGGCGTGTGCCTGCACGAGGAGGACTCCTCGATCCTGTGGAAGCACGTCAACACGCGCACCGGCGAGGCGGACGTCCGCCGTTCGCGGCGCCTCGTGATCTCGTTCTTCGCCACCGTCGCCAACTACGACTACGGCTTCTACTGGTCGCTGTACCAGGACGGCTCGATCGAGTTGGAGATCAAGCTCACCGGCATCCTGTCGGTCTCGGGAATCGACGACGGCAAGATGCCGCCGTTCGGCCGCATGGTGAGCCCCAACGTCCAGGCGCCCACGCACCAGCACTACTTCGCCGTGCGCATGGACACCGCGATCGACGGACCGAAGAACCGCCTGGTCGAGGTGCACGCCGAGGTCGAGGAGGACGAGGAGCTCAACCCCTGGGGCAACGCCGTCAAGATGGTGTCGGAGGTCATCGCGTCCGAGAAGGATGCCGGGCGCCTGGCCGACGCGTCTCGTGCGGTGCACTGGCGCGTCGAGAACACCGAGCGCACCAACCGCTTCGGTGAGAACACCGCCTACCGCCTCTCGGCGATGCACACCACGCGCCTGTTCGCCCGGCCCGGCAGCGTCGTCGCCCGCAAGGCGCCGTTCGTCTCGAAGCACCTGTGGGCCACGGCGTACGACCCGGCGGAGCGCTTCATCACGGGCGACTACCCGAACCAGGCTCCGCTCGAGGCCGAGGGCATCACCGCGTGGCAGCAGGCGGACCGCCCGCTCGACGGGGCGGAGCTCGTGCTCTGGCCGATCGTCGGCGTGCACCACTACCCCAAGCCCGAGGAATGGCCGATCATGCCGGTGCACCGCATCGGTCTGCGGTTCGAGCCCGACGGCTTCTTCACCCGCAACCCCTCGCTCGACCTGCCGCCGTCCTCGGGCGGCGACCACTGCCATGCGCCTTCGCCGGGCGCCGGCGGGGCCGTCGCCGAGGGGCACGCGTTCCACGGGCACGACGCAGGCGGTCACGACCACTCCGCACACGGGCACGACCACCACGGGCACCACGGGCACTGATGGGGGAGGTGCTGCACGCCGGGGCGTTGGTGGCGACGGCGGCGGGCGCGTGCTGCGTCGCCGCCGACCGCCCCGCCGCGCGCGTGCGTGAGCTCCTGATCGCCGCGCTCATGCTCCTCGCGATGGGCGACATGGTGGTCGGCGGCGGGCGGGTGCCGGCCGTGTTCTGGGCCGCAGCGCTGCTCGTCGCGGCGCTGGTCGCGGTGGTGCCGGGGCCGGTGCGGCGGACGGCTGACCGGCGGATGCGGGCATTCGACGCCCTCGGTGCGGTGCTGATGGCGGCGTTGCTGCTCGCCGCGCACGTCCCGGCATCCCCCGGTCCGTCCCATCACGGGGCGGGCGCGTTGCCGCTCGTGCTGCTCACCCTCGTCGGGGTGGCGGCGTATGCCGTGGGCGGGGTCGTGCTGTTCGTCACGACGCACCGCGAGCGTCCGCTCATCGTGCGGCTTCCGCCGCTGGCGATGGGCGCGTCGGCGGTGCTGATGGCGGTGCCGCTGGCGCTGGGGTGACGTCCGTCGCGCGACCGTCTCAGATCGGTGCGGTGGTCTCGCGGACCACCAACCGGGGCGCCTCGGCCCATTCGCATCCGGGCTCGCTCGTGGGATTGGTGATGAGTCGATGGATGTCGTCCGCGACCACGGTCGCGTGGGGGAAAGCGATCCGGACGGTCGTGAGGGGCGGCTGTGCCACCGAGCCGGCGACGAGGTCGTCGGAGCCGACGACGGCGACCGAGCCGGGGACGTCGACTCCCTGACTGCGCAGTGTTCCCAGCAGGAGCAGCGCGTAGTCGTCGTCGTAGGCGTAGACGCCGTCGATGCCTGCTGAGCTGAGGGCCGCGGCCACCTCCTCGGCGGACTCGCGCGTGTAATCGATGGACAGCTCCGTCAGCCGCACTCCGCGGGCCTGGGCGGCTGATCGGGCCGTGGAGGCGCGGCTGCGGGCGATGTGCTGCAGCTGACGATCTCGGGGGATCAGCACGGCGAGGCTCCGTCGCCCCGTGGCGATGAGGTGTTCGACGGCGATCCTCCCCGCCTCCGCCTGCTGCGTGATCAGGGTCAGGATGCCGGGTTGGGGCGTCTCTCCCGTCGTGATGAGGACGCGCGTGCCCGTGCGACGGAGCAGGGCGACGGCGTCGTCGGGGAGATTGAGCCCGCCGATGGTGAGCACCGCGACGGGGCGGAGCTCCGACCACGCGCGCGCCGCGTCAGCGGGGGCGAGATGACGACTGCCATAGGTGACGAACGTGAGGCCGTGCGCACTCAACGCCTCCTCGAGTTGATCGGTCCAGGAGCTCAGGAGATGCCCCACCGGACCGGAGGGCGAGGGCATGAGGACGAGGGACGAGTACCCCTTCCGCAGGGCTCGGGCTCCGGAATGCGGGACGTAACCGAGTTCGCGCGCCACGCGGCGCACCCGCTCGCGGGTCTCGTCGGCCAGGGCGATGGTGTCGTTGCCGTTCAGCACGAAGGAGACGGTGGAACGGGAGACGCCGGCGGCGAGGGCGACGTCGCTGCTGGTCACCGGACGGGACTGCTGCATCTCGCTCCTCCTCTGCTCGTCCTCTCAGTCAACCACCCGCGTGTCCTGATCGCCGTGCGATGCGGCCGCTGCCGCGGGGGAAGAGCTGATCGTCCACTCCGGGACGATCCGACGGCGACGCCCGCACGGCATCCATCGATCGGGGGATGTCGAAGGGGAGGCGCCCCACGGCTTCCTCTTCTCCCGCCAACACCTGGACGACAGCCTCGTCCGAGGCGCCGAACGCCACGAGGAGGGTGACCTGTGACTCGACGAGAGGAGTGAGGATCGCGGGCCGGTCGAGGTGAACGACGACGGCGGTCGCGGTCGCGCTCGCGATGTCCGCCACCTCGCGGAGTGTTTCCGGTGCGAAGTCCAGGCTGCCGGCGTGGAAGCTGCTCTCCAGGAAGAACTCGTCGCGCGGCTCGTAGGGGGCGTCCAGCCTGATGATCGCGAGGTCGCTCCCGGTGGGGTCGTCGGAAGGAACCAGCCCTCTGTCCGTGAGGACGGAAGCCTGCAGGGTGGGAGCGAACACCCGGGTGCCGGGCCGAAGCGGGGGGAGGGGATGCGGAGCAGTGAGCATCGTGAGCGAGCGGGCCTGGGCGCGCTGTCCGGCCGCACGCGCGGCTGAGGTTCCGACACGTTCGTCCACCCCGGCCTCGTCGACGTACGGATCGTCGAAGAGGCCGAGCGCGAACTTCACTCGCAGGATTCGTCTGGCCGACTCGTCGATCCGGGATTCGGGCACCTCGCCCCGTTCGACGAGCTCGACGATGAGGTCGACGCATTCCTCCCCGCCGAGCTGATCGCATCCCGCCTCGAGGATGCGTCGCACCCTTTCGCGCCTGCTCGCGGTCTCGAGCCCCCACGCGCGGGCGGGTAGACGCTTACCGGCGACTTCCGAGTCGGTCACGAGGCCCCAGTCGGTGAGGACCACGCCGTCGTAGCCGAGCTCGCCGCGCAGGATCCCGGTGATCATCTCCTGGTGGAAACCGAAGCCCACCTCCTCCACCGGTCGACCGCGCCGGGAAAGACCGACGGGCATTCCGTAGTAGGCCATGATCCCGGAGACGCCCCGCTCGACCAGCGCGCGGAACGGGGCCAGGTGCGTCTCGAAGTCCCCGCCGGGGTAGACCTGCTCGCGCCCGTACGGGAAATGCGGATCCTCCCCGTCCTTCTGGGGGCCGCCACCGGGGAAGTGCTTGATCGTGCAACTCACACTGTCGGGGCCTAGCGTCTCGCCCTCGAAGCCGTCGAGGTAGGCCCCGCACGCGCGGGCGACGAACTCAGCGTCCGAGCCGAACGTGCCGTACTGCCGAGCCCACCGCGGTTCCGTCGCCAGATCGAGGCTGGGGTGGAGCGCCGCGGTCAGGCCGATCGCGCGGTATTCGGATCGCGCGATCGCGCCGAAGTCGCGGATGACGTCGAGGTCGCCGAGCGCGGCCAATCCCAACGGCTCCGGCCAGGTCGAGAAGAAGGGTGTGCGCAGGGAGACGCCGTCGTTCTCCTGAAAGGCGTGGCGCGGGTCGGTGGACACGGTCACGGGGATTCCGTGCGGCGTCGTGGTCTCTGCCAGGTACTGCAGCTCGTTCGTCCAGCGCGCGGCATCGATGGCCGAACCGAGATGGTGCACGTTGAGATGGTTCACGTGCGCGGACAGCAGAGCGCGCGTGTCGCGGCGCCCCGGGCGACCCGTGTCGTCGACCAGGTCGTCCGCGGCGGGATCCGGATTGGCGACGGTGATGAACATCAGACCGACCTTCTCGACCAGCGAGAGACGGGCGAGGAGGTCTTCGGTCCGAGCGTCGACCGAGAGCCGCTGATCCTCGTAGGGGTCCATCACCCCGTTCCCGTTCAGGTCGCGATAGAGCGATCCATCGGATGCCTCACGCCAGGTCGCAGTACGCATCGCGAGATCTCCTCAACTTGTCCGAGTGCCGGCGAAGCCGGCGTGCTAACGTAGACTAACTCGTGTTAGTCCAAGATTCTCGATGGGGAGACACCAATGTCGAACACTGATTCATCCGCCTTCACGCCGACGGTGGCGCCCGGCGCGGAGACTGAGGCCGGCGCCTCGCGTCGTTATCCGATCGGGCGTCAGCTCAGTACCTACATGGCATCCCTGTTCATCACGGGGACCGTCCTCATGGCTCTGCCGTCGGGACTGGCGGGGGTGCTCCTCCCGGGCAAGACGTACGGTCTCTTCCCGACGGATGCAGTCGCCCGCGATGCGACGCTCGCACAGATCCTGGCGGTCTCGGCGATCTTCACGCTGCTCACTCAGCCGCTGGTCGGGATGCTGTCGGACCGCACCCGCAGCCGCATGGGGCGCCGCGCGCCGTTCCTTCTCGCGGGCGGAGTCGCCGGTCTCGTCTTCTCGTACGGACTGCAGACTGCGAACTCGGTCATAACCGTGACGGTGTTCTGGGTGCTCGTCCAGATCGCCATCAACGTGGTGATCGGACCGTTCCAGGCCACCGTCGCCGATCGCGTTCCCTACAGCAGGCGCGGCATCAGTTCTTCGCTCTTCGGTGTCACCTCGATCGTCGGCGGCACACTCGGGGCGATCGCCGCGGGTCAGCTCGTCAACGCGGTGGGCGATCCCGTCTACATCATCTTCGGCGCCGTGTTCCTCGCGGTGATCCTCCCCTTCGTGCTCATCAATCCCGACAGCTCCTCGACACCTCTGGCGCGCGAGCGCGTCACCCTCCGCTCGTTCGCGGAGAGCTTCTGGGTCAATCCCCGACGGAACCCCGACTTCGCGTGGGCGTTCGTGGCGCGCTTCCTGATGATGCTCGGCTACTGGGCCGTGCAGGTGTTCGTCTTCAACCTCCTGCTGGCCTACGTCGGCCTCGAGTTCGTCGAGGTCAACGTGCAGATCGGGGTCGTCGGCATGATCACCATGGTCGGCGCTCTGCTGTCGTCGATCGTGTTCGGACGGATCTCGGACCGGATCGGTCGGCGCAAGCCGCTCGTCATCGGGGCGTCCATCGGCATGGCCGTCGCTTTGGTGCCCCCTCTGCTGTCGCCGTCGATCGAGGCGTTCTACATCTGGGCCGCCATCAACGGAATCGCCTTCGGCACGTACATGGCGATCGACATGGCCTTGATCATCGACGTCCTGCCCGACCCCTCGCGCATCGCGAAGGATCTCGGCGTGATGAACATCGCGACGGTTCTGCCTCAGGCGATCGGCCCGGTCTTGGCCGCGATGATCTCGGCGGCGTTCGGCTACCAGGCGCTCTTCGTCTGGGCCATCGTCTGGGTCCTCCTGGCCAGCCTGTTCATCCTGCCGATCCGTAAGTCCCGATGACCGCGCCGTCGACGCGGGGGACTCCGGCCACGCGGGGGGCCGGGGGGCCGCGCGTGCGCACCACCGGCGGTCTCGTCGAGGGGCGATGGGTCGGCTCCACCGCGGTGTTCCTCGGAATCCCGTACGCGGAGGCTCCCGTCGGCACCCGCCGGTGGCTCGCTCCCCAGCGCCGGCGCCCGTGGTCGGGGGTGCGCGCGGCCGTCGAGCCGGGCGCCACGCCGCAACGTCGTCCGATGATGCCGTTCTCCACGATCCCGGAGGAGAGCGTGCCGGGTGACGACACCCTTCATGTCAGCGTCTGGACCCCCGAGCCCGATCGCGACGCCTCGCTGCCGGTGATGGTCTGGATCCACGGCGGCGGTTTCGTGGGGGGAATCCCGTCGAGCCCGTGGTACGACGGGTCGAGCTTCGCCGAGAACGGTGTCGTGGTCGTTTCGGTGTCCTACCGGCTGGGGTTCGAGGGCTTCGGACTCGTCGACGGCGGAGACGACAACCGTGCTCTCCTCGACTGGATCGCCGCCCTCGAGTGGGTGCGAGCCGAGATCGCCGGGTTCGGCGGCGACCCGGATCGCGTCACCATCGCCGGGCAGAGTGCGGGGGGCGGGGCGGTCGCCGCCCTGCTGGCTTCGCCGGCGGCGGCGGGGCTGTTCCACCAGGCGATCCTCGAGTCTCCCGCCATCGGGGCTCTCGACAGGGACACCGCCCAGCGCCGCTCGGAAGAGATGGCCGCCGAGCTCGGGCGCCCCACCACCCTGGCCGATCTCGCCGACATCGATATCGACGATGTGCTCGACGCGCAACTGCGTCTCGTTCCCTTCGCCGCGGAGGGCGCCGACAAGACGCTCGACCGTGCCCTCGAGGACGACGGGCGCGTGGATCTGTACTTTGCGCCCGTGGTGGACGGGCTCCTGCTCCCGCGGGATTCCGCCGTCCCCTCGGGCGAGGTGCCGATCCTGATCGGAACCACCGCGCACGAGTTCAACATGACGGTGTTCGGCGTCGCGGCGGAGCTCGACGCCTCCACGCCCGAAGAGCTCCTCGGGCGGCGCGGTGTCCCCGGCGACGTCACCGCCGCGGTGATGGAGGAGATGCGCGTGTCTTCCTCCGCGGCGCTGGTGGGTCAACTCGTCACGGACCGCACCTTCCGGCGACCCGTGGATGCCTTCGTTCGAGCCCGGGACGGAGAGTCCTGGCTCTACGACTTCCGCTGGCGCAGCCCCGGCCTGGGAATGGCCATGCACTGTCTCGAGCTGCCCTTCGTGTGGAACCTGCTCGACGCTCCGCGGGCGGACGAGGTGCTCGGCGACGATCCGCCGCGCTGGCTCGCGTCGGCCATGCACGACGCCTGGGTCTCGTTCATCCGCAGCGGCGACCCCGGCTGGCCGCCCGTCACGTCGCGATCGCCCGTCGGCATGGTGTTCGACACGGAGAGCCGCGTGGTGACGGACCCCTATGCGGCGTCTCGGCGCTCTGCGGTTCTGAGTCCACGCGTCGGGGGGTTCCATCTAGACGGTGGGCCCGGAGGGATGCCGCGGACGGCGGTCCGCCGCGGGGAGCCGGTGAAGAGACCATCCCGGTTCATCGCGTCCTCGTCGGTGGACGTGATGTCCTCGTGCAGCGCCGCCACGAGCATGTTCTCCATGGCCGGACCGCTGTGAAATCGAGTCTGCGCGGGCGTAGGTGCCGGCGCCCGCGGAAACCGACGTGACGGGAGGTGCCACGCCGGTGATTTGCTGAGACTGACGTGACACCAGCTGTCACGCTGGTCTCAGTAAGACCTAGCCGGTGAACACCGTCGACGAGCGCCGCTCGTACCACCGGGCAAGCTGCTCGCCGGCCTTCAGTACGTGCTCGCGCATCTCGCGGCGCGCAGCCTCGGCATCCCCGCGCTCGATCGCCTCGATGATGCGCACGTGCTCCTGGAAGTTCTCCTCGCGGTGGCGGTCGTCGCCCACCAGCAGCTGAGCCGACACGTTGCGCGGGAAGGTCTCGTTGATCTCCTCGATCGCGCGCGCGAGGCGGGCGTTCGCCGACACCTCCGCGATGGTGTTGTGGAACACGTCGTTCTCGCGCCGGCTGGCGAGCGCGGAGTCCGCCTCGCCGCGCTCACGTGCGAGTGAGCGGTCATACATGTCCTGGTTCGCCTCGCGCAGCCGGGCCACGTCGCCTCGCGAGATGCGCTCGACGGCGCGTGCGGCGGCGAGCGCCTCGAGTTCGGCGCGGACCTCGTAGGCCTCGCGCACCTCCCACGGTGCCGGAACACGGACGACGGCACCGCGATTGGGGAGGACCTCGATCAGTCCGCCGGTCTGCAACTGGCGCAGCGCCTCGCGCACCGGGGTGCGGCTCACGCCGAAGTCGTTCGCGAGCTCGGCCTGACGGAGTTGCGCGCCGATGGGGATGTCTCCCGACATGATCCGATCTCGGATCTTGGCGGCGATCTCGTCGACGAGGGCGTGCCCTCCCGTCGACGAGATGTCGGTGTCCCCCCGTGCGGCCATGGTGCCCCTCTTCGTCGGTCGTGGTCGCGCTCCCGCGACTTGCGAACCTAGCAGACGGGGCGGCCGATCCCACGCAATCCACGCGACTCTGGCTCCCAGGTGAAAGGGTCTGGATCCAATATGTATCTGTTAGGATCCAAATATGACGACGCGAGAGGATGCCGCCGAGCTCCGGGCCCGCGTGCGCTCCTTGACGCTCGAGACTCCCGACGTGATGGCGGTGGAGCTCGAGGGCGTTGACGGGCCGCTGCCCGCGTGGACCCCGGGCGCCCATGTCGACCTCGAGATCCCCGGAGCCCCTGTCCGCCAGTACTCCCTGTGCGGGGATCCCGGCTCCGGTCGCTACCGGATCGCGGTGCTGCACGAAGAGCAGAGCCGGGGAGGCTCGCGGGCCGTGCACGAGCGGCTGCGCCCGGGCGACGTCGTGTCGCTGCGCGGACCCCGCACCCACTTCGGCCTCGAGCCCGCGGACGAGTACCTGTTCGTCGCGGGCGGGATCGGGATCACCCCGGTGCTGCCCATGGTGCGCGCCGCCGCAGCGGCGGAGGTGCCCTGGCGGGTGCTGTACCTCGGCGCTTCGCGCACCCGCATGGCGTTCCTCGACGACCTCGCCACGATCCCCGGCGGCACGATCGACGTCGTCGCGCGCGACGAGGGCGTCCGCGCCGACCTCGCGGCCGAGTTGGCCGCGCACCCGAACGCCGCGGTGTACGCCTGCGGTCCGGCGCGCATGCTCGAAGAGATCACGCAGCTGGTGCCCGAGGCATCCGGTCGTCTGCACCGGGAGTACTTCACCGCCCCCGTCGTGGAGTACGCCCCCGGCGGCCCGTTCTCGGTGCGCCTCGCCCTCACCGGCGTCGAACTCACCGTCGAGCCCGAGCAGTCGGTGCTCGAGGTGATGCGCAGCGCCGGCGTCGACGTGCTCTCCGACTGCGAAGAGGGCATCTGCGGCAGCTGCGAGACGGGCGTCCTCGAGGGCGAGGTCGAGCACCGCGACTTCGTCCTCACCACTCAGGAGCGCGCCGCGAACGACTGCATGATGGTGTGCGTCTCGCGGTCGGCGTGCCCCCTCCTCGTCCTCCAGGCCTGAGGGCCTGTCCCACACATCCGATACCGACCACGAAGGGCGACGGCGATGCTGAAGCAGGAAGACAACGAGAAGATCACCCGCTCCGGGCCGGGTACGCCGCTCGGCAACCTCCTGCGCTCGTACTGGCAGCCGGCCGCGCTCGTGTCCGAGATGCCGGGGGAACGGCCTGTGAAGGCCGTCCGCATCATGAGCGAAGACCTCGTGCTGTTCAAGAAGCGCGAGGGCTGGGGGCTCATCAGCCGCTACTGCGCCCACCGCGGCGTCGACCTGTCCTACGGCCGCCTCGAGGAGGACGGCATCCGGTGCCTCTACCACGGGTGGCTCTACAACGGCGAGGGCAAGTGCGTCGAGCAGCCGGCCGAGCCCGAGCACAGCCAGTTCCTCGGCAAGATCCGCATCGCCAACTACCCGTGCGTGGAGAAGAACGGCATCATCTTCACCTACATGGGCGCGGGCGACCCGCCGCCGTTCCCGGACTACGACTGCTTCGTCGCGCCCGAGGAGTACACCTTCGCCTTCAAGGGCCTGTGGGACTGCAACTGGCTGCAGGGCTTGGAGGGCGGCATCGACCCGAGCCACGTGTCGTTCCTGCACCGCTTCATCCAGGAGGACCCGCGCGAGATGTACGGGCAGCAGTTCGCCGAGGAGGTCGAGGGCACGGGAAAGAAGCTCTCGATGCTCGTGGGTGAGAGCTACCGCCCCGACATCGAGGTCGAGAGCGCCGACCACGGCCTCCGCGTCTTCGCGCTGCGGCAGCTCACCGAAGACATCAAGCACGTCCGCGTGACGAACCTCATGTTCCCGAACGCGTTCGTCGTCCCGTTCGGCAACACCAAGGTGTTCACGCAGTGGCACGTGCCGATCGACGACGAGCACCACTACTGGTACATGATCTGGTACGACTTCGCCGAGGTCACCGACAAGGACACGCTGCTGCAGCAGCGCCTCGAGGGCGTCACACTGCCGGACTACCGCCCCGTCCGCAACCGCGACAACAACTGGGGCTTCGACCCGCAGGAGCAGAAGGACCTCACCTACACGGGCATGGGCCTGGACATCAACGTTCACGACCAGTGGGCCGTCGAGAGCATGGGCCCGATCCAGGACCGTACGGTCGAGCGTCTCGGCGTCTCGGATCGCGCCGTCACCGCCAACCGTCGCCTGCTCCTCCGGGCGATCGACTCGTTCGCCGCGGGCGGGCAGACGCCCTCGCACCCCGTGAGCGCAGAGGAGGCCGCGAAGCTCACCGGCCCCCTCGCGATGGACACGATCTCGGCCAACGACGCGTGGCAGGAGCGGTGGATCCAGCGCGAGCAGGAGCGCCGCTCGGCCTCGCCGTGGGCGGCCCCCAAGGCGACCGCCGAGGAGACCGTCGATGCGTGAGCGCAACGTCGACGAGCGCCCTGTGTCCGAGAGCGGCGGCGGAATCTCGGCGCGACCGATGCTGGCGGCCGACCGCGAGGGATTCGTGCACCGGCACGGCCTGTGGAGCGAGGCGCAGTACGCCGCCGCTGGTCAGATGCGTCGCGTGATCGACGAGCTCGGCATCGACATGGTGCGCTTCTCGTTCGTCGATCAGCACGGCATCCTCCGCGGCAAGACGATCGCGCGCGGCGGGATCACCGCGGCGATGCGCTCCGGCGTCACGGCGCCGAGCTCGCTGCTGCTCAAGGACACCTCGGGTCAGTCCGTGTTCTCGGTGTTCAGCGCCGAGACGGGCGTGGGTGTCGCGGGGTTCAGCGGCGCCGGCGACATCGTGCTCGTGCCCGACCCGACGACCTTCCGGGTGCTGCCGTGGGCGCCCGGGACGGCGTGGATCCTGTGCGACCTGCGCTTCCCCGACGGATCGCCCGTGCCCTTCTGCACGCGCACGATCCTCCGCAACGAGCTGACGACGCTCGCCTCGCGCGGCTACGACATGACCGTGGGCGCGGAGCTGGAGTTCCACGTCTTCCGGACCGAGGATGCCGCTCTCGCCGCGGAGCACCTGGGGGCTCCCGGCCGTCCGGGTGCCGCGTCGATGACGGCGCCCACCACCCGCGGATCGCAGCTGCTGCTCGAGGAGGGGCTCGACCGCATGCAGCCGCTCGTGGACGCGCTGTACCGCGGGCTCACGCTGCTCGACCTCCCGCTGCGCTCGATCGAGCTGGAGTTCGGCCCCAGCCAGTTCGAGATCACGATGGAGGCAGGTTCCGCCGCCGAGATCGCGGATGCCATCGTGTTGTGCCGCACCGCCGTCCGCCGGATCGCCGCGGGCCTGGGGTATCACGCGACCTTCATGGCGCGCCCGCAGGGGGCCGAGGGCGCCTCGACCGGCTGGCACCTGCACCAGTCCCTCACCGAACGGGAGACCGGACGCGGCGCGTTCGTGCCCGACGCGCCCGGCACGACGCTGTCGCTGCTGGGCTCCGCGTACCTCGGGGGAGTGCTCGCGCACGCCGCGGCGGCCGCCGCCTTCACCACGCCCACCGTGAACGGGTACAAGCGGTATCAGCCGAACTCGCTGGCGCCGGACCGCATCGCGTGGGGGATCGACAACAAGGGCGCCATGGTGCGCGCCGTCGGTGGCGTCGGCGACCCCGCGACGCGCCTGGAGAACCGGTCGGGCGAGCCCGCGGCCAACCCGTATCTCTACATCGCGTCGCAGGTCATCAGCGGCGTCGACGGCATCGACCGCGGTCTCATCCCGCCGGCGCCGACCACCGACCCCTACCGCACCGAGGCGCCGTCGCTGCCGGCATCCCTCGGCGAGGCCGTCGACGCGCTCGAGGCCGACACGGTCTTCCGTGCGGCCCTCGGTGATGTCGTCGTCGATTGGTACGCGACCATCAAGAGGGCGGAGTTCGCCCGCTACCTTCGCCATGTCTCCGACTGGGAGCAGCGCGAGTACTTCGAGATCTTCTGAGGACGACCATGAGCCTTCGCACCACCGTCACGGCCCTGCCCGAGTACGAACCGTTCCTTCTCGGGGGAGAGTGGATGCCGCGCGGCGAGCGCGCCGCGCGCGCGGTCATCGACCCCGCCACCGGCGAGGTGCTGACCACCGTGGCCGACGCCACGGCCGAGGACGTCGACGTCGCCGTCGCGGTCGCCGTCCAGGCGCACGCCGACCGCCGCTGGCGCGGGCTCGCGCCGCTCGAGCGGGCGCGCATCCTGAACCGGGTCGCCGACCTCATCGAGGAGCAGCTCGAAGAGCTCGCGATCCTCGAGACGCGTGACAACGGCAAGCCCATCGAACGCTCGCGCGCCGACACCGCGATGGCCGCACGCACGTTCCGTCACTACGCCGGGGCGCCCTCGCGCCTGGGCGGCACGGTCGTCCCGGTCGACGGCGGTGCGCACCACGTCTACACGCTGCAGGAACCGGTCGGACCCGTCGCGATCATCCTGCCGTGGAACTTCCCGATCATGACGGCGGCGTTCAAGCTCGCCCCCGCGCTCGCCGCCGGGTGCCCCGTGGTCGCCAAGCCCGCCGAGGACACCCCGCTGACGCTGCTGCGGCTCGGCGGCATCCTCGCCGAGGCGGGGGTGCCGGCCGGCACGGTCAGCATCCTCACCGGCGACGGCTCGGTCGGAGCGGCACTGACCGCGCACCCGGGCATCGCGAAGATCACCTTCACCGGCTCCACCGAGGTCGGACGCCTGGTCGCGCACGCCGCCGCCGACGACTTCACGCGCGTCACGCTGGAGCTGGGCGGCAAGAGCCCGAACATCGTCTTCGAGGATGCCGACCTGGATGCCGCCGTCCTCACCGCGATGCGCGCCTCGTTCGGCCACTCCGGGCAGATGTGCACCGCGGGGAGCCGGCTGCTGGTGCAGCGCTCGATCCTGGCGGAGATGACCGAGCGGATGGCCGCCGCCGTCGCCCGCGTGCCCGTCGGAGACGGACTCGACGGCGGCATCACCGTCGGACCGCTCGTGTCGGAAGAACAGCGCGAGCGTGTGCTCGGCTACATCCGCACCGGCGTCGACGAGGGCGCCACCCTGCTCGCCGGCGGCGGTGTGCGCGAGCCCGGGTTCTACGTCGAGCCCACCCTCTTCACCGACGTCCGCAACGACATGCGCATCGCCCGCGAGGAGATCTTCGGCCCCGTGGTCGGCATCATCCCCTTCGACGACGAGGCGGATGCCGTCCGCATCGCCAACGACAGCGCGTACGGTCTGGCCGCGGGCGTCTGGACCCGCGATCTCGGCCGTGCCCACCGGATGGCCGCGGCGCTGGATGCCGGGACCGTGTGGATCAACACGTACAACCTCTTCGACCCCGCGCTCTCGTTCGGCGGCACGGGGGACTCGGGCCTCGGCCGCGACCTCGGCGAGGAGGGCCTGCGCGGCTTCCTCGAGAGCAAGAGCGTCGTGATCGCGATCCCCGAGGCCTGAGCATGGATGCCGTCCTGTACCGCGCGGACCGCGTGGTGACGATGACCTCCGACCACCCCGACGCCGACGCGTTCGTGGTGGCCGGCGGTCGCGTCCGCGACGTCGGACGGGTCGGCGACGTGCGGGAGCGCTGGGCAGGGCGAGTGCTCGAGGAGGAGCTGCACGGTGTCGTCACCCCGGGGCTCATCGACGCCCACATGCACATGCAGCGTGCGGGTCTGAAGGCCCTGGACTACCTGCAGCCGGACGACGACGTCGACCGCTTCATCGCGGCCATGCGCGACAGCTTCGACGACGACGGGCCCGAGCATCCGCCGTTCGACGACCGGATCCGGGCCCTGGAGCGCGTCCAGCCGCTCCTGCACGCGCTCGGCATCACCACCGTCGTCGATCCCGCGGTCACTCCCGACGAGATGCGCGGGTACCAGGTGGCGCGGCAGCGCGGACTCCTCTCGATGCGTACCGTCGCGATGCCGTTCCTCGAGCTCACGACCGGCGACGCCGACGAGATCGACGCCCTGATCGCCCGACTCGCCGGGATCGGCGCGGCGACCGGGTTCGGCGACGACGTCTTGTCGCTCGGCGGCATCAAGGTCTACCTGGACGGTGAGGCGCTGAAGGGTCAGGCGTGGCTGGAGCGCCCCTGGGACGGTTCGGGCTACACCGGGCTCCAGCGCATCCCCGAAGACCAGTACCGGCGCCTCGTCGCCTGGTGCGGCACGCACGGCTGGGGCGTCGGCACGCACGCGGTCGGGTCTGCGGCGGTGGCGCTGGCGGTGGATGCCGCGAGTGCCGCGGGCGACGCGGTTCCGGATCTCCGGTTCCAGGTCATCCACGGTTACCTGGAGACCCCCGCGGAGGCGATGGCGCAGGCCGCGCGCGTCGGGGTGATCGCCTCGGTGCAGCCCTCGATCATCTGGCACAACGGGGCGGGCCTGCGGGCGGCCCTGGGGGAGCGGGCGGAGCGCGCCAACCCCCTCCGCAGCTGGCTGGACAGCGGGGCCACCGTCGCGTTCGGCTCCGACGGCCCCTTCTTCGCCTTCGACCCCCGGCACCTCATGTGGCAGGCCGTCACGCGGCACATCGCGGGCGACGATCGCCCGCTCGACCCGGCCGAGGCCCTCACCCTCGACGAGGCTTTCGCCGCCTACACCACCGGCGCGGCCCGGGCGGCCTACGCCGAGGATGACCGCGGCGTGATCGCTCCGGGCGCGTGCGCCGACTGGGTGCTCTGGCCCACTGACCCCACGGCCGTCCCCATCGACGAGCTGCGCAGCCTCTCCGTGCTCCGCACCACCGTCGCCGGGCGCACCGTCTACCGAAAGGACCCCCGCGCATGACCGAGACTCCTCTGTACCGCTGGAGCGCCACCGCCCTCGCGGAGGGAATCGCCGGCGGCGAGATCTCGGCGGCCGAGGTCATGCGCGTGCACCTCGACCGCATCGCCGAGGTGGAGTCCGACGTGGCCGCCTTCGTGTCGCTCGTCTCCGAGCGAGAAGCGATGGACATGGCACTCGAGGCCGATCGAGCCGTCGCACGCGGCGACCGTCTCGGGCCCCTGCACGGACTCCCGACCGGGGTGAAGGACCTCATCGACGTCGCGGGTCTGCCCACCTCGCACGGTTCCGCCGCGTATCGCGACGCCGGTCCTGCGACGCACGACAGCCTGCTGGCGACCAATCTCCGTCGCGCGGGTGCCCTCATCATCGGGAAGACCAACACCCCCGAGGCGGGCCTGGGGACCTTGACCTTCAACCCCGTGCGCGGGGTGTGTCGCAACCCGTGGGACCTGAGCCGTCACGCCGGCGGATCGAGCGGGGGCGCGGGTGCCGCGCTCGCCGCGGGCATGCTGCCGATCGCCGACGGATCCGACAGCGGCGGGAGCATCCGCTACCCCGCCTCCCTCTGCAACATCGTGGGCCTTCGGCCGACCCCCGGCACCGTGCCGAGCGCGCGCACCGGGAACGGCTGGGACCCTCACGGGGTCCTGGGGCCGATGGCCCGCGACTCGCGGGACGCCGCGCGGCTGCTGTCCGGGATCACGGGGCGTGACGATCTGGCGCCGCTGTCGTGGGTCGAGGACGCGGAGGCGTTCCTGACTCTGCCTGTCCGGGATCCCCGCTCGATCCGGCTGGGCTGGAGCGAGGACGTCGGCGGTCTGCCGATCGATCCCGAGGTGCGCGCCGTCCTGCGTGCGGCGCGGCAGGTGCTCGAGGCGGCCGGGGTCGAGATCATCGATGTCGAACCCGACCTCGACGGCGCCGACGAGTCCTGGCAGGCCATCGAGATGTTCAATTTCGGCGCCGACGGCAAGGCCCGTTTCGACGAGGGCAGGTCGGGCTTCCGCGACGACTACCTGCGCAACGTCGCCGAGGGTCGCGCGCTCACCGCCGACGCGTACGCGGCGGCGTTGGCGCATCGGACGGTGCTGTTCCGGCGCACGGCCGCGGCGTTGCAGGGACTGGACGGCATCATCTACCCCGCGACTCCGGTGGCGGCGCCGCCGGCGGAGGTGGAATGGGTGGCCGAGGTCGACGGGACGACGTTCGAGCGCTACTTCCTCTGGCAGCGGGCGGCGTGCCGTCTCACCGTCACGGGCCACCCCGTGCTCGCGACGCCCGCGGGCTTCACCGACGCGGGCCTGCCGGTGGGGATGCAGATCGTCGGCGCGTCGCGCGGCGACCTGGCCCTCCTCGCCGTCGGCGCGGCCCTCGAAGACGTTCTCGGTCACGTCGGCGCGGCGCCCGCCGCCCTCCCGCTCTGACGACTTCCGGGCGTTCTCTCGGGGGACGACGCCGCCGCGATCGCTGATCGAAACAGCCCGGCAACACGCGCGCGCGACGATGACGGGGTGCCACCGCTCCACCGCCGTCGATCCACGGGAGTCGGGTCGCGGTGCGGGAGGTGGGGGTCAGCCCCGATCGAGCAGGGTGGCCGGCTCCGTGATCAGCATCCGGTCGATGCGCGCAGCCGGCACTCCCGCCCGCTCCAGGACGGGCACGATGCGGCGGACGACGTGGCCGTACCCCATGCCGCCGTGGCGGGCGAGCTGGCCCTTGGTCCACACCGAGGCCGACATCGTGATGCGGGCATCGGGGCGGTCTTCGCACAGGTCGAGCAGGAAGGCGAGGCGCTCGCCGTCGGTGGCATCCCGCGCGCCGTCCGCGAAGTAGTTCTCGCTTCCGAACGCGAACTCCACGACGGCGCCGGTGTCGACGATGTCGCGCACGTACGCGGCATCCAGGACCTTGTCGATGTTGCAGAACAGGATGCGGCGGGGGTCCATACCCTCGTCGGCCAACAGTGCCGCGACCTCCGGCCCGCGTCGGGCGGCGGCATCCAGGCGGATCGAGACGGCGCAACGCGCCTCGACGGCGGCGGAAGCGGCCGCGCGCAGCGCTCGCTCCTCGGGGAGGGTGATCTCGGCACTGGTGCCCATGAGCCCGAGCAGACCGGCCGGGAAGTCGGCGCCGGGGACCGCCCGGGAGAGCGCTTCCTCGAACGCCGCGCGCATCGCGTCGTCGGTCTGCGCCTTCCACTCCGCGGGGAGCGTCTTGTCGATGTAGCTGCCGTAGGCGGCGACGATGTGGACGCCGGCGCGTCGGGAGATCTCCGGCAGGCGCGACGGATCGGGTCCCATCCCCACCGACGTCGCCTCGACGACCGCCTGCAGCCCGTCGCCGTGGGCGAGGGCGAGTTCCTCGACGGCGACGTCGGCGGAATCCAGGTGGAGGTTGTCGGGCAGCGCCAGCCAGTTCCACCGCAGGTCGCCCAGCGTCTCCGCGCGAACCTCCCCGTCCCACCATGTGCCCTCACGGGTGGGGCGACGCAGATGCCGGGAGTCGGCGAGCACGTGCTCGTTGGTGGAGGTCCGCCCCAGCTGGGACGGCTCGATCGGCCCGAGAACGGTCTGGATCATGACAATGGCTCCCGGGGTTTCATTTTGGATCCGATCTAGTGTCAAATGGATCCTATCAACGAGTCCCGAGCCGAGGAGGGCGATCGATGCAGATCATCGACGCGTACAACACCACGCAGAACGTCCGCGGACGTTCGGACTACCTCTCGGGAGCGCGCCCCGGCGAGGAGCCGCCCGCACACGTTCCGTTCGACCCGCGCCGCATCATCGACCGCATGGATGCCGCGGGCGTCGACATGGCGATGGTGTGCTCGCTGGCGCAGCGGATCGAGAACGACTTCATCATCGGGCTGCAGGATGCGCACCCCGACCGATTCATCGGGTTCGGACAGGTCATGCCGCAGGCCGACGACGCGATCGACGAGATCACCCGGCTCGCCGAAGCCGGCATCCGCGGACTGAAGCTCCACCCGAGCATGCACGGGTACCACGTGGCCGACCACGGCCTCCTCGACCCGGTCTTCCGGGAGTGCGCCCGGCACGGGATGACGGTGATCATCAACGCGCTGGATGACGCGTTCTGCGCGCCGTTCGCGATCGAGGAGATCGTCAAGGATCACCCGGACGTGCCGACGATCATCGCGCACATGGGTGCCGTATGGAACGTCCCCGAGGCGATCATCGTCGCCGAGCGTCGCGAGAACGTGTACCTCGAGACCTCCGCGACGCTCATGGCGGACGTCAAGCGCGCCTACGCCCGCCTCGGCGCCGCGAAGATCCTCATGGGCACCGAGTGGCCCGGCTCCGACTTCGACCTCGAGCGCCTGAAGATCGCCAAGGTCGTGACCGACCCCGCCGACCGGGCGCTCGTGGAGGGCGGCAACTTCGCCCGACTCCTCGGACTGGATGCCGGATGACCGCCGCCTCCGCTCGCCCGCTCCTCGACGGCATCCCCGACGGGATGGATGAGCCGGATGCCGCTCTGCTCGGGCGGGCTCTCGACCTGTTGCGTCGCCGGTACGTCGTGGGGCGCCACGAGGTCGCCAGCGCCTTCCGCCTCGCGGACGGGTCGGTCGTGACGGGCCTGCACGTGGAGTCCAGCGCCGGGCGGGCGTCGATCTGCGCGGAGTCCGCCGCGGTGAGCGCCGCGGCCGCCTCCGGAGAGGCGGTGCGCTCCATCGTGTCGGTGCTGCGCCGCCCCGCGGGGACGGAGCACCTCATCGAGCCGTGCGGCGTGTGCGCCGAGCTGCTGACGGAGCACGCCCCGGACGCGCGGGTGTGGGTCTCCTCGCACGGGGAGCACGTCGCGGTCGAGGTGGGGGAGCTGCTGCCCTTCGCCCACGTCCGTTCCGGGCGGTTCGGAGGGGCGGCATGACCGCGGTGTGGGAGGGCGTGGAGCGTCCCGTGCTCGTGGTCGTCGACATCCAGGGCGGCGCCGGGACCGAGCCGACCGCGGGAATCCCCGTCATGGACGGAAGGGCGGAGCGGGCTCCGCGCGTCCGGGATCTCATCGCCGCGTGCCGTGAGAACGGTGTGCCGGTGGTCTTCATCCAGGAGGTCCACAAGCCGAGCCTGGTGGACATCGGGCGCGAGCTCGACGGCGCCGAGGGAGTCCACTGCATCGAGGGCGACCCCGGGACCGAGCTCGCCGCGTGGCTGGAGCCGCGCCCGGAGGAGTTCGTCATCCGCAAGCGTCGGTACTCGGCGTTCTTCGCCACGGAGCTCGAGCTCGCCCTGAAGTCCTATCGGGCGGACACGGTTCTGCTGGTGGGAGGGCTCACCGACGTCTGCATCCACTACACCGCCGTCGACGCCCATCAGCACGACTACCGCGTGCGGGTGCTGACGGACTGCGTCGCCGGGTCCAGCAGGTGCGCGCACGACGCCGCGCTGGAGGCGATCGCCTACCTCCAGCGGGACTCCCTCATCACCGCGGCCGATGTCGCGGACGGGCTGTTCTCGCGCTCGTGACGATCCGTAACATATCTGAAGCAATATTGGATGCGTAAATAAACATTTTGGATCCAAAATGGAACTGCCCGCCACCGTGGCGACGCGCCCCGAATGCTGTACCCGAACACCTGGGAGAACCCATCATGACGAGAACACGGACGCTCGCCGGTATCGCCTTGGCGGCCGCTGCGGCTCTGACCGTCACCGGTTGCGCCGCCTCCACCGCCCCCGATGCGGGTGGTGGAGCCGTCGCCGACACCATCAACACCGAGCTCTGGTACGCCCCGGCGACCTTCGACCCGGCAAAGGCGACGGCGACGTCGGACCTGTACACCGCGCGTCTCGGATTCGACACGCTGCTGCGACAGGGTGACTCCGAGCCGCTCGTCGGTGGACTCGCCACGGAGTGGACGGCCAACTCCGCGTCGGATTACACCTTCACCATCCGCAAGGGAGCGACGTGCGCGGACGGCACGGCGATCACGCCCAGCGTCGTGGCGGCATCCTTCGAGTACCTCGTCGGCCTCGACGACAGCGGCGCGAAGACGTGGAAGGCGCAGGCCTTCGGGCCCGGAACCCCCACCTTCGCCGCGGACGACGCCGCGGGAACCGTGGAGATCTCGCTCACCGCGCCCTACTCTCAGATGCTCAGCGGTCTGACCCGCCCCGGCACCGGGATCATCTGCCCCGCGGGTCTCGCCGACCCCGAGGGCCTCGCGGCCGGAACGGTCGCCGGCGCCTTCTCCGGCCCGTACACCCTCACCGAAACCGTCGCGGGAAAGAGCGCGAAGTACACCCTCCGCGACGGCTACGACGCGTGGCCGGCGTGGACGACCGTGCAGGGCACGCCCGCGAAGACGCTCAACCTGACGGTCCAGGCCGACCTCAACACCAGCGCCAACCTGCTCGAGTCCGGCGGTGTGGACGTCGCCCGCTTCTACGACTCGAACTTCACCCGTTTCGAGGACAAGCCCGGCTACAGCGCGGTCACGTTCTCGAGCTCGGCCTACAACCTCGTGTTCAACGAGGACCCGAACTCCGGCTCGATCTTCGCCGGTGACAAGGCGCTGCGGACCGCGGTGACCCAGGCGATCGACCCCAACGCCTTCAACCAGGCCAGCCTCGACGGGCTGGGCGAGCCGCAGTTCACGGTCAACAGCGCCAGCTACTCGTGCGCTCTCAACGAGCCCTCGCTGCTGTCGTCGTACGACCCGGCCGCGGCCGCACCCGTGCTCGCGGGCAAGACGATCCGCCTGCTGATCATGTCCAACTGGAACCCGGCCGCGGACTACCTCGCCGAGTCGCTGCGCGCCGCGGGCGCGACGGTCCAGGTGAGCGCGCCCGACCCGGCCGACTGGTCGAAGCAGATGCGTACGCAGCCCGAGACGTGGGACCTCGCTGTCGCCGCCGAGAACGCCGAGGCCGGACTCATCCACCTCTCCATCGCGCGCTACCTCGGACCGACCTACGCCAACGGCGGCACCAACGTCGCATACACCGACAACCCCGAGGGCGTGGCCGCCTACGAGGCGGGCATGGCCGCGACGGACCAGGCCGCACAGTGCGCGGGCTTCGAAGAGGCGCAGCGCACCATCCTCGAGCGGGTCGACATGATGCCCCTCATCACCGACACCCACCGCTACGTCGCTCGCGACGGCTTCGCCACCCACGTGCTGTCCGGGTACTGGGACCCGACGGCCATGCGCATCACGGGCTGACCCCCACCCGTCGCCCGGACCGGATCACGAGAGAAGAGGACGCGATGTCATCGCAGATCGCCGATACTCCTGCGACCTCCGGTCCGGGCGACGGCGCCACCGAGGAGTCGCCCCGCGCGGCCGGTCTCGGTGGCGCCTGGCGCGCCTTCCTGATCCGACGCGGCATCGGGCTGGTGATCAACCTCGCCCTCCTGGTGGTGGTGACCTTCCTCATCGTCCAGCTGATCCCCGGGGACCCCGCGACCGCGATCGCCGGCGAGAACGCCACGCTCGCCCAGGTCGAACTGGTGCGTCAGCAGCTCGGCCTGAACGAGCCGCTGCCGGTCCAGTTGTGGAACTACGTCGTCGCCGTCGCCCAGGGGGACTTCGGCGACTCGTTCAAGTACCGCATTCCGGCGATGGACGTCGTGATGGCGGCGGCACCGAACACCCTGGCGCTGACGATCCCCGCCGTGATCCTGCTGCTGGTCCTCGGTCTCGCCCTCGGCATGACCATCGGCGTCCTCACCCGCAACGGGCGCCGCCGCGCGCTCGACCTCGGGTTCAACGGCGTGACCGCCCTCATCTCCTCCATCCCCACCTACGTCCAGGCGACGGCCTTCGTCGTCATCTTCGCCGTCATCCTGCGTGTGCTTCCCCCGGCCTACTCGCCCGCGTACAGCCTCGGCACCGCCGCGATCCTCCCGATCGCCTCGCTGACGCTGGGCGGACTGTGCTCGGTCGCGCGAATCGTGCGGCGAGAGACCGCGGTCATCCTCGAGCAGGACTACATGCGCTCCGCGCGCGGGTGGCGCCTCCCCGCCCTGACGATCTACACGCGGCACATGCTGCCCAACCTCCTCACGACGGCCCTGACCCTGTCGGGCATCATCCTCACCGCCCTGCTCGGGTCCGCGCTCATCACCGAGGCGGTGTTCGCCTGGCCGGGGCTCGGCAGCGTGATCGTGCAGGCGATCGCGGTCGACAAGGACTATCCCGTCATCCGTGCCGCCGTCTTCGTCATCGGGGTGATCTCGCTCGTGACGACGCTGATCATCGACATCGTGCTGGGCGTCATCGACCCGCGAACCCTGGGAGAGCAGCGTGGCTGACACCCTTCCCCCGGCCCTCCTGGCCGATATCCCCGCCAAGCCGCGCGCCTTCCGATGGAACGTGCCGCTGGTCGTCGGCGTCGGGCTGCTCGGGCTCGTCGCCCTGGTCGCGATCTTCGCGCCGTTGCTGTTCGGCACGGCGGCGACGCAGCTGGGCGGCTCACCGAACCTCCCCTCCACGCCCGACCATCCGCTGGGAACCGACACCCTCGGCCGCGACATGCTCGCCCGCACCCTCGTCGCGACCCAGCCGACGGTGTTCATGGCCGTGTCCGCGACGGCGCTGTCGGCGATCGTCGGCATCGCCCTCGGGGTGGCGACGTGGCTCGCCCCGCGTCGTCTGCGCGAGCTGAGCCTGCGGGGCATCGAGTTCGCGATCAGCTACCCCACGATGCTCGTGGCGATCATCATCGCCGCCGTCCTCGGGCAGGGCGTCGTGCAGTTGGTGATCGCGATCGCGATCGCCAACATGGCCGGGTTCGCGCGCCTGACCGCGAACCTCGCCGCCAAGATCGCCTCGAGCGAGTACGTCCAGACGGCGCGCCTGCTCGGTGTGCCGGCGCATCGGCTCGCCCTCCGCCACATCCTCCCCAACATGGCCGAACCGACCCTCATCCTCATCGCCGGGGCCTTCTCCGGGTCGCTGGTCGAGATCTCGGGTCTGTCCTTCATCGGGCTGGGGCCGCAGTCGCCGGCTTTCGACTGGGGGCGTCTGCTCAGCGAGGGGCTCAGCAAGATCGTGGTCAACCCGATCGTGATCGTCGGTCCGGCCGTCGCGCTCACGATCACCTCGCTCGCGGCGCTGCTGGTCGGTGACGGTCTCGCGGCCGCGGCCAACCCGCGGTCGAACACCGACCGTGCGCGTCTGCTGAAGGCCCCGGGAGCGCCGTCGATCGCCCGCGATCCGCGCGACCTGGTGGTCGTGGACGGGCTCGACGTGCAGCACGCCGGGAGTGGGCGGGCTCTCGTCTCGGACGTGTCCTTCACGATCCGCCGCGGCGAGATCCTCGGCATCGTCGGAGAGAGCGGCTCCGGCAAGTCCGTCACCGCCTCGGTCGTCGGACGTCTCCTCGGGGAAGGGCTCCACGCCCGCGCCCGCACGCTGACGCTCGACGGCACCGACCTGACGGGCCGGGTGTCCGACCGGTTCCTGGCCGAGCGCATCGGATTCGTCTACCAGGATCCCGGCACCGCGCTCAATCCGGCGTTGATCCTCGGCATCCAGCTCACCGACGTCCTGCGCGTGCGGCTGCGGCACACCCGCCGCGCCGCCATGCATCTGCTCGTGCAGCGGTTCCGGTCGGTGATGCTCACGGATCCGGAGGGCCGTTTGCGGCAATACCCCCATCAGCTGTCCGGCGGCATGAAGCAGCGCGCGATGATCGCCTCCGCGATGAGCACCGAACCGGCGCTGCTGATCGCCGACGAGCCGACCACGGCGCTCGACGTCACCGTCCAGCGAGAGGTCCTCACCCTGATCAAGCGGATGAACGCCGAGTCCGGTACCTCCATGCTGTTCATCTCGCACGACCTCAGCGTCGTGCGGGCCCTGTGCGACCGGGTGCTGGTGATGAAGGACGGCCGCATCGTCGAGCGGATCGACGAGGTGCGCGGGATGACGGAGGATTCCGTCACCCACCCCTATACGAAGCGACTGCTGGCCGCGTCTCCCGTGGTGGAGGTCGGCGTCGGATCCGTCGGTCAGGAGGACGGGCGATGAACGCAGCGATGGTCGTCGTGGAGGACCTCCGGGTCCGATACGGCGCGGTCACGGTCCTGGACGGAGTGTCGCTCGAGGTGCCCCGCGGACGCACCGTGGGCGTCGTCGGTGAGTCCGGGTCGGGCAAGTCCACGCTGGCGAAGGTCCTCGTCGGCGTCGCGTCCCCGAGCCACGGACGCGTCGACGTCGACGGCACCGACCTCTCGCGCGTGCACGGTCGACGGGCGACGTACGCCCACCGGCGGCGCGTGCAGATGATCCCGCAGGATCCGTACTCCTCGCTCTCGCCGCGGCGCACGATCGGGCAGACCCTGGCCGAGGCGCTCGACCCGCGGCGGGGCCGTGTCGCGCGTTTCGAGGATCGGATCGCCCACGAGCTCACGCGCGTCGGGCTCTCCGGCGACATGATGCACCGCTATCCCCACGAGTTCTCCGGCGGTCAGCGGCAGCGCGTCGCGATCGCCCGCAGCCTCATCATCGATCCCGCCTTCGTGATCGCGGACGAGATCACCTCGGCCCTGGACGTGTCCGTCCAGGCGCAGATCCTCGACCTGCTCGCCGAGATCAAGGCCGAGCAGGACCTGTCGATGATGTTCATCTCGCACAACCTCGCCGTCGTGCAGCGGGTCAGCGACGTCGTCGCCGTCATGCACCGCGGACGCATCGTCGAGAGCGGGCCGGTGGAGCAGGTCTACGCCGACCCTCAACACTGGTACACCCGCCGCCTGCTGGAGGCCGACCCCGGTTCGCCCGGATTCCGGCTCGACGTATGAGTGCACGACTGCCCGAGGTTCCGGCGGCGTCGGGCGACGTGCGCCTGACGGGCGCCACGGTCATCGACGGCACCGGCGCGGAGCCGCTCGACGACGTCGAGATCGGCATCCGCGGGGATCGCCTCGTCTACGTCGGTCCGCGCCGCGGCGGTGACGTCCCGGGTCGCGAGATCGACCTGCGGGGCCGATGGGTGCTGCCCGGCTTCGTCGACGCGCACGTGCACCTCGTGATGAGTACGAACGTGGATGCCGAGACGCAGCGGCTGTGGTTCCCCGAGGAAGCCGTCGTCGCGGCGATCGGCAACCTGCGGTCGACGCTCGAGGCGGGGGTCACGACTGCGCGCGACCTGAGCGGACTGACGCCCGGATACCGTTCGGCGATCGCCTCCGGAGCCCTCGTCGGTCCGCGTCTGCACCTCGCGATTTCGATGCTCTCGCCGACCGGAGGGCACGCGGACCCCGTGAACGCGAACGGCTCGCTGCCCGCGTGGGCCGAGCGCGGGCTGGCGTCGGGGTGCGCGGTCGTCGACACCCTCGACGAGGTCGTCCGCACTGTCCGCGCTCTCGTGCGCACGGGTGCCGACGTGATCAAGGTCTGCACGTCCGGCGGGGTCCATTCCCCGCACGATTCCCCGAGCGACACGGGGCTCCCGCGCGAGCACGTCGCCGCGATCGTGACCGAGATGGCCGGTCGCGCCGGTCAACCCGTGACCGCCCACGCCCAGACCGATGCGGCCGTGCGCGCGGCGGTCGAGGGCGGGGTGGCCAGCATCGAGCACGGCTACGACCTCAGCGACGAGACGATCGCGCTGATGCGCGATCGCAGTGTCGTGCTGGTGCCGACGCTCAGCACTCTCCTGCGCGTCCCGCCCGGCCCGGCGGACCCGGTGCGTCAGGCCCGCCAAGAGCGCGGCCTCGCGTCGATCTCCGCGGCGGTCGCCGCGGGCGTCCCGATCGCCCTGGGAACGGATGCCGGGATCCACGAGCAGGGCCGCAACCTCACCGAGCTCGCGCACCTGGTGCGTGTCGGTCTGTCTCCCCTGGCCGCCGTGCACGCCGGCACTCTCGCGGGCGCCCGTCTCCTCCGCCTCGACGGCGACCTGGGATCCGTGGAGGCGGGCAAGCTCGCCGACCTCGTGATCGCCGACGTCGACCCGCTCCGCGACATCGCGGCGCTGGCGGATCCGCAGCGCGTGCGCGCCGTGGTCCAGAGCGGACGGTTCGTGAAGGATCTCGACGCCCTGTCTCGCTGAGGCGTCGAGACCTCGTCACTCGGCGAGGGACGACCGCGCCGCGTCGATGATCGCGACGACGGCTTCGGGGGCGGCGTACGGGATGGCGTGGCTGGTCGCGACCGTCCGGATGTGCGCGCCCGCGCGAGCGGCCATGTGCTTCTGGCCCTCGAGGTGGATGTGCTTGTCGTCCTCCGCGATCAGGTACCAGGACGGGCGCGTGCGCCAGGCGGCGGGGCCGCTGCGCTCGGTGAAGATGGCGTCGGCCGAGGTCCGTCGATCGTGGAGGCGCCGCTCCCACACGTCCAGGGGAACGTCCCAGGCCAGCGCCTGCCGTGCGGCGGGCGAATCGTCCGGGATCCAGCTGCCGTCTTCGCCGCGCGAGAACCAGGTGCCGACCTCGGCTTCGGGGTACTGCCCGACCAGTTCCTGGATGTTCTCGCCCTCGTCGGGAACCCACGCCGCGATGTAGACGAGGCCGCGCACGCGCGGGTGCGTGCCCGCGCCGGTGATGATGGAGCCCCCGTACGAGTGTCCGACGAGCAGCACCGGCCCGTCGATGTCGTCGATGATCCGCGTGATGGTCGCGACATCGTCGTGGAGGGACTGCGAGGGGGTGTCCGACACGGTGACCGGGATGCCGGCCGCCTCGAGCAGCGGGACGACCGAGGACCAGGACTGGGCGCTGCCGCCCGAGCCGTGAACGAGAACGACATGCATGAGGACTCCGGAGATTCAGGTGAGGGGGCGGGCTTCGAAGCTCAGCCAGAGCTCGAAGCTGTTGCGGCGCGTGAGGCTCGTCGCGCCGATGCTCGCTCGGCCCACGGCACCGATCTCGGGGCCGAAGACGTCGAGGAAGAGATCGGTGGCGCCGTTGGAGACCTCATTGAGTCGGTCGAAGTCCGGGGCGCACAGGACGAAGCACAGCGCGCGCGAGAGCCCGGCGACGGCGTCGAGCGATCCCACGGCGAGCCGGATCAGGCCGAGGCTGTTGATCGCGGTCTGGCGGGCGGCATCCTGAGCGTCGGCGAGCGACACCTCGGTGCCGACGACGCCCGGATGTACCTGCGCGCCGTCGCGCGTCTCGGGGGTGATCCCGCTGAGCTCGACGAAGTCGCCGGTGCGGTGGAACGCCTTGAGTCCCGCGCCGTAGCGCCCGCCGTACGGGGGGTTCGTGTAGTCCGGGATCCGCAGGCCCAGCTCGGCCGCGCGCTGCTCCGCCGACATCGAGAAGGAGGCCGTCATGCGCCGGGGAGCGTCAGGAGCACCGTCGGCGCCGGTGCCGCTTCGCGCCCCTCGAAGGGGATGGGCTGGCAGACCAGGTAGTAGTCGCCCGGCTCGGCCGCGGCGAGGTTCGCGTTCTCGAGGATGACGACGCCGGCGTTGCACAGGATGACGTGCGTCGGCCACTCGACGGTGTGGTCGGGCGCCTCCATGGTCATGTAGTCGTTCGCCGCGAACACCACGCCGTTGTCGACGAGCCACTGCGCGCCCGACGGGCCGAGACCGACCCACGTCTCGCTCTTCTCGGTGCGGGTGAGGGCGTCGGTGGAGTTGCGGGTCTTGAAGAGCACGCGCTTCGCGCCCTCCGCGCCGGCCGCGATGAGATCGTCGGCGGTGATCTCCTTCTCGACGTGACGGAGGTCGAGGACGCGCGCCTCGCCGATGGTGTGGTCGATCGGGAGCGAGTCGACGGTCGTGCCGCCCTTGACGAAGTGGCTCGGCGCATCGACGTGCGTGCCGGTGTGGGCGCCGATGAGCCACCGCGAGACCTCGCTGGGGCTGGTGTCGGAGATCTCCTCCACCATCTCGTACGTCGGGCGGCGACCCCAGTGCAGCATCTCGGGGTGGACGGGGATGCTCAGATCGATGATGCGTGGCATGGATCGCGGTCTTTCAGAGGGGAGAGGGCAGGAGGGTGGGCGCGAGATCGCTCAAGCGGCGGGCTTGTAGACGACGTAGAGCTTGCGGACGGGGTCGATGACGTTCCACACTCCCGTCCATCCGATCGGGAAGTACGCGGCGCTGCCGGCGGTGAGCTCGACCGGCTCCTCGCCGTCGCGCTGGACGGTCATGCGTCCGGCGAGGATGTGGACGATCTCGCCGCGGGTGAGGAACTCCCACCGCGACGTGCCCGGGTCGCTCTCCCAGATTCCGGAGATGATCGTGCGGTCGTCGTTCACGAACTGGACCTTGCCGCGGACGATGATCTCGCCGGCCAGCGGCTCGCCGTTCGGCGGGGCGAGGGGCTTGGCCTCGAGCTCGGAGGAATCCACCTCGGCGGGGCGCATCACGAAAGTCACGATTGGATCCTAAAGCGGCAAGAATGGATCCGCAATACGGGATTCACCGCGCCGTGTGACGGGATCGATCGCACCGGCATCGGACGGCATCCGTCTCCCTCGCCCCGCGAGGTCGGGTCACGCCGGCACCTCCACGCCCTCGCGCTCCGAGGCCTCGCGCTCGGCCGCGAGGTCGGCCAGCACGGCGGCTTCGCGGTCGAGCTCCGGCGCGCGGCGGGGGAGCGCGAAGGCCAGGGCGACGTAGGTGCCGAACCCGATGACCGCCGACACGAGCGTCGCCCAGCCGTCGAACTCCGGACCGACGAGGTCGTTCGGGACGTGCAGGATGTCGTTGGGCACGCCGTAGAGCGTCGGGGTCAGGGCAAGCAGCGTCATGCGCACGACGAAGCCGACGACCATCGCGCCGAGGGCGGCGACGGCGCCCGGACGCTTCCAGAACACCCCGATGACGAACGGTGCCGCGAGGCACGCGAGCATCAGGTCGAAGGCGAGCGTGAGCAGGATGCCGGTCTGGCTCACGCGGATGGCGAGGAAGGCGCCGGCGATCACGAACGGGATCATGGCCAGACGCGTCCAGCGCAGCAGCGGGTCGGGGCCGCTGCCGGTGTGGCGGCGGACCGTGAAGACGTTGCGGACGGCGATCGCCGAGGTGGCGAGCATCGCCCCGGAGGCCGTCGAGAACGAGGCGGCGACGATGCCCGAGAGCACGAGGATCGCGATGATCGGCGGCGCGTAGTCGCCGAGCAGCTGGTACAGCACCGGACCGTTCTCGACCGAAAGCCCGAGCGTCGACGAGACGCTCAAGGCGACGATCGCGAAGACCGAACCGATCGCGGCGGTGAGCCCCGCGGCGATGAAGCACGAGCGCTGCGCGACGGACGGGCTCTTCGCCCCGAAGATGCGCTGCATGAAGTCGATCGCGACGATGTCGCCGATGGCCAGCGAGATGAGCGTCGCCCAGTTGATCGGGGCACCGGCTGCCGGGTCGGTGAGCTGCTGGAGGTCGAACGGCCCCATGCCCTCGGGGATCACGATGCCGTACGAGAACGCGACCCACGCGAGCAGGACGATCGCCGCCACGACGGTGATCGTGGTCTGGATCGCCGCGGTGTAGGCATCCGAGAACAGGCCGCCCGCGACGGTGTACGCGAGCACGAGGACGACGGCGAGCACCACGCCCCACGCGTAGGGGATGTTCGCGAAGCGCTCGAGCAGGAAGCCGCACGCGACGAGGTTGCCCGCGAGCAGGAACGTGAACGACACGATCATGAGCACGGATGCCAGCAGCTCCACGGGGCGTCCGTAGCGCAGGCGGAAGAAGTCGCCCAGCGTGAAGAGCTTCATGGCGTTCATGCGCTTGGCGAGGAACAGGCCGGTCAGCAGCAGGCAGACGGCCAGGCCGATCGCGAGCGACGCCCCCGACCAGAAGCCGAACTGCGACGTGAGGTCGGTGTTCCCCACGGTCGCGTTGGCGTCGACGGCGGCGGCGGTGAGGCTGACGGCGACGAGCGGCACGCCGAGACGGCGTCCGGCGACGAGGTAATTCGCGCTGTCGCCGTCGACCTTGCGTGCGACGACGATGCCGACGACGAGGATGAGGACGACGCTCAGCGCGACTCCGAAGATGATCATGGCGGGCTCCCGGCGATGAGGGGCGAATCGGGTTTCTGTTGCTTGACAGAAACAATCCGCTCGCCGGGGTCGCGCGTGGTTTCGGCCGTGTAAAAGGCGCGTGAAATCGCCCGCGGCGCCGGGCACTGGCATCCGGGGTGGGGTCCGGCATCCGGGTGAGGGTTGCGTGCGGGGGCCCCTCGACCCGCGAGACTGCACGCTGCTGACATCTCGGTTGCAGTCTGCAGTGGGTTTGTCAGCTGGGTGCAGTCTCGCGGCCACACCCGCCACGAGCCGGCCGCAAGCCGGCGGAACCCGCCGGCTTCAGCCCAGCGCCGCGAGCACGCCAGGGCCCGCCGCCGCGGCCCGCTCGCGCGTCGCGGCGTCGAGGTCGAGCACGCGCAATGCGGCGGCCGCGATCGTCGTGGCATCCAGGGGCGCCGTCTGTCCGCCCTTGCGCTGCAGGATCACGCTCTCCACCAGCGCCAGCACGAGCGCCGCGCCCGCCGCCGCGCCGGCGGCATCCACGCCGCATGCGGCCACGAACGTGCGGTAGGTCGTCTCGAGCTCGCCGCGACGCTCGCGGAACGGGTGGAACGCCGCGTCCGACACCTCGGGCAGCAGGTACAGCGCCCCGGTGTTGTGCGGCGCTTCGGCGAGGAGCGTGACGTCCGACACGCACAGCGCCCACAGGCGCGCGGCGGGCTCCTCGTCGCGCGCGAGCAGTTGCGCGGCGACGTCGAGCGAGGGCTGCACGGTGTCCAGGAGCAGCGCGAGCAGGATGTCCTGCTTGCGCGCGAAGTGGTGGTAGAGCGTGGCCTGACGGATGCCGGCGGCCTCGGCGATCGCGTGCGTGCTGGCCGAGCCGTACCCGCGCGTGCCGAACAGGGCGGCCGCAGCGGCGAGCACATCGGCGCGCGTGCCGAGTCCGGTGGGGGAGGAGCCGGATGCCCGGGGTCGTCCGGTTCTCGTCGGCGCCATGCCCCCACCGTACTCGGGCGCTTCGTAACGCCACCGAAACGCACGGGTGCTCTAATACCTGTCAACCGATAGAAAGGGATCCCATGGACGGTCGTGTGGATGCACTCGGAGACGTGGGACGGGCGCGGCAGGACGCCCGAGCCCGGGATGCGCGCTCACCGTGGATGCCGTATCTCCCGCCCTCGACGGCCCCGTTCCGGCCGGAGGGCGTCGCCGACGGCGACCTGCGCTGGGCCGAGACCGTCGCCCCCGGCGGGTATACGCACCTCCGGGTGGCCCGCGGAACGCGCCTCCGGCTCGCCGATCCCACCGGAGACGCGTGCGCCACGGTCGTCCTGTTCAACTCGGCGAACCCGGGGGAGCGCCTCAACGTCGCCGACACGCAGAAGATCCCGTGGCAGGCGTATCTCGGCGAGGGGCACCCGCTGCTCTCGGGCGACGGGCGCGTCCTCGCGACCATCGCCGCCGACACCTCCGGCCACCACGACGCCTTCTGCGGCACGACGAGCGACGCGTTCGCGATCGAGCGCTACGGCGACGCCGCGCCCGAGGGGCCTTCGCCGTCGGGCCACGGCCTGCTGCGGCTCGCCGCGAGCAAGCACGGCCTGACCTCTCGCGACCTGCCGCCGTCGGTGTCGTTCTTCCAGGGGGTGCGCGCGAACGCCGCCGGCGACCTCGAGTGGACCGGATCCGCCGGGCCGGGCGCCTCTATCGAACTCGTCGCGGAACTGCCGTTGATCGTGCTCGTCGCCAATGTCCCGCATCCGCTCGACCCGCGCGAGGACTACGTCGTGGGCCCGCTGCAGGTCACCGCCTGGGCGTCGCGCCCCACCGCGGAGGGCGATCCCGTCTTCTCCCTCACCCCCGAGCGCGAACGCGCCTACCGCAACACCATCGCCTACGCCGCCCTGGCCGGATCGTGAGGAGCCGTTCCATGAGCACCACCGTCCCCGATCGTCCCGTCCACGCCGACGGCGTCCCCCTCGACTGGTCCGAGCCGCTCGTCCCCGGCGAGGTCGTGCTCGATGAGCGCGTCGCCCCGCGCGGACCGTGGTCGGGCATCGTCCGCGCCGGCGACGTCCTGACGATCGTCGACGTGGGCGGCAACCAGTCCGCCGACTTCCTCGTCTACGCGGCCGACGACACCGACGAGCGGTACAGCGCCGCCGACACGATCGCGTGGCAGCGCAACGTCTACGTCCGCACCGGCACGGTGCTGCGCAGCAACCTGGGCCGCCCGCTCATGACGGTCGTCGGCAACGAGGTCGACCGGCAGGACACGATCGGCGGCGCCTGCTCGAAGGAGTCGAACACCCTCCGCTACGGGCACCACACCCTCTACCAGCACGGCTGCCGCGAGAACTTCCTCGCCGAGGCGGCCCGGTACGGGCTCGGCGCCCGCGACCTCGTCTCCAACCTCAATTGGTTCATGAACGTCCCCGTCGAGGCGGACGGCTCGCTCGGCATCGTCGACGGGATGTCGGCCCCCGGCAAGCGCGTGGCCCTGCGGGCGGAGCGCGACGTGCTCGTGATCGTGTCGAACTGCCCGCAGATGAACAACCCCTGCAACGACTTCAGCTGCACGCCGCTGCGCATGGTGGTGACGCGCCCGTGACCTCCTTCGCCACCCTGCTCGTCGCCAACCGCGGCGAGATCGCGCGCCGCATCATCCGGTCCGCGCGCGAGCGGGGCCTGCGCACCGTCGCGGTGTTCTCCGACGCCGACCGGGCCGCGCCCCACGTGCGCGAGGCCGACGAGGCGGTCCGCCTCGGCCCCGCGCCCGCGGCCGAGTCCTACTTGCGGGTGGATGCCATCCTGGCCGCGGCCCGTGCCACGGGTGCCGGTGCGATCCACCCCGGCTACGGCTTCCTCGCCGAGAACGCCGACGCCGCGCGCGCCGTCGAGGCGGCGGGGCTGGTGTGGGTCGGGCCGACGCCCGAGCAGCTCGAGGCCTTCGGGCTCAAGCACCGCGCCCGCGCGCTCGCCGAGGCCGCGGGGGTCCCGCTCCTCCCGGGCACCGGGGTGCTCGCCTCCCTCGACGAGGCCGAGGCCGCGGCATCCGTCATCGGATACCCCGTGATGCTCAAGGCCACCGGCGGCGGAGGCGGTATCGGCATGCGGGTGTGCGCGGATGCCGACGAGCTGCGCGCCGCGTACGACGCGGTGGTCCGTCAGGCCGAGGCGAGCTTCGGGACTCCGGGGGTGTTCCTGGAGAAGTTCGTGCGGCCCGCCCGCCACGTCGAAGTCCAGCTCTTCGGCGACGGCGCCGGGCGCGTCGCGGTGCTCGGCGACCGCGACTGCTCCCTGCAGCGCCGAAACCAGAAGGTCGTCGAGGAGGCCCCGGCTCCGGGTCTGCCGCCCGAGGTGCGCGCGGAACTCCACCGCACCGCAGCGGCCCTGGCATCCGGCATCCGGTACCGCTCCGCCGGGACGGCCGAGTTCGTCTACGACCCCGTCGCCGAGCGAGCGTACTTCCTCGAGGTCAACGCGCGCCTGCAGGTCGAGCACCCGGTCACCGAAGCCGTGTTCGGCGTCGACCTCGTCGGCCTCATGCTCGACCTCGCCGCGGGCGGCCCGGCCGCGCTCCCCGACGACCTGTTCGCCGGCCCTCGCGAACCCCGCGGACACGCGGTCGAGGCCCGCATCTACGCGGAGGACCCCGACCGCGGCAACACGCCGTCGACCGGACTCGTCACCGCCGTGCGGTGGCCCGAGGGCGAGGGCATCCGGGTCGACTCGTGGGTCGAGGCGGGCAGCGAGGTGTCGCCGTTCTACGACCCGCTGCTGGGGAAGGTCATCGCTCACGGCGCCGACCGTGACGCCGCCCTCGACCGGCTCTCCGCCGCGCTCGCCGACACGCGTATCGACGGCATCGTCACCGGCACCGGCATGATCCGCGAGGTCGTGAACGACCCGCGCGTCCGCGCCGTCCGACATGACACCGCGACCCTCGACGGAGCGCGCGACCCCGACCCGCGCATCGACGTCGTCGACGCGGGGATGCTCACGACCGTGCAGGACTTCCCGGGGCGGATCGGTTACTGGAAGGTCGGCGTTCCGCCGTCCGGGCCGATGGATGCCGTGTCCTTCCGCGAAGCCAACCTCGCCGTCGGCAACCCCGAGGGTGCGCCGGGCCTGGAGATCACCCTCACCGGACCGACGCTCCGCTTCAGCGTCGCCTCGGTCGTGGCCGTCACGGGGGCGGCGGCTCCGGTCGAGCTCGACGGCGCCCCGGCGCCGATGTGGGAGCCGATCGCCGTTCCGGCGGGCGGGGTGCTGCACGTAGGCACCGCCGAGGGGCCGGGCATGCGCGTGTTCCTCGCCGTACGCGGCGGTCTCGACGTGCCGTCGTACCTCGGGAGCGCCTCGACCTTCACGCTCGGCGGCTTCGGCGGGCACGGCGGCCGCGCGCTCGTGACGGGTGACGTGCTGCGCCCCGGCGCCGCCGCGATCGCCGACCCGACGCCGACCCCCGCGGAACGGCGCCCGCACCTCGACGCGACGTGGGTCCTGGCCGTGACCGAGGGGCCGCACGGCGCCCCCGAGTTCTTCACGCGCGCCGACATCGACGCGCTGTACTCCGCGGAGTACCGCGTGCAGGTCAACTCCGCCCGCACCGGCGTGCGGCTCACCGGCCCGAAGCCGACGTGGGCGCGCACCGACGGCGGCGAGGCGGGCCTCCACCCCTCCAACATCCACGACACGCCCTACGCCGTCGGCGCGCTCGACTTCACCGGCGACACCCCCGTGCTCCTCGGCCCCGACGGGCCGAGCCTCGGCGGGTTCGTGTGCCCGGTGGTCGTGGCATCCGGGGATCTGTGGAAGCTCGGCCAGCTGCGGCCGGGAGACGTCGTGCGGTTCGCGCCGGTGCGCGAGGCCGACGCGGCCACGCTCGACCCGGCGATCGCCGCCCCCGCTCTCGTCGGCACCGGCGACGGCGACGACGGAGTGATCGCCGTGCGCGAGGCCGAGGTCGAGGGGGAACGCGTCCTCCGCCCGCGGACCACGTACCGCCGCGACGGCGACGACAACGTCCTCGTCGAGTTCGGCGACCAGGTGCTCGACCTGGGCCTGCGGATGCGCGTTCACGCGCTGCAGGAGCGCCTCGCGGAGGAGGCCCCGAGAGGGATCCTCGACGTCACTCCCGGCATCCGGTCGCTCCAGGTGCACACCGATGCGTCGGTGCTGCGCGCGTCGCAACTCGTCGGCCTGCTGCGCGAGCTCGACGACGACCTGCCGCCCACCTCCGAGCTCGTCGTGCCGTCGCGCGAGGTGCGGCTGCCGCTGTCGTGGGACGACCCCGCGACGCGTCTGGCGATCGAGCGGTACATGGCGGGCGTCCGCGACGACGCCCCCTGGACGCCGTGGAACATCGAGTTCATCCGCCGCATCAACGGCCTCGACAGCGTCGACGACGTCTACCGCACGGTGTTCGACGCGCAGTACCTCGTCATGGGCCTCGGGGACGTCTACCTCGGTGCACCGGTGGCGACGCCGCTGGATCCGCGGCACCGGCTCGTCACCACCAAGTACAACCCCGCCCGCACGTGGACCGCCGAGAACTCGGTCGGCATCGGCGGCGCCTACTTGTGCATCTACGGCATGGAGGGCCCCGGCGGCTACCAGTTCGTCGGCCGCACGGTGCAGATCTGGAACCGTTTCCGCCGCGGCGGGCTCTTCACCGAGAACCCGTGGGCGCTCCGATTCTTCGACCGCATCCGCTGGTACCCCGTCTCGCCTGAGGAGCTGCTCGATCTGCGCGCAGACGTGGATGCCGGGCGCGGGGACTTCGAGACCGTCGAGGGCGAGTTCGCCCTCGCGGAGTACGAGCGGTTCCTCGCCGCCGAGGCCCCGGGCATCGACGCGTTCCGCAACCGCCAGCGCCGCGCTTTCGACGAGGAGCGCGAGCGGTGGCGGATCAGCGGAGAATTCGACCGCGTGGACGACGCGCCCGTAGCGGCGCCGAGCGCCGGTCGAGAGCTGCCACCGGGCACAGTGGGTGTGACCGCGCCGTTCGCCGCCGCGGTCTGGCGTGTGGACGCGGCGCAGGGCGCGCCCGTCGAGAAGGAGCAGAAGATGATCGTGTTGGAGGCGATGAAGATGGAGACCCCGATCGGGTCGCCGGTGACGGGGACCGTCGCCGAGGTGTTCGTGCGACCGGGCGAGACCGTCGCCGCCGGTCAGCTGCTCGCCGCCGTGGCGGTGGACGCGTGAGCGCCGTCGACCGGGTCCGCGCCGCCTACGCCCGGATGCGCGAGGTCGACCGCCCCGAGGTGTGGATCACGGTCCGCGACGAGGACGACGCGCTCGCCGAAGCGGCCGAGGTCGACCTCGGCGTCGCGGCGGGGGAGCGCCTGCCGCTGGCCGGCACCGTCGTCGCGGTGAAGGACAACATCGACGTCGAGGGGATGCCGACGACGGCCGGGAGCCGCGCGTACGCGTACCGCCCCGAGCGCGACGCGACCTCGGTCGCCCGGTTGCGGGCCGCGGGAGCCGTGGTGATCGGAAAGACGAACCTCGACCAGTTCGCCACCGGACTCGTGGGCACCCGCAGCCCCTTCGGCGCCGTACGCAACGCGTGGGATCCGACGCGGATCTCGGGCGGCTCCAGCTCGGGGTCGGCGGTGGCCGTCGCTCTCGGCATCGTCGACCTCGCGCTGGGCACCGACACCGCCGGCTCCGGCCGCGTGCCCGCGGCGCTCAACGGGATCGTGGGCGTGAAGCCCACCGTGGGCCTCGTGCCGGCCACGGGCGTCGTCCCCGCGTGCCGCACCCTCGACTGCGTCACGGTGTTCGCGCGCGGGCTGTCCGACGCCCGCGCGGCCGCCGAGCTGCTGTCCGGCCCCGACGGGATCGACCCGCTCGGCCGCGAGGACCGCCCCGCCCCACCGCTCGACGCGCGCCCGCGGGTGGCCGTGCCCACGGCCGAGCACCTCGCGGGTCTCGCCGACGGGTGGGCCGAGGCCTTCGCCGGCGTCGTCGCGGCGCTCGCCGCGTCCGGCGTCGAGATCGTCGAGGTCGACATCGCCCCGCTGCTCGAGGCGGCCTCCCTGCTCTACGGCGGGGCCTTCGTCGCCGAGCGCACCGCGGCCGTCGGCGACTTCATCGCCGCGCACCCCGAGCTCGTCGGCACCGACCTCGATCCCACGGTCGCCGGGATCGTGCTCGGCGGTGCCGAGGCGCGGGCCGTGGACTACTTCCGCGACCGCGAGCGCCTCGATCGCCTCGGGGCCGAGGGGCTGCGCCGACTCGACGGGACCGTCGCGCTGCTCACGCCCACCACGACGTGGCATCCGACGCTCGACGAGGTCGCGGCCGACCCGGTCGGGGCCAACAGCCGCATGGGGCGGTACACGAACTTCGCCAACCTGCTCGACCGGAGCGCCCTGGCCGTGCCCGCCGGGGTCGTCGGCGGCCGCGCGTTCGGGGTGATGCTCACCGGCGCCCCCTTCGCCGATCGCACGCTCGCGCAGCTCGCCGAGCGCATCCAGGCGCCCGCGGTCGACCTGCTGGTCGTCGGTGCCCACTTGCGCGGGCAGCCGCTGAACCATCAGCTCGTCGCCGCCGGTGGGACGTTCGTCGCCGACGTGCAGACCTCGGCGGACTACCGGCTCTACGCCCTCGACACCGTCCCGCCCAAGCCCGGTCTGGCCCGCGTGGCCGCGGGGGGCGCGCCGATCGCGGGCGAGGTGTGGCGTCTGCCCGCGGCGGGCTTCGGGCGCTTCGTCGCCGACCTGCCCGCGCCGATGGGCATCGGCTCCGCTGTCCTCGCGGACGGTTCCCGCGTCGCGGGCTTCCTGTGCGAGGCCGTGGCCCTCGAGGGCGCGACCGACATCACTGCTCACGGTGGCTGGCGCGCGTACCGGGCGGCGACGGCGTGAGCTCGACGGTCGTCGACTTCGCGTCGCTCACGCCGCTGCGGCTGAGTGGGCGCCCACGCCGACTCGTCCCCATGGTCGTCGCGTACGAGCCGATCCCCGAGGCGGTCTCCCTGTACGGCGGCAGCACCTTCCGGTTCCTCCTGGAGCCGGTGACGGCCGTGGCGATCGTCTTCGACGAGGGCTGGGTGCTCGTCGACGGCGGATTCGACCCCGCGCGCATCCGCGACCGCGCCGTGCGCACGGCATCCTTCGACTACGAGAACTACGCGCCGATCGTGCCCCCCGGCGACCCGCTCGTCGACCAGATCGCCGAGGCGGGCTTGGCCCTCGGCGAGCTCGCGGCGGTCCTGCTCTCGCACGCGCACTTCGACCACACCGGCGGGGCCCGGCTGCTCGCGCGGGATCGGCCGCTCGTCCTGCAGCGGCGGGAATGGTGGCACGTGCGGCACGTGACCGACCCGCGCATGGCCTTCCTCCTCCGCGACGACCTCGACCGCGACGGCCTGACCCTGGCGCTGGTCGACGGTGACACCGAGCTCGCCGAGGGCCTGCGCGTCATCGACACCTCGGGGCACACACCGGGGCACCAGTCGTTCGTCGTCGAGCTGCCCGATCGCACCGTCGTGCTCGCGGGGGATGCCGCCGACCTCCTCGGCAACGTCGAACACGGCGTGCGCTGCGGCTCGACGGTGGGCGACGACGGCCCCGACCGCGCCGACCGGGCGGTCGCGCGCCTCGCGGCTCTGCACCGCACCCCCGGCACCGAGGTCTGGCCCGCCCACGAC
>NZ_VBUM01000025.1 GCF_005774735.1 Microbacterium sp. 5K110 | reverse complement strand
GGCCTTCTCGCCGCTGCTGCCCGACGCCGACGAGGCACGCCAGTGGGCCGAGCGCGAACTCGCCGATCCCGTGTACCAGGCCGCCGAGCCGACGTTCTTCGACCGCCTGGTGCGCGCCGTGCTGGAGTTCCTCGAGCGCCTCTTCTCGGCCCCCGCCTCCGGCGATTGGGGCCCGTGGGCGTTCGTCGTGCTCGCGGTCGTCGTCATCGCGGCGATCGTCGTGGGAGTGCTGGTGTGGGGACGTCCCCGGGCGCTCGTGCGCGCACGGACCGCGGCACGGGCCCTGTTCGACGACGACGACGCACGTTCCGCCGAGCAGCTCCGCGATGACGCCGTCGCGGCGGCCGACCGCGAGGACTGGGACGCGGCGGTGGTGCTGCGCTTCCGCGCCTTCGCGCGCGGCCTCGGCGAGCGCGGGATCGTGGATCCGCCGCCCGGAGCCACGGCGCGGCTGTTCGCACGGTCTGCGGCCGACGCCCTCCCCGTCCTGGGCGCCCAGCCCGCCGAGGGCGCCGCCGCGTTCGACGACGTGCGGTACCTCGGGCGGCACGGCACCGCGGAGTCGTACCGCCTCATCTCTCAGCTCGACGAGGCGGCCGTGCGCGCCCGGGTCGTCGGGGCGGATGCCGCGGGGGTGGCGCCGTGACCACGACCGCTCTCTCCCCGACGGCTCGTCGCCGCCGCGTCGGCGCCGGGTGGATCGCGCTGATCTCGGCCCTCGTGCTGATCGGACTGTTCGGGACGACGCTGGTGTACGGCGGCTGGACGCAGCGAAACGCGCTCGACCCCGAGTCCCCGGCGCCCGACGGGACCCGTGCGCTCGTCCGGATCCTCGAGCAGCAGGGGGTGCGCGTCGTCGTGGCGCGCGACCGGGCCGCCGCCGAGCGGGAGCTCGCCGCGACCCCGTCGACCCTCGTCATGCGCGACGCGCCGATGCTCTCGGACGGAACCCTCCGCAGCCTCGGCGCGAAGGCCCGCGACGTCGTGCTGATCGAACCGCGCTCGCGCAGTCTCGACGTGCTGCTGAACGGTTCTTCGCTCGGCGGCGTCGTCGAGGAGCGCACCGTCGACCCCGGGTGCGAGGCGGCCGTGCCGCGGACGGCGGGCCCCTCCCGCGTCGGCGAACTGTACGTGCCCGGGGAGGGCGTGACCGGCTGCTACCCGGCGGAGGACGGATACGGCGTCCTCGTCTCGGGGAGCGGTGACCTCACGGCCGCGGCGGTCGACGGGCTGTCCGTGGTCACGAACCGGGCGCTGCCGCTCGAGGGAAACGCCGCCCTGGCCATCGGCCTGCTCGGCCGCTCCGCCTCGCTCGTCTGGTACGTGCCGTCCCCGTCGGATGCCGACACCGGGGTGGCTGCGCCCACGATCGGCGACCTCACTCCCCCGTGGGTGACACCGGCGTTGGTGTTGCTGCTGCTCGCGGGGCTGACGGCCGCTTTCTGGCGCGGTCGGCGATTCGGCCCCCTCGTCGCCGAGCGTCTGCCGGTCACGGTGCGGGCCACCGAGACGACCGAGGGCCGCGCGCGGCTGTACGCCGCCTCCGGCGATGCGGCGCACGCCCTCGACGAGCTGCGGCGCGCCACGCGACGCCGCCTCGTGCGCCTCCTGGGCATGTCCGCGCGCACGCCCGCCGAGCACCTCGCCGACGCCGTGGCCGAGCGGCTCGCCGCCGACCGCGCGGTGGTGCACGGCATCCTGATCGACGATCTTCCCCGCACCGACCGCGAGCTCGTCGCCGCGAGCGATCGCCTGCGCGACCTCGAGACGAGCGTCCGCGCCACCCTCCCCACGGAAAGGACCCCCCGATGACCGACCGTCCTCTCGGCTCCCCCGACCCGGCCGGCGCCGCGATGCCGGCGTCCGAGGCCGTCGCCCCGACGCCGAGCGCTGCGCCCGCACCGTCACCGGGCGATGCCGACCTGCGGCAGGCGATGCACCGGGTGCGCGCCGAGGTCGGCAAGGCCGTCGTCGGGCAGGACGGGACCGTCACGGGGCTGCTCATCGCTCTGCTGGCGCGCGGCCACGTCCTGCTGGAGGGCGTCCCGGGTGTGGCCAAGACCCTGCTCGTGCGCTCCTTCAGCCGCGCGCTCGGCCTGGACACCCACCGCGTGCAGTTCACCCCCGACCTCATGCCGGGCGACGTCACCGGTTCGCTCGTGTACGACGCACGCTCGGGCGAGTTCGAGTTCCGCGCGGGGCCGGTCTTCACGCACGTCCTGCTCGCCGACGAGATCAACCGCACGCCCCCCAAGACGCAGGCGGCCCTGCTGGAGGCCATGGAGGAGCGGCAGGTCTCGTCCGACGGAGTGAGCCGCCCGCTCCCCGATCCGTTCCTCGTCGCCGCGACCCAGAATCCCGTCGAGCACGAGGGCACCTACACGCTGCCCGAGGCGCAGCTCGACCGCTTCCTGCTGAAGCTCGTGGTCGACCTCCCCGGCCGCGACGCCGAGGTCGACGTGCTGCGCCGGCACGCGGGCGGGTTCGACCCGCGCCGGCTGGGCGAGGCGGGGATGGATGCCGTGGTCACCCCGGCCGAGATCCTCGCGGCGCAGCGCGCCGCCGCGTCGGTCGCCGTCGCCGACGACGTGCTCGGCTACGTCGTCGACCTCGCCCGCGCCACGCGACAGAGCCCGTCGGTGCTGCTCGGCGTGAGCCCGCGCGCGTCGACCGGTCTGCTCGCGGCGGCGAAGGCGTGGGCGTGGCTCGTCGGCTCGCCCGCGATCACGCCCGACCACGTCCAGACGATGCTCGTCCCCGTGTGGCGGCACCGGATCCGGCTGCGGCCCGAGGCCGAGATCGAGGGCGTCTCGGTGGATGCCGTCCTCACCTCGGTCCTGCAGCAGACGCGCGTCCCGCTCTGATGTACGTCACCGGCCGTCTGGCTCTGCTCGTCGCGCTCGGGGTGATCCCGCTGATCCTGCTGCACGCCGCCGGCGCGGCGCCCTGGGCCGTGGTCGGCGGGTGGCTGGTGCTGTGTGCCGGACTGGCCGCGGCCGACACGCTCCTGGCCGCCGACGCGCGTGCGCTCGAGATCACGCGCCGCTTGCCGGACCGCGCCCTGCGGGATCAGCCCGTCGCGGGCGAGCTGCGCGTGCGCAACACCGGCCGACGGACGCTGCGCGCCCGGGTGCGCGACGCGTGGCAGCCGACGGCGGGCGCCCCGCCCGAGCGACTGCACCTGGTGGTCCCTCCCGGTGAGCGCCGGGGTGCTGCTCTGTCGCTGCTGCCGCGGCGGCGCGGAGAGCTGCGCAGCGAGTTCGTCGTCGTGCGCTCTCAGGGTCCCCTGGGGCTCGGGGGGCGGCAGGCGACGCTCGCGGCACCGGCGCGGCTGCGCGTGCTCCCGCCCTTCACCTCGCGACGGCACCTCCCCTCGCGGCTGGCGCGGCTGCGCGAACTCGATGGCAACACGTCGCTGCAGGTGCGCGGGCAGGGCACCGAGTTCGACAGCCTGCGCGAGTACGTGCGCGGAGACGATGTGCGCTCGATCGACTGGCGGGCCACCGCGCGCGCGGGCACGACGATGCTGCGCACGTGGCGCCCCGAACGCGACCGGCACGTCGTGATCGTCATCGATACGGGTCGCACGGCCGCGGCACGCGTCGGCGACGGCGCGCGTCTGGATGCCGCGATGGAGGCCGCCCTGCTCCTCTCGGCCCTGGCGACACGCGCCGGAGACCACGTGCACCTGCTCATGTTCGACCGGGTGACCCGCGCCCGGGTCACGCGCGTCGACGGAGCGCAACTGCTCCCCGCACTCGTGGACGCGATGGCCCCCGTGGACCCGCAGCTCATCGACACCGATTGGGATGCCGCGTTCGCCCAGGTGCGCGGTCTGACCCAGCGCCCCGCGCTCGTGGTGCTCCTCACCGCCGCCGACGACCCGGAGGCGGCGCGCGCGTTCCTCGCCTCGCTCCCGGCCGTCGCGGCGCGCTCGCGTCTGCTCGTGGCCACCGCCACCGACGGTCCGGGAGAACCCCCGGCACGCGACGACGCCGCGGCCGTGTACGCCGCCGCCGCGATCGAACGCGCGCGCTCGGACGCCGAACGCGTGCGCGCGGCGGTCGTCCGCGCGGGGGGCGATGCGGTGACGGCGTCGGCCGACGACCTCCCCCCTCTCGTGGCGGACCGCTACCTCGCCCTCAAGGCCGCCGGGCGCCTCTGACGCACCGGGTCGCGGCATCCGGGACTAGCACACCGCTCCGCCATGCACCCGTCCGCATACGTCGCGGCTTATCCTGGGGGGTACCCTTCCAGCCGCCGGCGTGTCCCTCCGCGCCCGGCTGCGCCGTCTACGCACAGGATGCGGGAGCTCTCTTGCCAGGAAACGCCACCACTCGCTTCGACGATGTGGCCCTCGTGTCGGTGGCGAGCGTGCTGCCCAGCCGAGTGACCACCTCTGACGACATCGAGGAGAGGCTCGCCCCCGCGCTGACGCGGCTCAAGCTCAAACCGGGGCTGCTGCGCCGGGTGGCCGGTGTCGTGGAGCGCCGCAACTGGGCCGAGGGCGAATCCTCCGACGAGGCGACGATCGCGGCGGGCAAGCAAGCGCTGGCCGAGGCGGGCGTCGACCCGAGTGAGATCGGCCTCATCATCAACACCTCCGTCACGCGCAAGCACCTCGAGCCCTCGGTGGCGGTCCGCCTCCACCACGGCCTGGGGCTGCCGAGCTCGGCGATCAACTTCGACGTCGCCAACGCCTGCCTCGGCTTCATCAACGGCATGAGCCTGGCGGCGGGCATGATCCAGTCCGGCCAGGTGCGGTACGCGCTCATCGTCAACGGCGAGGATGCCGACGAGATCCAGGTCAACACGATCAACCGGCTCGTGCGCGAAGACCTCGATCGCGACGCCTTCATGCAGGAGTTCGCCTCGCTCACGCTCGGTTCCGGCGCGGCGGCGGCGGTGCTCGGCCGCGCCAGCGACCACCCCGAGGGTCACCGCATCGTCGGTGGGGTCACGCGCGCCGCGACGCAGTTCTACGACCTGTGCGTGGGCAGCGTCGACGGCATGTTCACGGACGCGAAAGCCCTGCTCAAGGGCGGCCTCGACCTCGTCGTGTCGGCCTGGAAAGAGGCCAAAGGCGAGTTCTCGTGGACGGGCATGGACCGCTACATCACACACCAGGTCTCGTCGGTGCACACCTCCGCGATCGTCCGCGCGGCCAAGCTCGACCGGAGCCGCGTGCCGGTGACCTACCCGAACCTGGGCAACGTGGGCCCGGCCTCCATCCCGATCACCCTGGCCGAGGAGCAGAAGACCCTCCGTCGCGGCGATCGCGTGCTGCTGATGGGAGTGGGCTCCGGGCTGAACACCGGGATGTTGGAGCTGGCCTGGTGACGGTCACCGGTCTGCGGGCGACTCTCCCTCCCGCCGGGCTCCCCGGCCTGGACCCGGCCTTCTCCCGACTCATCGACGTCGAGGGCACCGGCGCCGACGCGGGCCGACGCCGCACGTGGCACATCCTCGACACCGGCGACCTGCTCGACGAGCGCGGCATCACCCCGGTCGGCACCATCGTGGCCGTCCACGGCAACCCGACGTGGTCGTACCTGTGGCGCGCGTTGGTGACCGCCTCGCTTGTCCGCGCCGACGCGGGCGCGCCCGCCTGGCGCGTCGTGGCCGTCGACCAGCTCGAGATGGGCTTCTCCGAGCGCACCGACGTGCGCCGGACGCTCGCACAACGCATCGCCGACCTCTCCGCCCTCGTCGAGGTGGCCGGCATCCGCACCCCCGTCGTCACGATCGGCCACGACTGGGGCGGTCCCGTCTCGCTCGGGTGGGCGGTCGAGAACCGCGACGGTCTCGCGGCGGTCATCGCTCTCAACACCGCCGTGCACCACGCCGAGGACGCGCCGCTGCCGTTCCCGCTCCGGGTCGCCACGGCCCGGGGGATGCTCGCGGCCGGCACGACCGGCACGACGGCGTTCCTCGACACGACCCTCGCCCTCGCCGACCTCGACCCGGCGGTACGGGCCGCGTTCCGCGCGCCCTACGCCACGGTCGAACGCCGACGGGGCATCGGCGGGTTCGTCGCCGACATCCCCGCCACGGCGTCGGACGAGAGCACGCCCGCCCTCCGCCGCCTCTCGGCGGGCCTGCGCGACCTCGACGTCCCGGCCCTGCTGCTGCGCGGGCCGAAGGACCCCGTGTTCGGCGAGGTGCACCTCGACGATCTCGTCGACCGTCTCCCGCACGCCGACGTGCACCGCTACGAGGGGGCGGGGCACCTCGTCGCCGAGGAACGACCGTACGCCGAGGCGGTCCTGGACTGGCTCGCCGAGAAGGTCGTGCCGGGCCCGGATGCCGGCTCCCCCGAGTCCGCACCGACCGCCGACGACGCCCTCGGGGACGACGACGCGGCTCCCGCTCCCCTGTGGGACGCGCTCACGACCCGCCGCGCCGACGACGACGTCGCGGTGATCGACATGGCCGCTCGCCCCGGCCGCGCCCCGCTCCGGGTGAGCTGGCGACAGCTCGCCGCCCGCGTCGACGAACTCGCCGCGGGACTCGACGCGATCGGTGTCCGCGCCGGCGACCGCGTCTCGCTCCTCGTCCCGCCGGGACCGACCCTCACCGCCGTGCTGTACGCGTGTCTGCGCATCGGCGCCGTCGTCGTCGTGGCCGACCGCGGGCTCGGCATCCGGGGTCTCTCGCGCGCCGTGCGGGGTGCGGTACCCGACGTCGTGATCGGCGAGGTCACCGGCCTCGCCGCCGCGCGCGCCCTGGGCTGGCCGGGACGCCGCCTCTCCGCCGCAGCGCTGCCGACCGCTGCCGCGCGCGCCCTGGGCGTGGAGGCGAGCCTGTCCGAGGTGGCCCTCGCCGGCCGCGGGCGCGAACTGCCCGCTCCCCCGCACATCGACGCCGACGCCGCGGTGCTGTTCACGTCGGGATCGACGGGCCCCGCCAAGGGCGTCGTGTACACCCACCGGCAGCTCTCTTCGCTGCGCGACGCGTTGGCCACGCACTTCGACGTCGGCCCGGACACGGGACTCGTCACCGGTTTCGCGCCGTTCGCCCTCCTCGGCCCCGCCCTGGGTACGCGATCGGCCACCCCCGACATGGACGTCTCCGCGCCGCGCACCCTCACCGCGAGCGCTGTCGCGGCAGCGGTCCGCGCGTCGGACGCGCGCATCGTGTTCCTCTCCCCCGCCGCCGTCCGCAACGTCGTCGCCACCGCCGGCGCGCTCACGACCGAGGACCGCGCCGCCCTGGCCGGCGTGCACACGTTCCTGTCCACGGGCGCACCCGTGGGAACCCCGCTGCTGCGACGGGCGCACGAGCTCATGCCGAACGCGACGGCGCACACGCCGTACGGCATGACCGAGTGCTTGCTCGTCGCCGACATCACGCTGCCCGGGATCGAGGATGCCGCGGCCTCCGGCGATCGCGGGGTGTGCGTGGGCACACCGATCGGCCGCGGCCGCGTGCGCATCGCCGCCCTCGACGCCGAGGGGCGAGCCACCGGCTCTCCCGTCACCGATGCGGGCGTGACCGGCGAGGTCGTCATCAGCGCGCCGCACCTCAAGCGCGGCTACTTCCGCCTCTCCCTCACCGACCGCGAGGCGCGTCGCGACCTCGACGCACTGCCCGGGCGCTGGCACCGCACGGGCGACGTGGGCCACCTCGACGCCGTCGGACGCCTGTGGGTCGAGGGCCGGTTGCCCCACGTCATCACGACGGCCCACGGACCGGTCACCCCCGTCGCGATCGAGCAGGACGTCGAGTCCGTCTCGGGCGTCTCGCGTGCCGCGGCGGTGGGCGTCGGGCCCGTCGGTCGGCAGGTCGTCGTCGCCGTCGTGGAACGCGATCCGGGCGTGCGGCGCGCGGGCGTGGCATCCCCGGGTCTCACCGAGGTCGTGCGGGCGGCGACGCCGCAGGCCCTGGCGGCCGTGCTGGTGGTGCCCGCCCTGCCCACCGACATCCGGCACAACTCCAAGATCGACCGCTCGCGTCTCGCCGCCTGGGCGGAGCGGATCCTGGCCGGCGAGCGGCCGACGGCGCCGTGAAGGTCCTCGCCACCGGCGCGTCCGGATTCCTCGGCCGCGCGGTCGTCGTCGCTCTTCAGGACGCCGGGCACGAGGTGCGGACACTCCAACGCCGCCCCTCGGGGATGGCCGGCGCCGACGACCGCCTCGGTTCGGTGACCGACCCGGATGCCACGGCCTCCGCCGTCACCGGGGTCGACGCCGTGGTTCACCTGGCGGCGAAGGTGTCGCTCGCAGGAGACCCGGCCGAGTTCCAGGCCGTGAACGTCGAGGGCACCCGCACGCTGCTGGACGCGGCATCCGCCGCGGGCGTGTCGCGCATCGTGCACATCTCCTCACCGTCGGTCGCCCATGCGGGCCACGCCCTGGCCGGAGTGGGTGCCGAGCCCGCCGACCCGGTCGCCGCGCGCGGCGAGTACGCGCGCACGAAGGCCGAGGCCGAGTTGCTCGCCCTCGGTCGCGCCGGGGCGACGGCATCCGTTGTCGCCATCCGGCCGCACATCGTCTGGGGTCCCGGCGACACGCAGCTCATCGCCCGGGTCGTGGATCGCGCGCGCCGCGGACGGTTGCCGCTGCTCAACGGCGGCACCGCACTCATCGACTCCACGTTCGTCGACAACGCCGCGAGCGGGATCGTCGCCGCCCTCGAGCGCGTCGACGACGTCAGCGGCCGCGCCTACGTGCTGACCAATGGCGAGCCTCGGCCCGTGGGCGATCTGCTCGCCGGCATCTGCCGCGCCGCGGGCGTCCGGCCGCCGGCGTTCAGCGTGCCCGCCGGTCTCGCCCGGGCGGCCGGATCGCTCGTCGAGCGGGTCTGGGCCGTACGCCCGGGCACCGACGAGCCGCCCATGACGCGCTTCCTTGCCGAGCAGCTCTCCACCGCCCACTGGTTCGACCAGACCGAGATCCGCCGCGACCTGCACTGGACGCCCCGCGTCTCGATCGACGAGGGTCTGCGCCGCCTCTCCCGCGCTTGACGCGCGGCATCCGTCCCCCGCGCCCTTCCCCTGTAAACGCCATTCCTCTCGAGACACGCGGTGTCGTGGCGTGTCTCGACAGGGACGGCGTTTATCGGGGCGGAGGAGATCCGGCGCAGACGCGGGAGGCCCGCCCCCAGCGGGGACGGGCCTTCGGGGCGCGGGACTCAGACCAGGTCGAACCGGTCGAGCTCGGTGACCTTGCGCCACGCGGCGACGAAGTCGCGCACGAACTTCTCCTTCGCGTCGTCGGAGGCGTACACCTCGGCGAGCGCGCGGAGCTCCGAGTTCGAGGCGAACACGAGGTCGACGCGCGTGCCGATCCCGACCGTCTCGCCCGAGCCGTCCTTCGTCCCCTGGAAGGCGTGCTTGCCGGAATCCAGCGGCTTCCACGTCGTGCCGAGGTCGAGGAGGTTCACGAACACGTCGTTCGTCAGGGCGCCGGGGGTGCCGGTGAAGACACCCCAGTCCGAGCCGTCCCAGTTCGCGCCGATCGCCCGGAGGCCGCCGACGAGCACGGTCATCTCGGGCGCGGTGAGCGTGAGCAGGTTCGCCTTGTCCAGCAGCAGGAACTCGGCCGGGAGTCGCGTCTCGCGCGAGGCGTAGTTGCGGAAGCCGTCGGCGATCGGCTCGAGCCAGCGGAACGAGTCGACGTCGGTCTCCTCCTGCGTGGCGTCGGTGCGGCCGGGGGTGAAGGGCACCTCGACCTCGACGCCGCCCGCGCGGGCGGCCTGCTCGACACCGGCGTTGCCGGCGAGCACGAGCAGATCGGCGATCGAGACCTTCTTGCCGTCCGACGCCTGCGCGTCGAACTCGGCCTTGATGCCCTCGATCACCGAGAGCACGGATGCCAGCTGCTCGGGATTGTTGACCGTCCAGCTCTTCTGCGGCTCGAGGCGGATGCGCGCGCCGTTGACGCCGCCGCGCTTGTCGCTGCCGCGGAAGGTCGAGGCCGCGGCCCACGTCGTGGTCACGAGCTGCGCGACGGACAGGCCGCTGTCGAGGAGGCGCTGCTTCAGCGCCGCGGCGTCGGCGGCGTCGATGAGCGGGTGGTCGACGGCGGGCACGGGGTCCTGCCAGTCGAGCACCTCGGCCGGCACCTCGGACCCGAGGTAGCGGGCACGCGGTCCCATGTCGCGGTGGGTGAGCTTGAACCACGCGCGGGCGAAGGCATCCTGGAAGGCGGCGGGGTCTTCGGCGAAGCGGCGCGAGATCTTCTCGTACGCCGGGTCGACGCGCAGGGCCAGGTCGCTCGTGAGCATGCGGGGCTCGCGGCGGCCGTCCGAGTGCGCCTCGGGAACCATGTCGGCTCCCCCGCCGTTGACCGGACGCCACTGGTGAGCACCCGCGGGGCTCTGGAAGAGCTCCCACTCGTAGGCGAAGAGGATGTGGAAGAACTCGTTGTCCCAGCGGGTCGGGTGGTAGGTCCAGGTGACCTCGAGACCGCTGGTGATCGTGTCGTCGCCCTTGCCGGTGCCGTGGCTGTTCTTCCAGCCGAGGCCCTGGTCCTCGATGTCGGCGGCCTCGGGGTTCGGCCCGACGTGCGAGTCGCTGGCGGCGCCGTGGGTCTTGCCGAAGGTGTGGCCGCCGGCGATGAGGGCGACGGTCTCCTCGTCGTTCATGGCCATGCGCCCGAACGTCTCGCGGATGTCGTGGGCCGACAGCTGCGGGTCGGGGTTGCCGTTGGGGCCCTCGGGGTTGACGTAGATGAGGCCCATCTGCACCGCGGCGAGCGGACGCTCGAGCTCGCGGTTGCCCGTGTAGCGCTCGTCGCCGAGCCACGTGGTCTCGGGGCCCCAGTACACGTCGTCGTCCGGCTCCCACACGTCGGTGCGACCGCCGGCGAAGCCGAAGGTCGGGAAGCCCATGTCCTCCAGCGCGACGTTGCCGGCGAGGATCATGAGGTCGGCCCACGAGATGGACTGGCCGTACTTCTTCTTGATCGGCCACAGCAGGCGGCGGGCCTTGTCGAGGTTGACGTTGTCGGGCCAGCTGTTCAGCGGTGCGAAGCGCTGCATGCCGGCGCCCGAGCCGCCGCGACCGTCCGTCACGCGGTACGTGCCGGCGCTGTGCCACGCCATGCGGATCATCAGGGGACCGTAGTGGCCGAAGTCGGCGGGCCACCAGTCCTGCGAGGTCGTCATGACCTGCTGGATGTCCTTCTTCACGGCATCCAGGTCGAGCGCCTCGAAAGCGGCGCGGTAGTCGAAGCCCGCGTCGAGCGGATCGCGCAGCGCGTTGTTCTTCGCGAGGATCTTCACGTTGAGGCTCTCGGGCCACCACACGCGGTTGGCAGACCCCTGGGTCGGGTGGGGCAGCGCGCCCGCGGGCTCGCTGTCGACGGGGGCTTCGCCCACCGGCAGTCGGTTGTCGTCGGGGGCGGGGCCGTCGTGGAAGACGGGGCATCCGTTCAGAGTGTCGCTCATCGGGATCCTCTCGGTGTTTCGGCTTCGGACTTCGCTCGACACTCGGGACACACGCCCCAGAACGTCACCTCGGCGGTCTCGATGAGGAAACCGCTCCCCTCCGGCATGTGCAGGCACGGCGCCGACCCGACGACGCAGTCCACGTCGTCGATGCGGCCGCACCCGGTGCACACCACGTGGTGGTGGTTGTCGCCGACACGCAGCTCGAACGTGCCGGCGTGACCGGCGGGTTCGATGCGGCGGGCCAGTCCCGCGTCGGCGAAGTCGCCGAGCGCGTTGTACACCGACTGCTTGCTCGTGCCGGGAAGGGTTCCGACGATGCCGTCGAAGACGTCATCGGCGGTGGCGTGCGGGCGGGCGCGCAGGGCTTCGAGCACCGCGACACGCGTCGCCGTCACCCGCAGCCCCACCCCGCGGATGAGGGCATCCGCGGTGGCATCCGTCCGATCGTCGAGCATTCCCCCACTCTAGCTTGTTTTGAGTGAATCAAAAATGACGCGCGGGGGAACAGCGAGATTCGCGGATGCCTCAGCCCGAGACCAGCGTCGGCGTGCCGCCCTCGTACTCGGTGACGTCGCCGGTCTCGCCCGACCGGAACGCTCGGCGACCCACGACCAGCATGTAGACCAGGAACACGCCCAGCGCGGCCGCGCCGATCGCGATCTTCACCTGCCAGGGCCAGGTCGTCGGCGTGACGAAACCCTCCACGAGCCCCGAGAGCCCCAGCGCGAAGACCAACCCCACGGCCACGGTCGCCAGCGCGCGCCCCTCGGCGGCGAGCGCGGCGGCGCGGGTACGCCGCCCGGGCGCGACCCAGGCCCAGAAGATGTGCATGCCCGCCGCACCGGCCACGAAGATCGCCGTGAGCTCGAGCAGACCGTGCGGGAGGATGAACTGGAAGAACACATCAGAGCGGTCGAACGCGATCATGATCGCCGCCGACGAGCCCACGCCGATGGCGTTCTGCATCATCACCATGAGCGGCCACACGCCGGTGACGCCGAAGAGCACGCACTGCGCGGCGATCCACGCGTTGTTGGTCCACACCGTGCCGGCGAAGACGGCGTTCGGGTTCTCGCGGTAGTACTGCACGAACTGCTGATCGGCGTAGTTCTGCAGCTCGCTCTGCGCGCCCAGCGCCGCCACCGCGCGAGGATCCGACGAGATCCACAGGGCGACGAGGGAGGCGACCACGACGAAGCCGACGGCGATGGCGAGCGTCGTCCAGCGCACGCGGTACAGGGCCGCGGGGAGCTGCCGGAGGAAGAAGCGCGGCACCTGGCGCAGCACGTTCTCGCGGACACCCGTGAGACGCAGCCGCGTGCGCGCGAGCAGGATCGAGACGTAATCGCCCTGGGGCGTGCGCCCCGCCGACGTCTTGATGTCCGCGAGATCCGCCGAGGCCGCGCGGTACCGGGTGACGAGCTCGTCGACCTCGGGACCGGTCAGCCGCCGCGTCCGGCCCAGCTCGTCCAGCCGCGCCCACTCCTGCCGGCGCGCGGCCGTGAGGGCGTCGAGGTCCATGTGATCAACTGTACGCATGGCTTCGCCCGCGGCATCCCCTCCGGTCCCCGGTCCCGCGACGACGCTCGTGCACGCCGCGGCCGACGAGACGCTCACCGGCGAGGCCGTCGCACTGGACGTGCAGCCGCTCGGGTTCTTCCTGCGCGCGGTGGGATGCCTCATCGACATGGTCGTCGGCATCGTGCTGCTCGTGGCCGGCTCGCTCCTTCTCACCGCCCTCGTGGCCGGTGGGACGATTCCGGACAGCGCTTTCCGCATCGGCGTCATCGTGCTCATCGTGGCGGTGATGGTGGTCGTCCCGACGACGGTCGAGACACTCTCCCGCGGGCGCAGTCTCGGCCGCCTCGCGGTGGGCGGGCGCATCGTGCGCGTCGACGGCGGAGCCACCGGCTTCCGCCAGGCGTTCATCCGCGCGCTCGTGGGCGTGCTGGAGCTGTGGTTCACGCTCGGCGGCATCGCCGCCGTCGTGGGGATGTTCACTCCGCGCGCCCAGCGACTCGGCGACCTGATGGCCGGCACGGCGTGCGAGCGCACGCGGACGCGCCCGCTGCCGGCGGCGGCGCCGGGGGTCCCCCCGGGGATGGAGGGGTGGGCGGCGGTCGCCGATGTCTCACGCCTCCCCGACCGGCTGGCCGCCCGCGTCGCGCAGTTCGTCCGCGGAGCCGACGCGCTCGAGCCCGCCGCCCGCGCGCGCGTCGCCGCGAGCCTGGCGCAGTCGGTGCAGCCGTACGTCTCCCCCGTGCCCGCGGTCGACCCCGAGACGCTGGTGCGCGCTGCGGCGGCGGTGCGACGCGACAGGGAGTACCGGGCGCTCCTGCTCGAGAACGAGCGGGCGGCGTCCCTGACCTCGGCGCCCGACGCCTGAGGCCTGAGGCCGGGTCAGGCCCGGAGGGTCTCGTGGCGCACGACGACCCAGCCCCGGGGAACCGACAGGCGGTCGGCGTGGATCGCGCACAGATCGTGCGCGTGCGGGTCGCCCGCACGGCCGAGGGGGCCGAGCGCGGCCATCTGGTCGCCGTAGTCGTAAGTGAGGGTGCTCATCGCCTCGCGGGCGCATCCCACCTTCGAGCAGAGTCTGTCGCGCATCGCGGGTCAGCCTAGGCCGGGGCCGCGCCGGGCCGACGACGCCGCGCCGCGGCCGAGCGGGGTGGGTCGGCGCGCAGGCGAGCCGCCGCGCGACCCAACACGTCCGCGAGCGCCTCGACGTCGGCATCGTCGAGCGCTGCGAACAGGAGACGGTGAACGGCTTCGATGTGGCCGGGGAACACCGTCGCGAGCGTCGCACGGCCCGCGTCGGTGAGTGTCACGACGATGCTGCGCTCGTCCTCGGGCGACGGGGCGCGGGTCACGAGCCCGCGCTGCTCGAGCAGCTGCGCCTGGTAGGTGAGGCCGCTGCGGCTGTAGACGACGCCGTCCGCGAGATCGGTCATGCGGAGCGCGCCTCCGGGAGCGTCGCCGAGACGGGCGAGCAGCTGGAACTGCACGTACCCGAGGTCACCCGCTTCTCGCAGCTGCTTCTCGACGGCGTGCCGCACCAGGCTGCTCACCTCGGTGAACGCGAAGTAGGCGTCGAGCTGCCGCGGACTCAGGGCGGCAGGGAGATCGGTCATGCGTCGATCCTACCTTGCTTCGAGTTCGAAGCACTGCTACCGTCCTCATATGCTTCGAGTTCGAAGCACCAACGAAAGGACATCATCATGAAGGCAGTTCGGTTCCATAACGTCGGCGGACCCGAAGTGCTCCGCCTCGAAGAGGTCGAGATCCCGACGCCCGCGGCGGGACAGGTGCGGCTGCGTGTGACCGCCTCGGCATTCAACGCCGCGGACAACGGGATGCGGGCCGGATTCCTCCCCATCCCGATCTCGCTCCCCCACATCCCGGGGTATGACGTCTCCGGCGTCGTCGACGCGCTCGGCGCGGGCGTCACCGGCCTCGAGGTCGGGCAGGGCGTCATCGGGTTCCTGCCGATGGAGGCCGACGGCGGGGCCGCGGAGTACGTCGTCGCCCCCGCCGCCGCACTCGTCACGGCACCACACAGCGTTCCCCTCGCCGACGCGGCCGCCCTGCCTTCTGTCGCCCTGACCGCGTGGCAGGCGCTCTTCAATGACGGTCGGCTGCATGCCGGTCAGCGTCTGCTCATCGTGGGCGCCGGCGGAGCGGTCGGTGGGCACGCGATCCGCCTCGCGCGGCGCGCCGGTGCACACGTGATCGCGACCGCGAGCTCGCGCAGCGTCGCGGCGGTCGCGGCCGCAGGGCCGGACGTCATCATCGACCACGCGGCCCAGTCCCTGCTCGACGCGGTGACCGAGCCCGTCGACGTCCTGCTCAACCTCGCCCCGCTCGACCCCGAGGAATTCGCGAGCCTGGTGGCGCTCGTCCGCGACGGCGGCACCGTGGTCAGCACCACCGCGTTCATGACCACTCCTTCCGACGAAACGCGCGGCGTGCGCGCGGCCACCGTCTTCGTCCGAGCGAACCGTGAGCGCCTCGCGCAGATCGTCAGGCTCGTCGATGCCGGCGAACTCGTCGCCGGCGTCGACCGTCGGATCGGGCTCGACGGCCTCCCCGCCCTGCACGCCGAGGCGAGCGAGGGCCGCATCGCGGGCAAGGTCGTGGTCCTGGCATCCGCCGACGCCCGATGAACCGCGGGTCGGCGGGCGTTCATGATGGCACCGCCCGCCGGCCGCCGCGCCGTCACCGCGGGAAGACTGGATCGTCGCCCACCACGCGACGGCCCGACGGTCACCTCGACCGTAGGATGGGCGCATGCGTCGTCGATCCCGTGAGGCCCGGCCGGTCGCGCGGCCCTCGCGCCACGGTCGTCACGGCCGCGAGAACCGCAGCCCCGTCGTGCGGCCGCCCCTGCCCCCGCTGGACACCCGGATCGAGCGTTTCGACATCGCCGTGAGCACGGCCGCCGAATTCCTGCGGTCGGCGTGGAGCGAGCTGCGCGACGTGTCGTTCGAGATCGGCATCATGCCCCCCTCGGCCACCGGAGCGATCCCCCGCTGGCAGGTGCTGCGCGAGCAGAAGCGCATCATCCTCTACCGCGTTCCGATCGAGCGACTCGGCCACCCGCACATCGACGACGACCTGCACCGCCGCATGATGATCGAGGGCGCCGTGTTCCGGGCAGCGGCCGAGTACCTCGAACGCGACCCATGGGATCTCGGCCCCGAGCGCTTCCGCTTCTTGTGAGCGGCGCCGCTGCTCAGGGCAGGATCGTCAGGGCTCCCGCCGCCGCGTCGGCGGGCCACAGCGGGTAACCGGCCAGCGCCCCGGGAGCCGCGTACGAGACCGCCGCGTGCACCGCGCGGTCCGGAGCGAGCTCGTACACGCCGGCCGTGACCGGCACCGCGACGGAGCCTCCCGCGGGCACCGTGACGGTCACGGGGACCCCGCCGGACTGCGGCGTCACCGAGACCGACGCCGGTCCGCTCGCGTCATCCGCGGCGATCACGAGCGTGCCCCCGGCACCGGGGGCGACCGCCACGAGACCGGATGCCGCGAACGCGGGGGCCGGGGCATACCAGGCGAAGTCCGCGCCCTCCCCGAAACCCGTGGTCGACCACGCGCCGCCGACGACGGGCTCGGTCGCCTGGACCGAGATCGTGTAGGCGCCCGAGGCCAGTCCCGACAGGTCGAGCGAAGTGGGTGTCCCGGCCGGCAGAGCGAGCGTGCGGGGATCGCCCACCGGCGCACCACCGTCGACGGGAGCGATCGTCACGGTCGCCGACGCCTCGGCGCCGGGCGAGAGCAGCCGCAGGACCGTGCCCGCGTTCCCTTCGCCGGTCGTGAGCACCTGAACACCGGGGATGACGAGATCGGTCGCGGCCTGCGCGAGCGGGGCGGCTTGATCGCTGCCCCCGGGGAGCAGGACGCGGGTGAGACTCGTCTGGAGCGAGGCGTGCACGGGCGCGCCGGTGGCCACGACCCGCACCACCGGGCTCTCCTCGCCCAGCAGCAGGCCGGCGAGCGGGAGGACGCGCTGCCCACCGGCGGGGACGACGAGGCCGGTGCCGCCCGGCGGTGTCGAGACGCCCTGAGCGCCGTAGACCGACAGCTGCACGGTCGCCGGGACGTCGCCGGGATTGCCGAGGACGACGAGGTCGTTCGCGCCCGTCGTGGTCGCTCCCGCCACCAGCCAGGACTCCGCCAGCGGCGGGCGGCACGCCGAGGCGCTGAATCCGGTGAGGTCGCTCGAGGCGACGGTGGCGGAACCGGCGGCGGCGTAGGGGGTCGCGACACGGTCGATCGGAGGCGCCCGGAAGGCCGTGGCATCCCCCGATCCGTCGGCGGTCGCGCCGCCGAGGGTCGAGACGTCCGCTCCCGTCCCCTCCGGTCCCGCCACGGTCTCCTGGGCGGCGGCGACGCTCAGGGCGCCCGCCGACTCTGCCGTGCGCCCCAGGGCGAAGACGGGCCCGTCGCACGCGAGGACGGTGTCCGAGGGAGCCGGGGTGACCTGCACCCGCACCGGTTCGGCCACGCGGGTCGGCCACGGGGCGGCGATGCCGGCCACCGTTCCGACGACCACGGCCGCGGCGACGGCGCTGCCGGCGACGACACGGGCGCTGGTGGTGGCCCAACGGACCAGGCGACGATCGCTCATCGGGTACCTCCCCGGACGGGTCCGACGGTGCGCGGAGTGCGGCGGGCGACGCGCCGCGATGCGGCGGTGGGAACCGCCAGCAGCAGGGCGACGAGCAGGGCCGCGAGCGAACCGACCGCGACGAGCTGCTGCACGCGGGTCTGGTGGGCATCGAGCCCGGCGCGCGGCTGGACCTCGGAGGTCACGCGCCACAGCTCGCCGCGTGCGGTCGACCCGACGCCGTCGAGCGAGTTGCGCTGGTCGAGGGAGGTCGCCGCGGTCAGACGGGCGCCGCGGATGACGTCGTCCTCTCCCCCGGGAGCCGGTTCGAGCAGCACGAACGCGATGCCGCGGGCCGCGAGGCCGGCGACGGCGTCTTCGGAGGACGGAGTGACGAGGTCGGCGGCGAGCGCGGCGAGTTCCTCGTCCGCGGGGCGGGCCTGCGTGCGGGTGGCCTCGACCGTGCTCTGCCCGGTCAGGGTCGCACTGCCGCCCCATACGACGTCGACGCGCAAGCCGTCAGCGCGGGGATCCAGCACGATCGTGCCCATCGCGGTCGACCCTCGCCCCTCCGCGGCGACGAAGGCGGGGAGCGTGGAGACGGGGCCGTTCGTGAGCACGGCGCGGGGAGATGCGGTGGTCACGGCCGTCAGCGAGGGCGCCACGGCGACGAGCAGGGCCGCGAGGGCCACGACCGCCCCGATCGGCCGCAACACGCGCACGCGCTCGACGAGACCGGCATCCAAAGCGATCACGGCCGCGCCCACGACGCCGAGCCAGGCGACACTCAGCCCCGCGCCGGGCCACAGGGCCACCGGCGTGGAGTGGTCGAACGTCACCGCGATCCCGACGGCGGCGAACGCGGTCGCCAGGCCCGTCGCCGCGATCACGAGCAGGCTGGTCGCCGTGATCCACCGGGGGGTCAGCACGGCCAGGAGGGCGAGCACCGCGAGCGGGGCGGCGAGCAGCGCCACCCACCACACCGGACCGCCGGTGAGCGCGGCCCACCCGCCCGGATCCGAGGTGGGGAACCCGGCGGCCAAGAGCGCACGTCCGAGGGGGTCGGCGGTGGCTTCGGCGCCCGCGAAGGGCACACCCGGATCCGCGAGCAGTCCCCAGGGGTTCCCGAGCCGGACCTGGGTCCAGATGAGCGGCGCGAACACCACGATCGAGGGGATGACGAGCCACACCACGCGGGCGATCCCCCGCGGGGCCGCCAGGGCCACCACGACGAGCGCGGCCGACCACAACACGACGACGGCCGGAGCCAGCGAGGGGGAGCACGCCAGCACGGCGACGAGCAGGATGGATGCCGCTCCCGCGGGCGCCCACGACCGGTGCGCGACGCTCGCGGCGAAGAAGAGCCACGGCAGCAGCAGATGCAGCAGGAGCGCGGCGGGCCGGCCCTCGACGAGCGCGGCGAGGAAGGTGGGGGCGAGCGCCCAGGCGAGCGCGGCGGTGATGCGCAGGAGAGAGGATTCCGTGACGCGTGTGGCGGCGAACCACCCGCCCAGCACCGCGAGCGGCAGGGCGAGGATCCACAGCACCACGAGCGCCCGCGACGGCTCGGCCGGGGACAGGGATCCGATCAGGGCGATGAGTGCCGAGAACGGGTCGGCGGGACCGACGACGTCCAGGCCGAGAGGACGCGCTCCCCAGGCCGCGTCCTGCCACAGCTGGGCGACGCTCGCCCGCAGGGGGGCGAGCGCGCCGCCGCCGAGGACGGGCCAGGCCAGCAGAGGGGCGAACAGCAGGGCGGAGACCGCGAGGGCACCGAGGACGACCCACGCCCCGCCGCCGACGAAGAAGCGCAGCTCGGAGCGCACGGGCGCGTCGCTCTCGGCCGCGTCTCCCGCCCACTGCAGCCGGAGCTCCGACCGCGAGACACGCAGGGGCGCGATGCGGGACCATCCGACGGTGCGCAGAGTGCGGATCCGTCGGCGGGCGCGGGCGACGGCGGCCGGGCGGGCCATCACGAGAATCGCGGCACCCCACTCCGGCACGACCTTGTAAGGCACCTTGGCCACGAGGTGGGCGATCGTGCGCCACAGCGCCAGCGGCAGGAACGACAGCCAATGCAGCACGACCGCGGCCGCCGGCGCGTACGCCAACCGACGGTGCAGTTGCGCGGTGCGCTCGGCGAAGGCACGTCGGCGGGCGCGGGCGCGACCCCGCGCCATCGCGGCGACGCCGTCGCCGGCCACGGCGATCCGTGCGGCGGGAACGAGCGAGACGCGGTCGCCGGCCAAGCGCGCGCGGATGCCGAGGTCGAGTCCCTCGTCCGCGCCGCCGAGGGCCGGGTCGAGGCCGCCGAGCGCGCGCCACGACTCACGGCGCACGAGCACCCCGCGGACGTCGACGCCGAGCACGTCGGCATCCCCGTCGCGTTGGCCCTGGTCCAGTTCACCGGCGGCGAGTTCGACACTGCGGCCGTAGCGGGTCACGCTCACGCCCAGCGAGACGATCTCGGCCGGGTCGTCCCACGCGACGAGTTTCGGCGCGGCCAGGGCGAGCGACGACGACAGCTCCAGCGCGCCCGCGAGGCGCAGCAGGGCATCGGGGTCGGGCGCGGTGTCCTGGGCGAGGAGCCAGACGGCGTCCCCCGTCAGACGGGGGCTCGCCAACGCGGTCGCCGCGGCGAACGGCGTCCCCGGGGAGGCGGTGATCACGCCTTCCGCGCCGGAGGCCGCCGCGATGCGGGTCAACTCCGGATCTGCACCGCACAGCACGATCGTCAGGGCATCGACCGGCCGAGTCTGGGCGGCCAGCGCCTCGAGGGTGCGCGTGAGGTGGGGAGCGGCGGGGATGCGTCCTTCGGGGCGGACCACGAGGACGGCGTGTACACGGGCGGGCATGGCGTGGTCAGCCTAGGCGGGGTGTCCGGTGTTCGCGGACGCCGCGCCGAGCCGTCGAGGATCCCTCAGGAAGGCTCGGATGCCGGGAGTCAGGCGCGACGCTTGAGCTTGCGGCGCTCGCGCTCGCTGAGGCCGCCCCAGATGCCGAACCGCTCGTCGTTCTGGAGGGCGTACTCGAGGCACTCCGAACGAACGTCGCACGACGTGCAGATGCGCTTGGCGTCGCGGGTCGACCCGCCCTTCTCGGGGAAGAAGGCCTCGGGGTCCGTCTGCGAACACAGCGCGTCGGTCTGCCACGCGAGGGTGTTCTCTTCGGTGGCGTCGATGTCACGACGGACACCGGGAACCCCCAGATCGACCGGATCGACGAACCAGTTGTCCGGGACACCGGACCGGTACTGCGATGTCGCCATCTCGTCCTCCCCCTCGTTCGACCCACGGACGCGTACGAGTAATTACACCCGTGTCATTCGAATTGGTCAAGCTGCGGATCGTAAACCCTCAAGGGCGAGGTGAACCTTCACGCGGTCCTCTCGGCGTGTCGCGCGTCACTCCCCCGGCATCGCGACGAAGACCTCGCCGCCGGTGACGGTCACGGGCGACTCGTCGGGAGTGACCACCGCGGCCTGGCCGGGCGCCAATTCGATGGCGGTACCCGAGGCCCCCGTCACCACGGCGCGCCCCGCGACCGACAGCGCGATCGAGACACCCCGCAGCACCACGTCGGCGGGAACGTGTGCGCCCGTCACGTGAGCGAGGGCGAAATCGCGGATGCCGGGGGCGAACAGCTCGGTCCCGTCCGCGGCCGCTCGGGGAGCGAGGAGGGGCGGGGCCGCCGGGCGGAAGTCCACGAGGGCGAGGAGCTCGGCGACGTCGATGTGCTTGGGGGTGAGGCCGCCGCGCAGCACGTTGTCGCTGGCGGCCATGATCTCCACGCCCAAGCCCGCGACGTAGGCGTGCAAGACACCGGCGGGAACGAAGATCGCCTCGCCGCGACGCAGTTCGACGAGGTTCATGAGAAGGGCGACCACGATGCCGGGGTCGGCCGGGTAGGCCGAGGCAAGCGTCCGCGTCAGGCCCAGTTCGCCGGCGAACTCCTCGGACTCCGCGGATGCCGCAGCCGACACGATCTGCTCGATCTCCGCCGCGCCGGCCTCGCCGAGCGCCCACGCGATCGCCGCGCGGAGAGCCGCAGCGGGTTCGGCGGCGTCCAAGCGCTCGCGGAGGGCGCGCACCCCGTCGCCGTCGCCGAGCGCGGCGACCAGCCGACGCGTCGCGGTGACGTCGCGCAGGCCCGCGAGGGCCGTGAAGGTCTCGCTGAGAGCGACGATGACCTCGGGCTTGTGGTTGTCGTCCTTGTAGTTGCGGTGACCCGCGTCGACGGGCACGCCGGCCGCCTCTTCGCGCGCGAAACCCTCGACAGCCTGACGCTTCGAGGGGTGCACCTGGATCGACAGGGGCGCCCCGGCAGCGAGGAGCTTCAGGAGGTAGGGAAGACGGGAGGGCACTCCGGCCTCGGCCGCAACGTCGCCGAGCCACGTGTCCAGCGTCCGGTCCGACCCGTCGTGCACGAGCGCCGGGGAACCGGCGTGATCGCCGAACCACACCTCCGCCTCGGGGGCACCCGAGGGCGTGCGGCCCTCGAGGTCGGCTAGGAGCGTCGCGCTCCCCCAGGCGTAGTCACGGGGCGTGTTCGAGATCTCAACCAGCACGGCCGCCAGCCTAGCGCTGCCCCCTCGGCCCGGAGAGCGGCGGACGGTAGCCTGATCTGACCATGGCGATGTACACCAGTCACCCGGTCTCGGCGCTGCCGGCCGCTCCGACGCGGGAGACCACGGGTCACCTGCTCCTCCGCGCGTGGTGCGTCTTCGTCCTGGTCCTCGCCCTCGGCGGTGTCGGGGTCGTCAACGCGATCGGCCCTACCGCCACCGGCGTCGTGGTGGTCGCCGCCGGGATCGTGTCGGCGGTGGTGTGGATCGTCGTGCGACCGCCCGTCGCCGTCCGTCGTCTTCCGTGGCTCGCGTTCGCCTACGTCGCGTGGGCCGGGGCCTCGGTGGCGTGGAGCGCGTGGCCGGCGGCATCCGTCCTCACCTGGCTGCTGCTAGCTCTCACCACCTTCCAGGGACTGTTCATCGGCGCGGTGCTGGCGTGGCGCGACGTCGTCCGCGCGGTCGCCTCGGCGGCCAAGTGGATCGTCGGACTCTCGCTGCTGTTCGAGCTGGCGGTGTCGCTCTTCGTCCGCGGCCCTCTGCTGCCGGGATTCGTCCTGCCCGTGGGACGCATGGATCCGATCGTGTACTGGTCGCGCGACAACCTGTTCGACGGAGGTCGCATCCAGGGGATCTTCGGCAACGCGAATCTCCTCGGTGCCGCGATGCTCGTGGCGATCATCGTGTTCGCCATCCGCATCGCCGCGGGGGCACCGCGCCGATCCCTCCTGGTCGGGTGGATCGTCGTCGCCGCGTTCCTGTTCGTGCGGGCCGGCTCCGCCACGACCGTGATCGCCGCGGGGTTCGTCGTGCTCGTCCTGGCCACGGTGATGGTGATGCGCACCGCCCGCCGCCCCGGCGAGCGGACGCGATGGTACGTGCTGTACGCGCTCATCGGCCTCGGCGGGGGCGCCGTCCTGTGGTTCGGGCGCGACGGGGTCTTCGGCATCCTCGGCCGCGGCGCCGACCTGACCGGACGCGAGGGCATCTGGGCCGACGTGCTCGCGCGTGCCGACCAGCACCCCCTCGTCGGCTGGGGGTTCTCCACGCCCTGGATCGCCTCCGAGCCGCTGATCGACGGGTGGGTCGTCGACCACGGGCAGACGGTCGTGCAGGCGCACAGCATGTGGCTCGACGCCTACCTGCAGCTGGGCGGTGTCGGCGTCGTCCTGCTGGCGCTGGTGTTCCTCGCCTACGTCTGGCGGTCGTGGTTCTTCGCCGTCGACCGCCCGCGATGGGATCTGCGCGCCGACCGCCCCTACTCCCCGCTCACGCTCCTGCCCACGCTGATCGGCGGCCTCCTCGTCGTGCAGGGCCTCACCGAGTCGGCACCGCTGCTGCTGTGGGGATGGATGTTCGTCGTGCTGTTCGGGTCGAAGATCAAGCAGTCCCCGCTCGTGGGCGTGGGCCCCGCCGAGCAGAGCATCGCGATCGAGCGCGGCGAGCTCCAGAGATCGGGGTCGTGAGCGCCGACCGCTCCCCCACGCGCCCCGATCCCCGACCGGTCCTGGCGTCGGCGGAGCTGGCGCGGGCGTTCACCATCGCATCCTTCGCGGCCGTCTTCGGCGCCTCCGCGATCCGGGGCCTCGCCGGCGACGTCACGTATGCGACCGTCCTGACGGGACTGTGCGCGCTCGGCGTCGCCATGCTGATCGTGCGCCGCCGCGAAATCGAGGTGCTGCACCTCGCTCCCACGACCCTCGTGGTGTTCGTGGTCTGGGCGGGCGCCAGCGTGCTGTGGAGCACCGACGCCGCCCGCACCGCCGTGGGATGGGCGGCCCTGGTGGGGGTGTCGTTCCTCGGCGTCGTCATCGGGCACGTGCGCGACGCCCACCAGAGCGTGCGGGCGCTCGGCGACGTCTTGCGCTGGCTGCTGGCGGCCTCGCTCGCGCTCGAGGTGCTCAGCGGCATCCTGTGGGACACCCCCATCCCGTTCCTCGGCATCCGGGGCGACATCACCGAACTCGGCCCGGTCCAGGGGCTGTTCGGGAGCCGCAACGACCTGGGCGTCGTGACGGTGATCGCGCTCCTGACGTTCCTCGTGGAATGGCGCACGCGGTCGGTCCGGCCCGCCACGGCGGCGGCATCGGTCGCGCTCTCGGTGGGCCTCGCCCTGCTGAGCGGCTCCCCCACGGTCGTCCTGGTGGCGGTGGTCACCGCCGTGGCCGCCGCGGCACTCGCGGCGGTGCGCACCCTGGCCCCGCGCCGGCGCCGCGCGGCTCAGCTGACGCTCGGGGTCGCGGTCCTCGCGGCGCTCGCCCTCGCCTGGGCGCAACGCGCGGCGATCGCCGCAGCCCTCGACGGCCGCGACGATTTGTCGCTGCGTACCGATCTGTGGGGCGAGATCCTCCGGTTCTCCGACGACAGTCCCGTCCACGGGTTCGGGTGGTTCGGGCCCTGGCCGCCCGACACCGCACCGTTCAGCGTCCTCAATTTCGGTCTGGACCAGCAGCACGCCTCCGCGCTCAACGCGTACCTCGACGTGTTGCTGCAGCTGGGCTGGGCGGGACTGCTCGTCTTCCTCGTCCTGTGCGCGCTCGCCCTGGCGCGCGCCTGGTTGGTGGCGGGCGAGCGTCGCGCGGTCGTGCACACGTGGGCGCCGTTGACACTCGTCGCGCTACTGACGGTGTCGCTGTTCGAGAGCTCCGTGCTGTCGGGCGCCGGGCTCTTGCTGCTCGTGCTGTGCGCGGTGCGGGCGGGGCAGTCCAGGTCCTGGCGCGAGCGGCTCGGCAACCGCGCCGCTCCCGCTCCCGGCGTCGCGACGGGCGGGGCCGACGCTCAGGGCCGGCCCGACGGCGCCGGGTAGACTGCGGGCTGGCCGCGACGGCCCGCGCCTTCGACGAAAGACTTCTTCGTGACGTACACCCTTCAGAACGCGGTGCTCCCCCTGGACCGCGATCCCGATCTGCTCCCCCTGTACGTCGACCCCGAGACGTGGTCGACGATCGACGAAGAGCCCGTGCGGGTCACCAACGTCGCCCAGCTGAGCAACGTGCTCGACCGGCACCGGGCCCGCATCGTCGCCGGTCGCCGCGTCTCGTTCGGCACCTACTTCAACGCCTTCCCCGCCGCCTACTGGCAGCACTGGACGGCCGTGCGCGAGGTCCGCCTGAGCGTGCGCACCTCCGGGGATGCCACGATCCTGGTCTACCGCTCCACCGGCGGCGGCACGCGGCAGCGCATCGAGACCCGCGAGGTCCGGGGCGATGGGGTCGACAGCACCTTCGACCTCGTGCTCGACCAGTACAGCGACGGCGGCTGGATCTGGTTCGACGTCGCCGCCGACCGCACCGACGCGATGTTCGAGGGCGCCCAGTGGACGACCGAGCAGGAGCCCGTGCGCGCCGGCAAGGCGAGCATCGGTATCACCACCTTCAACAAGCCCGACTACTGCGTGACGACGCTGCAGGCCCTGGCCGATTCGCCGGATGTGCTCGACGTCGTCGACCGCGTCTTCCTCATCGATCAGGGCACGGCGCTCGTCTCGGACGAGACCGAGTTCCCCGAGGTCGCCGCACGCTTGGGCGAGACCCTGCAGGTGGTACGCCAGCCCAACCTGGGCGGCTCCGGCGGATTCGCCCGCGCCATGGTCGAAACCTTGCAGCGGCCCGAGAGCGACTTCGTCCAACTCCTCGACGACGACGTGCGCATCGAGCCCGAGTCCATCCGCCGCTCGGTCGTCTTCGGCCGCTACGCCTCGGTCCCCACGATCGTCGGCGCGCACATGTTCGACCTCCTCGACCGCCCGAAGCTCCACGCCTGGGCCGAGGTCGTCGACGACGAGCCGTTCATGTGGCGCGCGCTCTTCCAGGAGCGCCTCCCGCACGACTTCAGCGTCGCGAACCTGCGCCAGACGCCGATGCTGCACATGCGCCTCGACGCCGACTACAACGGCTGGTGGATGTGTCTCATCCCGACCAGCATTCTGCGCGAGATCGGTCTGTCCCTTCCGGCCTTCATCAAGTGGGACGACGCGGAGTTCTGCGTGCGGGCCCGGGATGCCGGCTACCCGACGGTCTCCATGCCCGGCGTCGCACTGTGGCACGTGTCGTGGGTCGGCAAGGACGACTCGATCGACTGGCAGGCCTACTTCCACGCGCGCAACCGCATCGTGGCCGCCCTCCTGCACTCGCGGTCTCCGCGCGGCGGCACCCTCATCCGCCACAGCCGACGCGTCGACCTGAAGCACCTCATGATGATGCAGTACTACCCCGTCGAGCTCCGCCACCGGGCACTGCGGGACATCCTCTCCGGGCCCGCGCACATGCGCGAAACGCTCGACCGGGCCATGCCCGAGGCCCGTCTCATCGCGCAGAAGCACCCCGAGACCCGCATCCACAAGGACTCCGGCGTGCCGCTGCGCTCGCGACGCGGACGCCAGGTCTTCCGACGCCTGAAGAAGAACGAGTTCGACAGCCCCACCGGGCTGGCCCTCCGCACGTTCACCATCCGCACGCTCATCTCGCACTGGGTGCACGCACCCCGCCCCGAGAACCTCGAGCAGCCCGAGGTCGAGTTCGGCAAGGGCGACGCCCACTGGTGGCGCGTACCCCTGTACGACAGCGCCCTGGTCAGCGCCGCCGACGGGTCGGGCAAGAACGTCTACACGCGTGACCGCGCGCAGTTCCGCCGGATGCTCCTGGACACCGTGCGCCTGCACCGCCGCCTCCAGCGCGAGTGGCCCCGCCTGTCGAAGCAGTACCGCCAGGCCCTCCCCGACATGGTGTCCGAGGCGCAGTGGCGCGCGACCTTCGAGGAGCGTGCGTGAGCGTGGCATCCTTCGATCCGTCAACCGCGACCATCGTCGTCGTCACCTACAACCGCACCACTCTGCTCACGCGCCTGCTCGAGAGCATCGAGCGGATGTCTCCCGCCCCCGGGCACCTCGTGATCATCGACAATGCCTCGACGGATGACACCACCGAGGTCGTCGAGTCCTTCCGCGATCGGCTCCCCACCGAACTGGTGTACCGCCGCCTCGAGACCAACACCGGAGGCTCCGGCGGTTTCAGCGAGGGCATGCGCGTCGCGTACGAGCTGGGCTCGGAGTGGATCTGGCTCATGGACGACGACGTCGAGGTCGTCACCGACGGCCTGGACCGCATGGGGCGATGGGCGCCGAAGTTCCGCAGCATCCAGGGTCGCCGCTACGACTACGACGGCAGCGAGTTCTACTGGCAGTACCGCGTGGCCGAGTCGATGGCGATTCCCATCCCCTTCGCCCCCGCCGGATTCGACTCGTCGGGCTTCAAGCCGATGAACTCGGGCTGCTTCGAGGGCATGTTCATCCACCGCGACGTCGTGGCGAAGATCGGCCTGCCCGACCCGCGCTTCTTCATCTACTGGGACGACCAGCTCTACGGCTGGCTCGCGTCCCGCGTGACCGACTCGGTCATCGTGAACGAGTTCGTCCTGCGACGCACCCGCGAGATCAAGCAGTGGGACATGGGCATCCGGCACATGAACGCCTCCAGCGACGCGTACCGGTACTACATCATGCGCAACCGCGCGTACCTGGCGAAGTACTACCGCGAGCTCGGCGTCTACCGGGCCGTGCCGTTCGCGGCCGGAACGGCCCTGACCTTCGTCAAGGAGCTCATCCGCCTGGTCGTGGTGGAGCGGAAGCTGCGCGGCACGAGCCACCTCTTCCGTGGGCTCCGCGACGGACGCACGATCTCGCGCGACGCCTCCTGGCGCCCGATGCCGCCGCTGGAGCCCGCTCAGCCGGTCGCGTAGTCGGCGTTGTAGCGGTCGAGGACCTCGGCGATCGGGGCGTCCAGCTGCAGCCCGCCGCCGTCGAGATAGAGCCCGCGCGAGCAGAAGCGGCGCAGGTCCTTCTCGTTGTGGCTGACGAAGAAGAGCGTCCGGCCGTCGGCGAGTAGCTCGTCGATCCGGCGGTAGCACTTCTCGCGGAACGACCGGTCGCCGACGGCGAGCACCTCGTCCACGAGCAGGATCGGTTCGTCCAGCTGCGAGACGACCGAGAACGCCAAGCGCACCTTCATCCCGTTCGAGAGGTGCTTGTACGGGGTGTCCACGAAGTCGCCGATCTCGGCGAAGGTGATCATGTCGTCGAACCGGCGCGAGACCTCGGCGCGCGGCATCCCGTGCAGTCCGGCGGTGAGGCGCACGTTCTCGCGCACCGTCAGGTCGCCGACGAAGCCGCCGGTGATCTCGATGAGCGGCGCGACGCCTCCGTGCACCTCGACCGTGCCCTCGTCGGGCAGCAGGACGCCGGCGACGAGCTTGAGGAGCGTGGACTTGCCCTGTCCGTTGCGTCCCACGACGCCGATCGCCTCGCCGGGCCCCACCGAGAACGACACCCCGCGTAGGGCCCAGAACTCGTCGGGACGCGTCCGGCGGGCCGCACCCCCGAAGAGGTCCTTGAGCGAGCGGCCGCCGCGACGGTTGCGTCGGAAGCGCACGCCGAGATCGTGCACCTCGATAGCGGGACGGTCCATCACAGCTCCTTCAGCACCGGACGCTCCAGGCGCGGGAACAGCCACACACCCAGACCCAGGATGCCGAGGCTCAGCGCGGCGCCGACGATCACCGTGAGCGGATCCCATTGGTCGGGGAAGAACCCGACGCGGTACAGCGTGATGATGCCGGCCAGCGGGTTGAAGGCAGCGAGGTCGGCGAAGACGCCGGGAAGGTTGCCGACGCCGTAGATGATCGGGGAGGCGTAGAACAGCGCCCGCAGCACGAGACGGGTCGTCCGCTCGAGGTCGCCGAACATCACGCACAGCGGGGCGACGATGAGGCCCAGTCCGACCAGCAGCATCGTCTGCAGCAGTACGGCGACGGGGAACAGCAGCAGCCCCCACGACACCTGAGCGCCCCCGAACAGGGCGAAGAGCACGAGCACGGGGAGGGAGAAGAGGAACTCGATCCCCTTGCTGAGCACGATGCGCGTGACCCAGATGGTGCGCGGGATCGACGTGGAGCGCACCAGACGGGCGTCCTTCTTGAACGCCCGCGTGAAGTCGGTCACCGCGGAGTTGAACCACACCCACGGCAGCAGCGCCGCGATGAGGAACACGATGTACGGGTCCTCCCCCACCGACCGGTGGAAGACCTGGGTGAAGACGAACCAGTAGATCCCGCTCATCACGAGCGGATCCAGCACCGACCACAGGTATCCCAGCGCGCTCGTGGAGTACCGCACACGCAGATCGCGCGACGACAGCAACCACAGCGAGTGGAGGGAGCGCCGCACCGATCCGGGGGCGCCGACGGTGGCGGGGGTCACCGGAGAATCCTATGCGCCCGCCCTCACCCGAGGCTGAGGGGCAGCTGCTCGGCCAGCGACGGGGCGAGGGTGCGGGAGTACGTACGAGAGAGGTGGTTGTCGTCGCGGTAGACCGCGACGTTGCCGATCACGCCGGGGCAGAAGTCGTCGGGGCAGATCCACTGCGTGAGGTCGACGAGCCGCACCCCGGGGGCGGCGAGATCCCGCGCCGGATTGACGTCGGCGAGGGAACCGGCCCGAGGAACGGCGCAGTCGACGGGATCGTCCGCCTCCATCACGCACCCGTACATGTCGAACGCGAACCGGGGGTTGTCGCGGACCGCGATGACGTCGATGCCCGCGTCGCCCATGCGTCCGAGGAAACGTTCGATGCCCGGCCGGAGGGTCTCATCCGTGTCGCCGGCATCGGAGCGGGTGACGACGGTCAGCACGGCCGCGGGCGCGATCCGCTCCGCGTGGGCGATCGCCGCCTCACGCCACGCCCCGCACTGGTCATCCAGTCCGGGGTCGTCCATGCCCATGGAGCATCCGCCCTTGATGAGGAACACGACACCCCACCCGTTGTCGGCCGCGACGGGGAGGAGGGCTCCCGTGACCTGCTGGGAGTGCGAGTCGCCGATCACGACGACGGTGTCGCCCGCGCGGGAGGTGCCGCGGGTCTCCGAGCACGTCCCGTGCAAGATGTCCTCCTGCACGGCGCGTTCCGCCGCGCACTCGTGGTCGAGGTGCACCCACTCCTCTTCGAGCATGGTCGGCAGCGGAAGCAGAGCGGCCTCCGCGGGCGGCTCGGGAAGCGCGGAGTCGCGCAGAACGGCGGCGCCGGGGTTGTCGAGCAGGGCGCGGGCCTCGATCTCCCGGTCCTGGATCGCCGTGGACACCTGCCAGGCGGCGAGGGGCGTCACCACGACCGCGGTCGCCACGACGAGCACCGCGACCGGGACGAGAGGGGAGGGGTCCGTCCGCCGCCAGGCGCGGACGGGCGCGTCGACGAGAGCGGTGAGCCCCCGCGCCAGCACGAGCGACGCGCCGATGACCAGCGCCCCGCCGACGATGCCCGCCTCGGGCCGGTCGGTGAGCACGAGCAGCGTGATGAGCACCGGCCAGTGCACGAGGTAGAGGGCGTACGCGTCGCGTCCGAGCATCCCGAGCGGACGGGAGGCCAGCAGTCGCGCGGGACCCGCGGGGCGTTCCCCCGAGCCCGAGACGACGATGGCGGCCGCGCACAGCACGGGCCACAGCGCGAGGAACCCGGGGAACCCTCCGCGCACGTCGACGACCATGCCGAGCACGAGCAGCCCTACCAGACCCGCCCACCCGACGATCGCGCGGACAGGCGCGCCGAGACGCACGGAGGGCAGGATCACCACGAGCAGCGAGCCCGCCGCGAATTCCCACAGCCGGGCACCGGTGTCGAAGTAAGCGGCCCGCTGGTCGGCGGCGGTCAGGAGGACCGAGTACACGAAGGATGCCACGAACACCGCGCCGAAGGCGGCTCCCACCACGCGATCGGGGGCGAGCGCCCAGCGGCGGACGACGATCTGGCAGACCGCGAGGACGGCCACCCACAACAGGAACGCCTGGCCCTGCACCGAGAGCGACCAGAAGTGCTGCAGCGGACTCGGCGTCTCGGTGCGGGCGTAGTAGTCCACCGCGTCGGCCGCCAGGAGCCGGTTCTGCACGTAGAGCAACGAGGCCCAGGTCTGCTCCCAGACGGAGGCGAACGCGGTCGGCGGATACAGGGTCCGCACGAGGGCGAGCACCCCGACGAGAGTGATCGCCGCGGCCGGGAACAGCCGACGGAAGATGCCGAGCAGGTGCCGCACCGGGCGGACCGGAGTCGGGCCGGCCATGCGCCGGACGAACCCTCGCGTCAAGAAGAACGCGGACAGCATCAGGAAGACGTCGACGCCGCCTGAGACGCGCCCGAACCACACGTGGTAGGTGACGACGAGCAGCACGGCCACGGCCCGCAAGCCGTCGACGTCGGGACGGTACTCCCACCGCGCGTCTCCCGCGGCGCGGGCGAGGGACGGCGAGTGGCGGGAGGAGAGTCCGGTCGCCGTCACGCCAGCTGGTTGTTCCACATCGACAGGGCCGAGCCGATCGCCATGTGCATGTCGAGGTACTGGTACGTGCCGAGGCGGCCACCGAAGAACACGTCCTTCTCGCCCTTCGCCAGCTCGCGGTAGGCCAGGACCCCCGCCCGGTCGTCGGGAGTGTTCACCGGGTAGTACGGCTCATCCGCGCGCGTGGCGAAGCGCGAGTACTCGCGCACGACCACCGTCTTGTCGGTGGGGTACCGATCAGCGCGCTCGGGGTGGAAGTGCTTGAACTCGTGGATGCGCGTATAGGGGACGTCGGCATCGGCGTAGTTCATGACGCTCGTGCCCTGGAAGTCACCGATCGGCAGGACTTCCTGCTCGAAATCGAGCGTGCGCCACGACAGCTCGCCCTCCGCGTAGTCGAAGTAGCGGTCCACGGGACCGGTGTAGACGACCGGCACCTGGCCGACGGTGGCCGCCTTGTTCAACGGCTGCGTCTCGTCGAAGTAGTCGGTGGAGAGCTTCACCTCGATGTTCGGGTGATCCGCCATCCGCTCCAGCCACGCGGTGTAGCCGTCGACCGGGAGCCCCTCCCACGTGTCGTTGAAGTAGCGGTTGTCGTACGTGTACCGAACGGGGAGCCGCGAAATGATCTCCGCCGGAAGATCCTTCGGATCGGTCTGCCACTGCTTGGCCGTGTAGTCCCGGATGAACGCCTCGTACAACGGTCGGCCGATCAGACCGATCGCGCGCTCCTCGAGGTTCGCGGCATCCTTCGCGTCGAACTCGCCGGCGAGCTCCTGCACGAGCGCCCGCGCCTGGTCGGGCGTGTACGCCGCCTGGAAGAACTGGTTGATCGTGCCGAGGTTGATCGGCAGCGGGAACACCACGCCCTTGTGCGTCGTGTAGACGCGGTGGACGTACGACGTGAAGTCGGTGAAGCGGTTGACGTACTCCCACACCGACGGGTTCGACGTGTGGAACAGATGCGCGCCGTACCGGTGCACCTCGATACCGGTCTCGGACTCGGCCTCGGAATAGGCGTTGCCACCGATGTGGTGACGGCGATCGATGACCGTCACCTTCCGACCCGAGGCAGCCGCGCGCTCCGCGATCGTGAGACCGAAGAAGCCCGAACCGACGATGAGAAGATCCATGGAGAAAGAGACTTTCGTGTCGACGGACGCGCGGGTCTCGCCCCGCACCCGACCAGTCTATGCGGGCACCTCGCCGCCGCCCTCAGGGGTGGATCAGGTGCCGTCCGTTAGCATGGCGTGTCGAAATGACCGCGAACGGAGACGGGCTTGCATGGGTGACTGGATCAGCGCGATTCCGTCGTACCTCGTCGTCGCGGCCGTTCTGATCGTCCCGGGAGCAGCGGTCGTCGTCGCCGGCTGGGGCTTTCGCAGCCCGCAGCGCCTGCTTCTCGCACCGGCGATCTCGGTCACCGTCGCCGCCGTCGCGGCATCCGTCGCCCCCCTGGTGGGGTTGCGGTGGAATCTCGTCCCCCTCGCGCTGACGACCCTCGTCGTGGTCGGCATCGCGATCGGTCTGCGTCGCTTCGCGGGTACCGACGGGGCCCCGGCCGACCGCCGAGTCGGACTCGTCGCGCTCGTCTCTCTTGCTGCCGCCGCACTCGCGAACGCGGTCGTCTTCGCGCGCGCCTTCGGTTCGCCCGACAACATCGCGCAGCGGTTCGACAACATCGTGCATCTCAACGCGATCGCGCTCGGTCTGCAGAACGGCAGCGCCTCGCCCTTCCAGATCGGCTCGACGTCCGACATCGGCTTCTACCCGAACGCCTGGCACGCGTTGACGACCCTCGGCGCCGAGCTGACGGGCGCGTCCGTTCCGGTAGCCGTCAACGGCGCGAACCTCGCGATCGTGTCGATCCTGTGGCCCGCCTCGACCCTGGCGCTCGCGGGCGCGTTCTTCGCGCAGAGGCGGACCGCGTACATCGTCTCAGCCGCCCTCTCGACCGGTTTCGGCGCGTTCCCCGCCCTCTTCTTCAACTGGGGCGTGCTCTACCCCAACCTGGTCGGATACGCGATGATGCCCGCGGCCCTCGCGGTGGTCGTGACGATGCTGCGCGAGCGGCGGGCTCCGGCCCTCGTACGGTCGGCGCTCCTCACCGCCCTGTTGGCCGGCGGTACGTTCCTCGGCCACCCCAACGCCTTCCTCAGCCTGCTGTTCTTCTCCGCCGCCGTCGTGATCACCACCCACGCCGTCCGAGCCGCGACCGAACGCACGCGAGGGTCGATCCTCGGTCTCGCGATCGCGGCCGCCGGTTTCGCCGTCGCGATCGTCGGAACCGTTACCGTCTTCCGCACCGGGGCGGAGCACTCCGGGTGGGCTCCGTGGCAGCAGTTGGCCCAGTCGCTCGGCGAGGGGCTGCTCGCCTCTCCGCGCGGATTCTCCCCGACCCTGATCATCTCCGTCCTGCTGATCGCGGGTTTCGTCGTCGTCGCCCGACACCCCCGGGAACTTCCCGTCCTCGCTCCGTTCGCCGTGGCGGTGCTGTTGTTCGCGATCTCGTCGGGCCTGCGGATCGACCACCCACTGCGCCAGCTGCTGACCAACCCCTGGTACAACGACTCCAACCGGCTGGCCGCTCTGCTGCCCCTCGTCGCGGTCCCCGTGGCGACTCTCGGTGCCGTCGCCGTGGTCGATCTCGCACGCCGCTGGGGCCGCGCGCGTCGCCTGCCCGCATGGACCGGCCTCGTCGCCGGAATCGCTGCGATCGCCGCCGTGTTCTCGGTGGCCATCGGCCCGAACGTGCGCATCGCGCTCGCTCAGGTCCACGAGGCGTACGCCTACACCGACAGCTCACTGATCCTCTCGAGCGACGAGCAGGCCCTGCTCGAACGCCTCGACGACGAAACCCCGGCCGACGCCCTCATCGCCGGCAGTCCGAGGACGGGAACGTCCCTCGCCCTGGCGTTCGCCGATCGGAACGTGGTCCAGAAGCACGTCTTCGGCTCCCCCTCTCCCGAGGTGCTGTTCCTCAACGCGCACCTGCGCGACATCGACACCGATCCCGCCGTCTGCCGCACCGTGGACGGCCTGGGCGTGGACTACGTGCTCGATTTCGGCCGACAGGACGTGATCGATCCCGCGGGCGCGACGGCGTACGACGGGATCCAGGACCTCGCGGCGGGGACGCACCTCGTGCTCGTGGATGAACAAGGCCCGAACGCCCGCCTGTTCCGCATCGAGGGGTGCTGATCATGGCGCGCCGAGCGACCGTCGCGGTCGCGTACGACTGCCTGTTCCCGTACTCCACCGGGGGCGGGGAGCGGCAGTACCGCGCGTTCGCCGACGCGATCGGCGCCGCCGGGCTCGATGTCGACTACCTCACTTCGGTGCAGTGGGACGGCCCCGTCCCCTCCGAAGAGCGCTTCCGGATCGTGCCGGTGTCCACGCGTCTGTCGCTGTACACCGCCGACGGAGTCCGGCGCATCCCGGCGGCCCTGCGGTACGCCGCGGGCCTGTTCCGGGAACTGCGGCGACGTCGTTCGCGGTACGCGGCGGTCATCGTCAGCGGACTGCCGATCTTCAACGTCTTCGCCGCACGCCTGGCCCTCTGGGGGTCGGGAACGCGACTCGTCGTGGACTACCTGGAGGTCTGGCACCGCCGCCAGTGGGTCGAATATTCCGGGGCCGTGACCGGCACGATCGCCTGGATCCTGCAACGGGCCGCGATCGCGATGACTCCGCTGGCGACCTGCCACTCGCAGTTGAGCGCGAGCCGCCTACGACGCGAGGGACTGCGCAGCGCGCCCCTCGTCAGCCCCGGGCTCATCGACGCCGCCGTCGAGACCGCACCGACGTCCCCGGCATCCCGCCCCCCGTACGTGCTGTACGCCGGCCGCCACATCCCCGACAAGCGCGTCGAGACGCTCCCGGCGGCCGTCGCCGAGGCTCGCACCGCGATCCCCGACCTGCGCCTGGTCATCCTCGGGACGGGGCCGAGTACCCCGCAGGTCCGCGCCGAGGTGGATCGCGTCGGCGGTGCGGAGTGGACCGAGTTCCCCGGTTTCGTGTCGGATGCCGAGCTCGACACGCTCCTGCACGGCGCCCTGGCCCTGATCAACCCGTCGCGACGCGAGGGCTACGGCCTCGTCGTGGTCGAGGCGAACGCCCACGGCACGCCCGTCGTCCTCGTCGCCGACGAGGGAAACGCCGCGACCGAGCTCGTCGACGACGACGTCAACGGCGTCGTCGCCCCCGCCACTTCCCCCACCGACCTCGCCCGGGCGATCCGGGCCATCGCCGACGGCGGTGACGACCTGCGCCGCTCCGCGCGCGCCTGGTACGACACCGCCGTGGGCACCCGCACCATCCGACGTACCGTGGAGGGGATCCTGTCGGCGTTGCAGCTGCCGACCTCCCCCGCACCGCGGATCATGAAAGAAGACACGCCGTGACCTCTCCCGCCCCGAACGACGCCGTCGAACTGACGATCCTGATGCCGTGCCTCAACGAGGCCGAGACCCTCGAGGTCTGCATCCGCAAGGCGCAGGGATTCCTCCAGCGCAGCGGCATCCACGGCGAGGTTCTGATCTCCGACAACGGCAGCACCGACGGCTCGCAGGCCATCGCCGAGGGCTTGGGAGCCCGCGTCTCGCACGCACCGCGGCGCGGCTACGGCGCGGCCCTCATCAACGGCATCGAGCAGGCCCGCGGCCGGTACATCATCATGGCCGACGCCGACGACAGCTACGACTTCGAGAACCTCGAACCGTTCGTGGAGCGCCTGCGCGCGGGCGCTGACCTCGTCATGGGCAACCGTTTCCGCGGGGGCATCGCCCCCGGCGCCATGCCGCCGCTGCACAAGTATCTCGGCAACCCGGTGCTGTCCTTCATCGGGGAGCTGTTCTTCCGCCCCGGCATCCGGGACTTCCACTGCGGGCTGCGCGGCTTCAACCGCGCCCGCATCCGCGAGCTCGACCTGCAGACCACGGGTATGGAGTTCGCCTCCGAGATGGTGGTGCGCGCCTCGCTCGCCCGCTACCGCATCGAAGAAGTACCCACGACGCTGAAGAAGGACGGCCGGTCCCGCCCGCCGCACCTGCGCAGCTGGCACGACGGCTGGCGCCACCTGCGCTTCCTGCTGCTCTTCGCGCCCCGCTGGCTCTTCGTCTACCCGGGTCTGGTGGCGTTCTTCCTCGGCGCGATCGCCGTGGGCGTCCTCGCGTTCGGGGGCGTGAACATCGGCGGCGTCGGCTTCGACGTGACGACGATGGTCTACGCCAGCGCGCTGTGCGTCATCGGGTTCCAATCCCTGCTCTTCTTCTGGCTGACCAAGCTCTACGCGACGCAAGAGGGATTCCTGCCCACCAGCGAGAGGTACCGGCGCATCGTCGCGCGTTGGTCGGCCGAGCGCGGGCTCCTCATCGGCCTCGGCCTGTTCGTACTCGGCGTGGTCATCGGCATCGTGCAGGTGATCCTGTGGGGCAATCTCGATTTCGGCACGCAGAACGCCGCCCAGGCCGTCCGCATCGCCGTGCCCAGCGCACTGCTGATCATCCTGGGCTTCCAGACCGTGATGATGAGCTTCTTCTCGGGCGTGCTCACCACGCCCCGGCGCGAACAGCGCCCCGAAGCCGTCATCGAGAGCTGATGCCGTCCGGCCGCATCCTCGTCGACCTCCTCGGTTTCACCGGCTCGCGGGGAGGGACCGAGACGTACGTCCGGGAGCTTCTGCCGCGCCTCGGCGACCTGCTTCCGGACGTGCGCTTCGCCGCCCTCACCGGGCGCACGGGGACCGAACGGGTCGAGGCGTTCTTCCCGGGCCGCGTGCAGACCCTGCGGGTCGTGGGCGCGGACCCCGCGACCTGGGCGCTCGGAGCGGTGGCCGCCACCGACGCGATCGCGCGTCGGCACCGCGCCGACCTCGTCTGGGCCCCGCAGAACTTCGGCCCCGTGCTCCGCGGGGTCCCGCGCGTGGTGACCGTCCACGACGCGATCTACGACGAGATCCCGGGGGGGCTCGCGCAGCGCGCGCAACGCGGACTCACGTCCTGGCTGATGCGCCGCTCGGCACGGACCGCTGATCGGGTCCTGACGGTCTCGCACGCCGCCGCGAAGAGCATCGTCCGCAACCTCGGCGTCGACGCTGACCGCATCGCCGTGGTCCACAACGGCAGCGCCGATCCGCGACCGGTTGACGATCCCGCCGCGGTCGTGGCATCCCTCGCCCTGCCCCCGGGACGCCCCGTCGTCCTCAGCGTCGGCAATCGGATGCCGCACAAGAACTTCCCCGGGCTCCTCTCCGCCGTGGCGTCCCTTCCGCCCGCCCGGCGCCCCGTCACCGTGATCGCGGGCAGCCGACTGCCCGATCCGCTCGATGAGGACGTCGCCCGCCTCGGGCTCCAGGGCGACGTCGTGCTGCCGGGATGGGTGAGCGACGCGCAGCTGGAGGCCCTGTTCCAGGTCGCCGATCTGTACGTCTGCCCCTCGCTCGTCGAAGGATTCGGCCTGCCGGTCGTCGACGCCCTCCGCCGCTCGGTCCCCGTGCTCGCGAACGACGTCCCGGTGCTGCGCGAGGTCGGCGGCGACGCCGCCCGGTACGCCGATGCGACGGATGCCGCGGCCTTCGGCGCCGCGCTCGCCTCCGCGCTCGCGAGCCCGCCGGATGCCGCCGCGCGCGGCCGCGCGCAGGAATGGGCGTCGCACTTCACGTGGGACGGTGCGGCCGAGGCGACCGCCGTCGAGCTCGAGCGCATGCTCGCTGCGGGAGCGCGCCGATGAGCGCCGCCGACGCCGCGCCGCTCCAAGGTCCGTCGATGAAGCGACGCCTGCTCGGATTCCTCCTCGTTCCCGCGATCGCCGCGCTCTCCCCGTTGATCGCCCTGCCCGCCGTCGTCCAGATCGCCGGGGCGAGCGGATGGGCCAGCGCCATCGCCGGCGAGAGCATCGGGACCTTCGCCGCCATCGCGATCGGATGGGGGTGGGCCACGATCGGTCCGGCCCTGATCTCGATCGCCGCGGACGACGACGAGCGCGCGCGCCTCTACCGCGAGTCCATCGCGGTGCGCCTGATGATCTCGATCATCGCCCTGCCCGCGCTCGGGGTGATCTGCTGGTTCATCGCCTCGCCGGGGTCCGAGTGGCTCACGGTCCTCATGGGCGCCCAGGGCGCCCTCATCGCCCTCTCGTTCACGTGGTTCTGCGCGGGCGTCGGGGATCCGAAGACGATCGTGATCTTCGACGCCGCCCCCCGCCTCATCGCCAACCTCGCCGCGGCGGGGCTCGTCCTGATGACCGGCGTGGTGGTGCTGTACCCGCTCGCGGGAATCGCCGTGACCCTCATCGGGACCGGCTTGTTCACGATGCGCCTGCTGCGCCGGCATCCGGGTCCGTGGCCGCGTCCCCGGGACATCCCCGCGCTGCTGCGCTCGAACCTCTCGGTCGCGCTCAACGACGCCGGGCTCAGCGGGTACTCCAGCGTCCCCGCGCCCGTCGTGAACGTCACCGCCTCGGCCTCGGCCGCCGGCGGCTACGCCACGGCCGACAAGATGCTCAAGCTCGGGCAGTTCATCCCGATGACCCTCGCCAACGCTCTGCAGGCCTGGATCGGCGAGGCGCACGGCGCGCACCGAGGACGCCGGATGGGCGTCGCGCTGGTTCTCGCGGCGGGCGCCGGCCTGATCGGGTGGGCGGGACTCGCCCTGGTCGGGCCGTGGCTGACGAGCACGTTCCTCCCCGCCGCTCCCGCCCCGTTCGACATCCTGCTGGTGATGGGCCTGGTGTTCTTCTTCTTCTCGGTGCGGACCGCCGTCGCCCGCCTGGTGCTCTTCCCGGCCGGTCAGGCCGGCGCCGTGATGCGCGCGACCCTCATCGCCACCGCCCTCGGCATCCCCCTCATGATCGGTCTCGCCCTGGTGTGGGGACCGCTCGGGGCCGCCCTCGGCTACGCCTTCACCGAGGGCGCCGCCACCCTCCTCCTCGCCCGCCGCTGCTTCCGCGTGCTGCGCGACCTGCGGCACGCCCCCAGCGAGGCCCCGGTATGACGTCGCCGCGCCGCGTGCTCGACCGTCGCAGAAAGGACGGCCCCGTGAAGGTCGCCATCAACGGACGATTTCTGCTGGACTCCTTCGGCGGCGTGCATCGCGTCGCCGTGGAGCTGAGCCGCCACCTCGCGGACGAGCGGTCTGACATCGTCCTCGTCGTTCCCCCCGCCGCGGTCGACGAGGTGCCCGAGGGTGTCCCGTTCGAGGTCGTCGGTCGGGCGGCGGGCGCGGTGTGGGAGCAGATCGACCTCCCCCGCTGGCTGCGGCGGAACGGCTCTCCCGTGCTCCTGAACTTCGCCAACATCGCCCCGATGACCTACGCGAACCAGATCACGATCCTGCACGATATCGCCCCCGCGATCCGCCCGCAGGACTTCTCCTTCCTGTTCCGCGTGCAGTGGCACCTGGCGGTTCGCCTCGGCATGCGCCGCCGCGGCCAGCAGATGGTCACCGTCAGCCGGACGTCGCGGAGCGAGATCGCCGCGCATTTCCGGATGGATGCCGACAGCATCACCGCCATCC